>JBIIXW010000016.1:0-38813 GCA_044347165.1 Chthoniobacteraceae bacterium
TCCGATGCAAACCCTCGCAAAGACGCTTCAGAGTTGGAGATGTGAAATCGCCGCCATGTGGCGCTTCACCAAAAACAACGGCATCACCGAGGGCTTCCACCGAAAAATGAGGCTCATCCAAAGGCGCGCTTACGGGTTCCGAAACTTTCAAAACTACCGCCTCCGAGTCATTGCTTCCTCCGGTTAATCACTCCGTTCCCCCCCCCAGAATCAACCACCCTAATCAAACCTCAACCAGCAACCCAACCCTCCCCAAACTTTGGCGTAGACCCCTGTAAACTAAAGGGGCGCTAGGTTGCCAGCGCCGGGAGGCTGGCTCCTGAGGTAGGATTCGAACCTACGACCGATCGGTTAACAGCCGATTGCTCTACCACTGAGCTACTCAGGAAACGTAAAACAGGACGCGCATAGTCCGACAATGCACGACGTGTGGCAACCGGAAAATGTGATTGATCAGCAAAGCTTGGAGGAGACCGCGCTGTCGCCTTCTTAACGCATGAGCGCCGCGATGATAGCGGTTGCGAATGTAAACCATTGTAGTGATTTCGCTCACGCTGAGCAGTTTCAACTCAACGCATTAAGAGGCGGAACGCAAGGGCCACAACCACCAGCGTGAAAAGGGGGCGTATTAACGCCTCACCATTTTTCATCGCGAGCCCAGAGCCCAATCGCGCACCCAGCACCTGGCCTGCAATCATTACGCCGGCGCAATCCCAACGAACCTGACCGGCATAAATGAAGACCGCAAGAGACGCCACGTTGCTTGCCAGGTTCACTACTTTGGTCGCTGCCGTTGCTCGCATCAAATCAAGCCCTTGCAACGACATCCACGCGATTGTCCAAAACGCTCCCGTTCCCGGACCGAAAAACCCATCGTAGAACCCCAAGGTACACCCAGCTAATCCGCCAAAAGCTCGAGGCGACAAGCCGCCAAAGCCAGCGCAAGCCTCTTCCCGCGGTAGTGCATCCCCTGAAACAACTGGGCGGCGCTTCGAAAAATGCGGCCCGGCTATCATGTACACAGCAATCGCAATCAGGAAAATTGGGACGAATCTCCGCAGCACCGCATCGTCCAACTTGCCGACACACCAAGCACCCGCCGCAGCAGCCGCGAGCGTCCAAAACACCGAGTATTGAATCTGCGTTGACGAAATCAGCCCCGCACCCCAGTAGCGCCATACCGCGACACACGTTCCAAAAGAACTTTGCATCTTATTTGTGCCCAAAGCCAAATGCACTGGAAGGCCGACATACATCAAGGCTGGCACCGTGATTAATCCGCCGCCGCCTGCTACCGAATCAATGAACCCTGCCGCCAAGCCAGCCAAACTGAGCCACACGTATGAATCCCCACTCACAGAATCAGTGTTGAAGAAAACTGCGCCCCCCGCAACCACCCCGAAGATGAGACCCCGCATGCGGGGAGCGCGGGTATCCTCACTCAATCCGAGCGATGATGGAGCGGGCGCGACGCTCCGGACTTGGCACCGTCGAACCGCACGCTCGATGCGTTTTCGCGCTGTGGAACAGCGGCATCCGTGGTATCGAGTTCAGGACGTTAAAACCCCGTGCATATGAACGAAAACTGGCAGGCTTGGCTGATTGCGGGAGGAATCCTTTTTGTCTTGGAACTTTTGACCCCCGGATTTGTCGCAGCGGTGTTTGGTGGCGCTTGCCTTGTCACGGCGATTCCAGCCGCTTTAGGCGCCCCAGTCTGGGGAATGATTGTGACGTTCATCGGCGCAACATTGGTGCTTACCACCGGTGTCCGGCCGCTTTTTGTTCGGAAAGAGGGTGCTCAAGCTGCGCGAACCAATGCTGACGCGCTGATTGGTTGCATCGGTAAAGTTATGGAGCCCATTGATAAACAATCATCAACCGGACGCGTTTTCGTTGAAGGTGATGATTGGCGCGCGGTTTCCGAGAGCAATGAGACGATTCCCATGGGTGCTCAGGTCATCGTCAAACGGGTCGAGAGCAATCGCTTGCATGTCGACAGCCTCGGTCGAACCTGATCTCAAAACGTCCAGCCTGATTTTCCCTAGCGATACTCGATTTGCCTGAATTCGTTCATCTCAATATGACTCCGTTTTTTATCATCCTCGCCGTTTTCGTGGTCATCCTTGCTGTTCGCGGTTTGCTGATTGTAAAGCAGTCTGAAACCATTGTTGTCGAGAGGCTTGGCCGATTTCATCGCACACTTGATTCTGGAATCAACGTGATCTGGCCGATCATTGATACGCCAAGAGCGGTGGAGTGGAGATACATACGGCGTGATCCCGATGGTCGTGTGACGATTCGAAATACGACGGTGAACCGCATCGATTTGCGGGAGACGGTTTATGATTTCCCCAAACAAAACGTGATCACGAGGGACAATGTCGCGATTGAAATCAACGCGTTGATTTACTTCCAAATCATCGATGCCAAGCGTGCGGTTTATGAAATCGCTAACTTGCCGGATGCGATGGAAAAACTGACGCAAACTACGCTGCGTAATGTCGTTGGCGAACTCGATTTGGACCATACTTTGACGTCGCGCGACACCATCAATGCCAAGCTCCGAGCTATTCTTGACGAGGCGACTTACAAGTGGGGGGTCAAGGTTAACCGAGTTGAGATTCAGGACATCACGCCGCCGGATGACGTGAAGTTAGCGATGGAGAAGCAGATGCGCGCGGAGCGTGATCGGCGGGCCATGATTTTGGAGGCGGAGGGACACAAGCAGGCAAAGATTCTCGAAGCTGAGGGGCAGCGTCAGTCAGAGGTGAATCGTGCGGAAGGGGAGCGACAAGCACTCGCATTACGGGCGGCGGGTGATGCAGAGGCGAAGGTAAAAGTCGCGGAAGCCGAGGCTGAGGCGATTCGAAAAATCTCTTCGGCTGTCCGTGAGGCGGGTGGCGACGCTTCCCAATATCTCATTGCGCTCAAGTATCTTGAAGCCATGAAAGAAATGGCGGCCGGCAAGGATTCAAAGTTAGTTTATCTGCCGTACGAGTCCTCCGCTCTGATGGGCGCGGTCGGTTCGCTGAAAGACGTTTTCTCAGCGAAAACGATCAAAAGCTGAATCGGAGCGAGCGCTTTTCAATGGACCGCAACGGTGGGAATAGGTGGGGGCATGCTGTCTCCGCGTGATTCTTCAGCCGGAGGTGGACTCCACTTGATTTGCTGGGCAATCAGTTCGCACGCGGCTTGTTGAATGATGCTGGGGTGAATCTGCGGATCCCTCGCCCCGATTTGTTGCACGCTCTCGTCGGATGCCATCAGCCATACGAGGCGGCGGATGCGCCATCCTTGATGGAGGGGGTGAAGCGGGTCGCGGGCGGCTGCGATCCATTCGCCAAGCCCCGTCCATTTGGACACGAGCGCGCCGTTTGCGAGCGAGGGGGGCAGGGCGCCTCGCGCGATCGCGGATTTCAGGGCGGCGCGTACCGTCTCACCTTCGCGTCGGCTGGCGCGCACGACCCGTTTGGCAATCCAGAAGAAGAGGGGGATGCCCGCTGGAAGGTAGAGCAGGGGGCCTAGGCCCGAGTTCCAGAGGGAGTGCAAAATCACCGCACCGACGTAACCCAGCACGGGAGTTAGCCAACGCCCGACGCCCTTGTGGCGGACGCCGCTGACGACGCCGAGCGCGGTGGAAAGGGTGCAAAGAGGGTGGACGAAGGGGAATGCGATGCCGCGAAGCAGGGCAACGCCCGCCAGCGCCTCGATGCCGCCCGATTGGAGGGCGTCCCAGTAGTAGTCAACATTTTCGACCAACGCGAAACCGAGTCCGATGAAGAGCGCGTAGATGGCGGCGTCGAGTCGACTGTCGAGATGATCGCGATGTCGCAGCAGGAGCCACACGAGTGCACCTCCTTTCGCGGCTTCCTCTACGACGGGTGCGCTAACCAAGACGGCGGCTTCGGGGCCGGCGATGGCAGACACTGCGCTGTTCACGATTCCGGAGATGAGGGTGGCGATGCCGGCGCCCCAAAGAAATGAGCGAAACAGAAGCCAAGCGGGTTCGGGTTCATTGCGGTCGAGCCAAAGTCCGATGAGTGCGACGGGGATGGCCGGAATGACTGAAAGTGCCAAAGCGAGAATGCCGGGAAGGCCAGCGGTGATGTGGAAGGCCAGTCCGAAAAAGACGCAAATCGTCGCGAAGAAAACCATGCGACCCGATTCGACGCGCAGACGCGCGAATGCGCCGTCGGTGGTGGAGTGGATTTGAAAGAGGTGCGTCAGAAGAAGCTGCTTGGCGGTTTCAAGGTCGTTCGACATCGCAAGAAGGGCGGGTGATGTCTGGAAGCCGTTGCAGAAGTCATTCCGAATCAGCGATCCATTAGGACCTTCGCCGTGGGGGCTTATCCTTGAAGCCGTCCGGATGCTTGGTTTCGAGAACTACGCTTCATGGATGAGGCCACGGAGACGATGTGTCGAACCGTCGCGCGCGGTGGCGGTCAGTTCCGTGGCGCTGAGGGCGCGGTAGTGAGTGGCTTCGTGAACTTCCACGCCCGCTCGACGTGCGCGGAGGAGGAGTGCGAATGTGTCTGGAAACGACGTATCCGTGGGAGGTGGGGCCGTACTTTTTAGTGACGGTTGCGAAAGGCTGGAGTTGTCCAACAGCAGAGCCGACTTTCCGGACTCCGAGGCCTCTGTTGCCGCAATGCAGTTCGGTGGGTTGGCGCCGAGGTAGATGCCGTCGTACTGGGAGCGCGAAAAAGGCGGTCGGGCGGTGTGAACGGGACTGAGCGAGGCCGCCAGAGGTGATAGGACTTCAACAATGCGCGCCAGCTCGCGTCCTTCAAAGTCGCGCAGCACATTGCATCGGGCAAAGCATTCGCCGACGGCATCAAAGGCCGAGAAGGGGAGATCGGAGGAGTGAACGACGAAGTAGGCGGAGGGGGCGCTGTAGTAGCCCGTGCCAAAACGGTTGAGGATTCCGCCAAAGGGTTCGCGTTGTGAAACGGTCGCCGCTTTCACCGATGGCTCGAGGTGTTCCAGAAAGATTTCAATGGCCCCGTATTCGACGGCATCTCCGGAACTCGTTCGCAGCACCACCTCGCGCGCGAGCGCTGTGTCTGTCATGCGGTGTTGGACTACCTGAAGTTGAATGTCGGATCCGTAGGCGCGCGCAAGTCGGGAGGTCATGTCGCCATCATGCGCGAGCAGCGAGCGGACGCTGGTTGGGAGCTCGGCGGAGGCCATGAAGCGCACCTCCGGCACTGGGTGGAAATGCCGGAGTGGTGCGAGCGATTCACTGGTTCCCGAAGGAATCATGCGTAGCGCGAGTTTTGGTGCACCGGCAGGAAGAAGGGGTGAAGCAGCGTGTCCACCTTCAGCAAGGCCTCGCGTGTCAGGCGGAACACCGAACCGTCCCAATCGCCCAGTCCTGAGCGGATAATGTCATCAAACTGCGATGCAAACCGTTCTTTGAGAATGATTTCAAACTTTGAGTGGAAGTAGTTTGCATCGGCGTGGCCGAGTTTTAGTTGGAGAATCAGTTCACGAATCATGCGCTCCTCTGGCGTGGTTGCCATGGCGCGGCTCACGGGGAAGCGACCGCTGTTCACAGCGTCGATGTAGGTTTCGATTTCCGTCAGATTTTGTACATGAACGCCCCCGAGGTGACCGAAGGATGCAACGCCGGCACCGATCAAATCGGCTCCCGTCCATAACGCGTCGCGATAGACAAACTTGGTTTTGTTGGGGTCGAGGACGGCGGTGTAACCGCTGGTGATGGTGTATCCTGCTTTCTCGAACGCGGCGAAAGCCTCTCCCACCCACTGCCGCTTTTTTTGCCAACTGGCGACGGGCGCGACGAGCTTCCCTTCCTCTTTCATCTTCTTGTAAATACCCGTGTTATAGGGCACTTCCATTTGGTAAATCGTCACGCAATCGGGACGGAGTTCGAGGGTTCGCTGGATATTTCGTTCCCAGTTTTCGTCGGTCTCCTCGACCATTCCTGCGATGAGGTCGATGTTGATTTGCGGAAACTCGACTGAGCGTGCGAAGCGATAGGCGCGATCGATTTCATCGGCGCGGTGGGCGCGTCCATTGACTTCAAGAATATGCGAATCGAAGTTTTCGACGCCGAGGCTGAGGCGTGTGACGCCCATGTCACGGATGGCTTGAAGCTTGGCCTCGTTGAGTGTCCCTGGTTCCGCTTCAAACGCGATTTCTTCGGCTTCATCCCACGGAAGGATGGATTGCATGCGTTCCGTGAGACTCCGCAACTGACTGACGGAAAGGTAGCTTGGTGTTCCGCCTCCAAAGTAAACGAAGCGCGGTTTTCGGCCCGCGACCAGCGGAGACTCCGCGTAGCGTTGGAGATCGAGCAACGCTGCATCGAGATAACGTTGGATTTCCGAGGCGTTTTTATCGGTATAAACGCGGAAGTAGCAGAAATGGCAACGCTTACGACAGAACGGGATGTGAAAGTAAACGCCCAGAGGGGTGCCTTCTGGAGAGGGGCGTCGAATTAGTTCTGGAACAAGTTCGGCGGTGCCTTTGTCCCAAAAATGAAAGGGCGGATAGTTGGCGACGAAGTAGTTACCCGCCTTTGTGTCTTCGGTGGAGGACGTCGTTCCGCAGGGTTCTGAGTTTCCTTCGGTGCTCATCGTGATGGGGTTGTCTGCGGGGTGGATTTGGGTTTAAACGCAAAGACGTTTCCGTCCTCGGCGGCCACAATCAGAATGCCGTCTGCTGCTGCGAGCGATGCGGTGACCGGCGCGCCAATTTCGTAAACCCAGCGTTCGGTGCCGTCTGCGAGCGCGACGCAGTAAAGTCGTCCGTCCATCGAGGCGAAGACGACCGAGTCCTTGCAAACAATCGGGGAGCTGTCGATGGCGCCTCGGGTTGGGAACTGCCAGCGGCTTTCGCCTTTTTCGCGGTCGATCGCGTGCAAGCGCTTGTCCCGTCCGCCCGCAATGACGAGTCCGTCAGGGAGACAAACGGAGGCGAAGTAGGGGAAGTTTCGATCGCGGAACTTCCAGCGAATCTCGCCCTTGTTGGGGTCAATGCCGACGACTTCGTTGCCGTAATGACCGAAGAACACGCTGCCCTTCTCATCGACCGCCACGGAGGACGCGACGTAGGCGTCGATTTCGACTCTTCGCGCCTCTTTGCCGTCAGCGAGGTTCACCACATGCAGCGCGGAATCGCAGCCGCCGAAGATGACTTGTCCGTTCGGCGTGAGTGCTGCGGTGCCGTTGATGTAGTTGTCCGTGGGCGCTTTCCAAACGGCTTTTCCGGTGACGGCATCCACGCAGTGAAGGTTTCCGTCGTTACTTCCGGTGATAATCCAGGTCGCGGGGCCTTCGGGGACTTTTGCAAAGGTTGGACCGCCATTGATTTTGTCGTCGGTCTCGTATTTCCAACGGGGTTTTCCGTTGTTGCGTTCGAGGGCGTAGAGGAATCCGTCGCCTGAACCGATATAGACGGTATCGTCGAGGACGAGTGGGACGGCTTCGATGGCGCTTTCGGTTTTGAAGGACCAGATTTGTTTTCCGGTCGCGCGTTCGAGGGCCAGAAGCGTTCCAGAATCGTCTCCGAGGAACACACGGTCTCCGGCAATGGCGGCTCCGCTTTTGACGCCTTTTGGCGCCTTGAACGTCCAGGCCAGCTCGATGCCCGCGTTGACGTCGAGGGTGGAGAGTCCGCGCAGTTGTGGTTCGCCACGGTGCATGGGCCAGTCGGCGCCGGAAGCGTTGGGGGCGAGTCCGCAGGCCGCGACGAAGGCGGCCACGATGGTGTTGCGGAGGGTTGAGGGCTTCATGCGAACGCTTGGTGGTACAGGGCTTCGAAATCGGGAGCCGCTACGGGGACCGGATTGAAGCGACCGGTCCATTGCGCGGTGGCGTCGGAGGCGAGTTGCGGAATGCAGTCGCGCGGAATGCCGAGCGTCTGAAGGTTTGGGGCGAGTCCAGCGTCAGCAATCCAGTTGAGGACGGCTACTGGGAGGGCGTCGCCTCCGGAGAGCCCGGCGGCGCGGGCGTGCAGTTCGTAGTCGGCGCGTGCGGAGGGGTTGGTGAGGTTGAGTCGGATGACGGAGGGAAGCATGACGGCGACGGCTTGTCCGTGGACGAGTCCGAAGCGCGCGGTGAGGGGATTGGCGGAGGCGTGGGCCGCGCCGAGCATGGAGTTTTCGATTGCGGTGCCGGCGAATGCTGCGCCGAGGAGCATCCGTCCTCGAGCGTCGACATTGTTTGGTTGTTGAAGGACGGTGCGAAAGGCTCCTGCGAGAAGCCGGAACGCCTCGCGCGAGTACATGAGCGAGAGAGGGTTGCGGTGAAGAGTCACCGCGGTTTCAAGTGCGTGAGCGATGGCGTCGATTCCGGTGACGGCGGTGACTCGGACTGGTTGAGAGCAGGTGAGGGACGGGTCGAGGATGGCGATGCGGGCGGCGGCTTTTGGGTCGCCGCAGGCCATTTTGACGTGGGTGACTGCGTCAGAAATCAGGGCGTAACTCTGGCATTCGCTGCCGGTTCCGGCGGTGGTGGGGACCGCGATAAAGGGCAGCATGGGTTGGGTTGCCTTACCGGTGCCGTGGTAGTCGCGCATTTCGCCTCCATTGGTGAGAATGAAGTTTGCGCCTTTGGCGGTGTCGAGAGAGCTTCCGCCGCCGATGCCGACGAGGAGGTCTGCAGCGAAGGATCGGGCCGCGTTCGCACATGCGGTGACCACGTCCGTGTCAGGGTTTTCTTTCACCCCGTCGAACACGTCTGTTTGCAAGCCGGCGGCGTTCAGGGAGGTCAGCGCGCGCGCGACGTGACCGGCGCGGACGATGCCTTGATCGGAAACGACGAGCACGCGGGAAGCGCCGAGTTCAGCGGCGAGGGAACCGATGCGGTTGAGGGTTTCTGCGCCGAAGACAATGCGGGTTCGTTGGAGATGATCGAAGGTCATTCTCTGGGGAGGGAGGGCGTCCCGTCCGCGCGTGCGGACGGGACGCAACACGGATGCGTTTTACCAACCGCGTTCGATGGAACGGCGGCGGTAGAGGAACTCGAACATGTTGCCTTCGTGCGGTTGGTCCCAAGAGATTTTCATCGTGGGAACTGGGCCGAGGTTGAGGCGTTCGATGAGGTGCGAGTCGAGGAGTTGCGACGTAAACGCGGGGTCCTGCGTGATCGCGGTAACCACGAGGGATTCGCCGATTTCCGACAGGATTCGGTCCTGTGGCACTTCGACAACACTGGCGTACGGGCACAGGAACTCGCGGTTCGCGAGTGGGTGTTGGAACGAATCGCAGTGCACGATGGTGGGCCGCAGATAGGTGCCGTTGTCGACGACCTTACGGGATCCGTCGCGGTACTTCGCGGTCATGTCCGTCGCGCCCGGGGTCTTCAATCCATCCTCGATGGCCATGTCGATGAAGTCGGCCATCTTGGGGTTCGCGAACCCCGAGAGCTTTGCCTCGGGGTCTTCCGGAGTGGCGGGCTTGTAGGGTCCGAGCCGTTGCGCGAGCGCGTCCGCGATTTCGCGGGCATATTTTGGCACGACCACGGCGGAGGCGTTGACGCAGGAGCGGCCGCCGTTTTCGGCGATGGAGGACACCATGAGATCGATGTACTTGGGCCAGTCTTCGATGCAGTCGTTTCCGATGACGATTTTCGAGAAGCCCGGGCCGTGCACCGAGAACTTCGGATTATCGCGGTACTGGGCAACCGTGTTGGCATCGCCGAAAATGAGCGCGCGTCCGCAGGATTTCATGACCTCGGAGGAGCCTTCGTGATCCGTTGGATAGAATCCGAACGCCTCTGGAGGTGCGCCTGCGGCGATGAACGCCTGGATGAGCCGGAAAGGCGTCCAAGGCTCTTCGCGCCCGGGCTTGATGATGACCGGCGTTTTAAGCGCGATGGCGGGAAGCCAGAGCGAGTTTACGGCGGGCGAGTTACTCGGCATGACGAGGCCGAGCGCCTGCGTGGTGGGGTAGTAGCTGACGGCTGCGCCGGACTGTTCCCCGAAGCCGCGGTCGATGACGTCGAGCGGGAGTCCGCGCGAGAGGCCGTTGATGACGGTTCCGAGGTTGGTGAGGGCGTAATGGATTTTGGTCATGTTCCGCCGAACCATCACGTGCGGCAGACCGCTCGTTGAGGAGAGCGTTGCGACGTATTGGTCAGCGGTTTGTGTGTGGCCTTTGTCGCCGAGCGGGAGTTCTCCGTTGAGGAAGAACTCGCCGGCTTTTGCGGAAATGGCGATGAGTTCGGCTACCGTGAAGCGTTTGAGCGCGACGCGGGCTTCTCCGATGGAGCGGAGATCTTTTTTGAGGATTCCCGCGCCGACTTGGCTCACTTCCGCCATCACCTCGCCGGTGCGGTGGTTGACCACCTGCGTTTTCTCGAGGCTTTCGTAGGGTCGGCCGCGACGCAGCGCGGGCAGATGTGGAATGGCGCTCATTTAGTACACGCCCTCCACGATTTTGTTTTCCATGGCTCCGAACGGACGCACGTCCGCGACGCCGTCCCATCCGTAGGGTGCGCGCGGTTTGCGTCGGATGGCTTCGTCGCGCTCGAGGAAGCGCGGCATGAAGAACTCTTTGGTCAGGGTGGTGAGTTCGACGCGGCCCCAGGTATCGTACTCCACGGTTTCTTCCGTTTGGTTGGGGTTCACGACTCGAAGGATTGCGCGTGGTTGTGGCGCGTAGTACGTGACGGAGAACTGGTCTTCCGGGGTGAGTGGCACGCTGGCGGCGAGGCCCATGAGCGTGTTGCCGTACGTGGGGTAGAAGCCGATACGGCCTTCGAGAACTTCTTCCGCGATGAAGCGGACGTACTGTGGCGTCATGGTCGTTCCGCCGCAGAACACGCCACGGATTCCGGCGTCCCAGAGATCCACCTTTTCCGCGAGCGCTTCGAGGAGTTTCGGGGTGGTGAAGAGGCCGGTGACTTTGCGGTGTTTCAGGATGGTGGCCGCCTGATCGACGACGTGATCCATGTAAGCGCGTGCGTGATCGAACCACTTGTTGGAGAGAACCTTCTTCACCCAGCGTGGGTCGAGATCGATGAAGTAGCAGGAGGAACCGCGCACATTGGCGAGGTGCTCGATGGCGAGCCGGAGCCGGCGCGGACCAGTGGGGCCCATCATGAGCCATGCGCCGCCGCGCGGGAAGTGGGTGTCGGAGACTTTGTCGGAGAACTCGGAATAATCGACTTTGTAGTCATTCCAACCGATGCGTTGCTTCGGCATTCCGGTCGTTCCGCCGGTTTCGAAAATGTTGTAAGGCTGGCCTTTGAATGCGGCGGGGACCCAGACTTCGGGTTGGAGGTCGCGGAGCCATTCGTCTTGGAAGTGTGGGAACTTCAGGAGGTCTTTGACGGATTGGATTTCTTTCCGGGGATCAAAGTTCTTGGAGGCCCAGTCCAGCCAGAACGGGCATCCGGTCTCGGGGGAGAAGTGCCAGTTGATGATTTCGCGCAAGTGCGCTTCCAGTTGGGGCTGTGCCTCTTCAGGTGTTATGGTTTTCATGTCGTGATTAGTGGTGAGTCGGATTCGTGTGCCGGCAACCGGCGCTTTGAGAGGGGTTCAGGTTAGTGGGAGGCGGATTCTTCGGTGGGCGGTTCTGGCAGCAGGAAGCTGAGGATGAATCCGATCACAAACACGGATGTCCCGACGACACCGGCAGCGAGGGCGACTTTGTCGAACGTGGAGGCGCCGGGCATCATGGGGGCAATCACGTTAGTCGTTAGGAACGCTGCGGATGTTCCGATCATGCGGCCACCGACATTTGTTGCGAACGAGCCGCCGGTTCCGCGGAGGTGGAGCGGAAACACTTTTGGCAGAAACTCACCGAAGTAGGAAAACTGCGCAACGATGAGGAGTCCGCAAATCGCGATGCCCCAGTCGAGTCCGGCGCCGCCTGTGTGATAGAGTGAGAAGTAGGTTAATGGCACCGCCAAGAGGCCAGGAATGAGGAAGATGCGGAGCAGGGTTCGACGGGCAACGGCCATCACCACGAGTGCGGCAAGGACGAGCCGCCCGGCGAGTCCGCCCATTTCTTGCCAGAGCTGGGCTTGGTTACCGCGAGCCTTCACCGCCTTGTCGAGGGGTTCCTGTTTTTCGCGGTTGTCACCGAGTTGTTTGAGCAGCTTTTCGCGGTCGGTGATGAGGGTTTTGGTTGCGGGGTTTGCCGTGGTGAGCTTGTCCAGTTCTTCGCCGAGCGCTTTGAAATCGGCGTTGATGGCGTCTGCCTTTGCTTTGTCGCCGGCCTTCATTGCTGCGCGGAAAGCGATGCGGTTTTTGGCGCGTTTGGCGGCGAGAGTCTGCAAGGCGGGGTTGGCTACGTACTCTGCTTTGAGCGACGGGTCGAGTTTGAGGAGCTCGCCGTTGATCTGTTTGGCCTCGTCTTGGAGTGGTTTCAAATCCTTGCGCTGCTCGGCGAGTTCCGGCGTGCCGGGGATGACGCGGAGCGGGGTGAGTTGGAGTGCGCCGAAGGCTGCGCCGTATGCGCAGGCGGAGAGCGCTGCGGTGACGAGCGTCGTGCGGCGAAGTTCGGGCGAGAAGAGGCCGCCAAGGCTTGGGCGCGAGAGCGAACCGGATGCGCGGCGTTCCAGCCATACGCGGGACTCGGGAACGAGCGGGAGGAGCAGCGCAATCGGGAGCGCGGGCAGGAGTCCCGTCATGAGGGTATAACGCCAGGAGGCGTGCGCATTGAGGAAATCGGGCAGGGGGAGGGTTGGCAGGTCGTTGGCGTGCGTGACGATCCAGCCGTTTACTGCGGTGACGAGGATTCCGCCCAAGGAAGCGAATGCTTGCGTGAAGCCGAGCGCGAACTCGCGTTGTTTCCGGTCAGGGAACAACTCGGCCAGCCAGGTGATGGCGGCAATGAACTCGATGCACACGCCGACGAAGGTGAGGCTTCGGAAGAAAACGAAAACGGGGAGTGATGAGGAGAACCCCGCGGCGCAGGGGGAAAAGGAGTAGAGGAAAATGCTCAGCGCCATGATGCGCTTCCGACCGAACTGGTCGATGAGCCACCCGCCCATGAGGCCGAAGATTCCGCCGCAGAGCGCAGAAATCCAGAGCATACGCCCGGTCCAATCGGTGACGATGGGGTTGTTTGGCGGGAGTTGCAGGAGCTCGGCGATGGCGGGAACACCGACCAGCGGCGTCATGAGCAGCTCGTACGTGTCGAACAAGAAGCCGATGCTGGCGATAGTCAGAACGATGAAGCGCGTGCGTGCGCTGATGCCGGAGTCGGTGGAAGTGCTCATGGGAAGGGGAGTGGGAAAGGAAGACCGCCACCCGTTCAGATGGCGGCCTGAGAGTCCGAGTAACGTCAGGGTTTCACCTGCACGTCAACGGGGCGCACGCCTTCGCCTACCACGAAGAGGTGGGTTTGGGAAGCCACGTACATCAAACCGTTTGCAACGATGGGCGTGCTGAAGATGGGCGCGCCCACGTTGACTTCATCGATGATTTTTTTCTCTTTCGACGATTCGAGAATCACGAAGTCGCCATCTTCATCACCGACGTAAACTTTTCCGTCTGCCACAAACGTTGATCCCCACATGTGGGCCTGCATGTCGTGAACCCAGTTCACCTTGCCGGTTTCCGCGTCGAGGCAGTGCACAAAGCCCGAGAAGTCAGCAATGTAGAGCAACCCCTTGTCCGGATCAATCGAGACTGTGGAGATGGAACGCTTGATTGCTTTGTAGTCCCAAATGAGCCCCGACTTGGTGATGTCGCCTTCCTTCGTGGCGTCGATGCATACGAGGCGGCCCACGCCTTCGCCGTGTTCGGGGTCTTGCCCAATCGCGACGTACACGCGGTTTTTGTAGAAGACAGGTGTCGCGTTGATTTCGCTGGGACCTTCGGCGGCGGGGTACTTGATGGCTTTGCCGCTCTTATCCTTTTTGTACTCTTCGGGAACGCAGTCGAACCACCATGCTTTTTTGATGAAGTTGGTGTCGCCGTCCTTCGTGGGTTTTGCGTCCAACGCGTAGAGCACGCCGTCGCCACCACCGAAATAGACGTGGGTTTTGCCATTCACCTTGCCGATGGACGGAGAAGTCCACTGTCCGTGGTAAATCCGCGGCCCGATGGCGGCGTCATCTTCACCAATCAGTTCGCCCGTTTTCTTATCGAGCGCGATGAATGAGGGTGATTGCGGGGACGGGATGTTGACGTGGGTCCAGTCCTGACCGTTCGAGGTGCAAACGAACACGGTGTCGCCCTCGATAATCACGGAGCAGTTGGAGGCGTTGTGAGGGAACACGCCCAACTCGTCCATCATGTCGTATTTCCAGAGGATGTCGGCGTCGGTGGGAAGCACTTCAGCGGCGGGTTTGCCGGGGCCTACCATGTATTCGCCTTCTTTTTCGAACGGGCCTTGGTTGCCATTGGCCTGGCCTTTCATGTCGAGGCAGAGGACTTCGCAACGGCTGGTGACGATGTAGCAGCGGTCGCCTTCGACGTAGGGAGAAGCGAGGAGGCCGAGGTATTCCCAATCGTTCACTTTTCCGGATGCGAGTTTTGGCACGGTTAACTGCCAGAGGAGCGAGCCGTCGCTTTCTTTCAGGGCGTACAGGATGGATTTATCGTCTTTGAAGCGGGAATCGCGTGGCGTGGCGTTGTTGGTTCCGACGAGGACGACGCCTTGGGAGACGACGGGATTTCCGTAGGATTGGGAGCCGAGTTTGGCGATCCACTTCACGTTTTTCGTGGTGGCGATGTCGATTTCCTCGCTGTTCTTTTTGAACTTCCCGGGGACGAACTTTGAGGGGAGCCCTTTGGCGGGGGAGAACATGTTTCGACCGGGGTCGTTGCCGCCCCACTGCGGCCAGTCCTGCGCTGAGGCGCTGAGCAACGGAAGGACGGAAGCGGCGATTGCCGCGATGCCGATGGATTGTGGAATCTTCATGGTGATGAGGGGTTTATTGATTGCGAGAGACTCAGTTTTTCGTGATTTCGATATTGTCGATCCAGGCGCGTTGTTCTTGTGGAGTGAAAGAGAACACTCCGGGCGCGCCGTTGCGGTGCGCGGTTTTGTGTTCAAACTCGATGGTCCATGCGGTGGGTTCGGAATCACCTTTTTTCCAAACCTTTCCGCGGACGGTTCCGGTGCCATCGGCGGCGATGTCGACGCGCGACTTCATCCGGTACCATTGATTGGGAACCCATGCGAAGGGTACGGCATGTTTCACCCGCTCTTGGTTGGAGCTGATTTCGACCTGCTGCGAGTTGCCTTTGAGGATGATGAGGTAGCGTTGGTTCACGAGACCGACCTCGCTCATCTTGCGTTTGTTGCCCTCGGTCATGACGTCTGCTTCGACGGTGTAACCTGCTGACTCGGGGTGACCGAAGAAGACTTGTCCGCGCTGGAACAGCTTGTTGTCAATGGTTTTGCAGAGTGCCTTGGTGCCTCCCTCGCCTGGAGCGTTGCGCACTTCGAACCGGAACCGCGCTCCGTTCCACGCGAGCGGCGGGTACGCAAATGGCGTCGAAGGCTCGAGGGTGTTTGGAACAGCTGGGGCCGGTGGAGCGTCGGTCTTGAGCGTGATTTCGGTTTGCTCGAAGTCGATTTTGACGGGGATGTCGGGAAGCACTTTGGCGCGCATCACGCCTTTGGCTTCGCCGTAAACGGCTTGGTAAGCACCTGCGCTGGGGAGTTTCGCGGCGTCGGCGACCAGTTGGCCTTTCTCGTTAAAAGCCCCTTTCATGGTGGCTTTTACGAGGGCTGTCGGTGGGATGTAGGACTCGAACTTCACTTTCGCGAGATCGACGCTTTCTTCGACAGTGAAGCCGTTGGCGTCGAGGGCGCGCACTCGAACCTGGCGGGCTTCGCCGGGTTTCAAGAGCATCTCGCTGGGGATGATTTGGAGTTTTGCCACGGGCCCTGGTTTGACGGATTTCCAGCCTTCGTCTTTGAAGATGACGTCAGATGCAGCGGCGTTATCAGCGGCCTTTCCGAAGCAGTATAACTTCTTGTCCGTCTGGATGTAGAGGCGTCCGTTGTAGCCGATGGGTGAGCCGTAGCAGCGGCCTTCGAGGACGGTGCGGCTGACGATTTCGGCGTCGCGCTCTCCGGGTTTGAGGATGATGAGTTCGCCATTGCCGCCCGTGTCGCCTTCTGAGCCTGCGGTGGCTTGGACGCTGTTTGCGTCGGCGGTGTACATGGCGACGTAGAGGAGTCCGTTGGCGTAGAACGGGGAGCCTTGGCGTTGCTCGGCGGCGAGTTTCTTTTTCCAGAGGATTTCGCCAGTGTCGGCGTTGGTGGCGGTGACTTCACCGGTACCGGTGACGATGTAAAGGGTGTTTCCGACGAGGCACGGCGAGCTGGCGAGATTGCCGAGGGGGTTGCGCCAGTTTTCAAGGTCCTTGGTTTCATAGACCTGAGGTTTGCCGGGTTCTGGGGCTTTGGAGCCAAGGGGGATGCGATAGGAGGCAGCGCGTCCGACTTCGCTGGAATCGAGATTTTCGGACTCGTGAATCACGAGGAGCGAGCCTTTGTGGAGGATGGGTGAGGCGTTGATTCCGCCTTTCGCGCCTGCTTTCGCTGCGGCGTAACGGAAGACGGGTTCACCGTTGCGGGCATTGATGCAGACGATGGTGGAGTCGCCACCGGCGGAGATGAGGACGCGTTGTCCGTCGAGCCAGGTGAGGACGGGGTGCGAGAAGGTATTGTCTTGCGGCCGTTCGCCGGGGGAACTGGTCCACACGAGTTCGCCCGTTCGTTTGTCGAAAGCGTAGAAGCGGTCTCCGGCGGCACCGTTTGCGCCCCAGTTGGAAGTGACGCAGCGGGTGATGAGGAGGTCTTGATCGACGCGTGGGGTGGCGGTTCGCGAGTTGGGGAACGTGAGGCGGCCGAACTGTTCCATCAGCGAGTGGCGCCACAGGAGTTTTCCGTCGTTGGTGTAGCAGGACAGGACGCCGTTCGTGTTTTGGACGTATACGTTTCCGGTTTCAGCGTCCACGGCGGGGGCCGAGGTGGCGTACCGCAGGTAAATGGTGTCGCTCAGGAAGTCATTTAATCGGTTGTCCCAAAGGAGCTTGCCGGTGGTGGCGTCGAAGCAGGAGATGATTTCTTGGAGGTCGGGGCCTTCGCCGAGGTAGCCGTTGATGAAGAGGCGCCCGTTGTGGATGACGGGGGTGGATTGGCCGGGGAACGGGGCGGTCCAGAGGGCGGACTTGGCGTCGATTTTCTCGGGGAGACCAGTTTCTGGGGAGGTGCCGTTTTGGTTGGGTCCGCGCCAGTCAATCCAGCCTTTGACGCCTTGGGAGAGGTCGGCGACGGAGGCGACGGCAGCGGAGGCACCGACGAGGGTTGCGCCGACGGCGTTGACGCCGGGTTTGACGGGTTCGGAGGTTGCGGCAGCGGGTTTTGCGGGGTTTTTGACGCCTTCGGCGGACTTGGCGTTTTTCTTGGGTTTCTCGGGTGCTGCCGAGAGAGGGGCTGCGGCGAGGAGCGGGAGGAGTGCGACGAAGGAAGGGAGATAACGCATGACGGAAGGAGGGGGTCGAAGGTTTTTAGGATGGACCGAATCCGGGCGCTGGCCGCGGGGAAGAAATAGTACGCATACGGACTAAATCCGCAAGGCGGGGGTTTCTTTGGGGGAGGCGCGGAAATCCCCCCTGGGTAGGTTGACAATCACCCAATCGTCGTAAGACCGTAATACGCATGAAGACGATTTCTTTTAAGGTTAGCGATGAAGAAGCTCGTACGATTCGTGCCCGCGCCCGACTGGAGCGTCTGACTGTTTCAGAGTTTCTCCGGCGTCAGGCGGCGGCCACGGCTAGCCCCCCGACAGCGATAGGTCGGGTGACATGCCCGCTCACTGGGGCGGTCATCTTTGATGGTGCTGAGTATCTCCCGGCGCTCACATTGGATTCTACGCGGGAAATGTTAGCCAACTTTCCTTAGTCGGTATGGCTCACCTCTTGGACGTTAACATACTGGTCGCTTGGGGGTGGCGGGATCATGCGGATCATGACCGTGTTGTGCGTTGGATCGCCGAACGCAAGATGGCGCATGGCGTCAAACTGTTTACGTCCCTCATTCCGGAGATGGGATTTGTCCGAGTTTCCGTGCAGCGTTCTTCAGGACGGATTTCGGTGCAGCAAGCAGCCGAGGTGCTCCAAGGCATGTTAAAATCTCTCGGGAAGCTTCATCAATTCCTCCCGGACGATCTCGGGGCAACGGAGTGGCCGAGCTGGTGTGGCTCTGCGGCTCGCACCACCGATGCCCATCTTCTGATGCTTGCCCTGCGCCACGGGCTTGTTCTTGCCACTCTCGATGCAGGTATCCCTGGTGCGATGCTTCTGACCTAGTTTGGAGCTTTAAAACTCCATGACTACTCTGGCTCGCAATTTCCTTAATCAATCCTGCATCGCCCAGGCCCGAAGGACGCACCAATCTGAACACGAATCAGCCGAGAATTATTTTGATTTCAGCGGGGGTTAAGGAGCCGTTCTTGTACTCCCCTGAGCCGTTGGGGCTTTTGGCGGGATGCAGTTCCTCGGATTTTTGTCGATTTCGCCCCGATTCCCAGCAAATGTGGCTCCAAAAAGCAACGCTATGATATTGTGCTTCAATGCCTTGCTAGTTTATTCGGGACCGACTCGTCAGCAAGTTAGTGTGTACGTTGCCAAACGCAAGCGGCTGAGGGGGTTTAACCGATGGAACAGGAGTGCGCTATCTCGATTGGCTAAGGGGTGATGAGAGGCGGTGGAGCGGATTTCTGCAGTTCTTGAGGGGGCGTGAAATAAAAGTGGGGCGTGGTGTCGCTTAACATCCGCGAACATGATTTTTCTGTGGGTGACGAAATACTTTCCAGCGCTTGGCGGCATTGGGTTTCCGGGAATGGTCCCCGGCTCTTGCTCTTTGCGCGTCAGCAGACGCGGTGTGAGGAAGATGCGCGCGACGTCTTGCAGGAGGCGTTGGTTGACGCTTGGCGGCGTAGCGGGGGGGCTGTTCCGGATTTGGCGCTGGTTTTTGCGGGGATTCGCCGCCGCGCTATTGATTTTGCGCGTCGGGAAGAGCGGCGTCGGCGCCGAGATGGGGAGTGGCTCGATCAGGCGTTTGGGGAGGGCTGGTTTGTGGATGGAGGGGTGGAGCACCGCGAGTTGGAGGCGGCGTTGCGGGGCATACGCGCGGATTTTGCCGAGGTGGTGGTCCTCAAGATTTGGGGCGGGCTCACGTTTGATGAAGTTGCGCGCACCTTGGGAGTCAATGCAGCCACGGTTGCCTCGCGGTATCGGTATGCGCTTCGGGATTTGCATGGGGTGCTTGAGGGCAACGGGAAGCCAGTGAATCCAAAAGAATCATGAATACTGCACCGCATGAGGATGGGGATGATGTGCGCGCATTTGAGGCGCGCCTGCGCGGGTATTTGCCGGGGGCTTTGCCCGACGGGTTTGTGGCGGGACTCGAGGCACGGGTCATCGCGCGGCGCTCGTGGTTGTCGGTATGGTTTGGCGGGATTGCGGCGGCAGCCTTACTGGCCGTGGGACTGTGGTTGGGATTGGGGCGGATGATGCAGTCGGGCGCCGACGGAGTGATCCAGACTCCGGGGAGGGTGTTAGGTGCGCCGGTCACGGTGGCGTTGAATGCTGTTGACGATGGGGTGGTAGAGGTCACGGATGTCGTTGGTGCGGAGGATGCTGGAACAGCGCCCTCGGACGAGGGGCTTTACCGGATTGTGCGGGTGATGCTGGTTCATCGAACGGTTGAGCGGGACGTTGAGGCGGATGGGTTGCGCGTTATTTCGGAACAAACGAGCGAGCAGTATGTGGCGGTTCCGCTCGAGATTTTCTGAGCACGAAATGTTTCCTTATGAGCATGAAACTGAGATCCAAACACAGCATTGGCTCCGTCCTGATGGGCGGAATGATTGGGGCGAGTGGTTTCCTTCCGGTGGCGGCGGAAGAGGGCAAAAAGCCGGGGGCGTCGGGGCAGGAGAAAGCTTCGGATGCCGCGCCTATCGCACCGAAAGTTTCCGCGTCAGCTGCGTCGACGGCGGTTGCCGGAGCTGTAGCGAAAGGGGGAACGGATGGTAACGTGAGCATCAATGTGACGGTGACTGGTCCCGACGGTAAACCGGTTACGCATCAGGTTGGGAACGCGGTGCAAGGGGCGGGAGGCGCTAAGGTAGAGGTGCAGGGTTCTGCGATTTCGGTTGCTTCCGATGGTGTGAAGCAAAGCGTGACGGTCACGACGGTTGGGCCGGATGGGAAAGTGCACACGGTGACGAGTGATGGGAGGGACGGGAAACTACCGCCGATTGCGGTGCCGACGCCCGATGGGAAGGGGATGGCGATGAGCTTTCATCGTGCGCCGGCTCGGATGGAGAAGGTCACGTATGCCGGAGTGAATGTGGTCGAGGTTCCTGAGGTGGTGAGCAAGCATTTGCCGATTCCTCGCGGAATGGGTTTGGTGGTGACGGAGATTGTGAAGGGCTCGCCCGCGGAGAGGGCTGGCATTCGGAAGGATGACATTTTGTTGAAGTTTGATGATCAGCTGCTTGCGTCTCAGGATCAGTTGCGCAAGTTGACCCGGTCGCGGAGGAGTGGCGACAAGGTTGCGCTGACGTTGATGCAGGAGGGGAAAGAGAAGGCTGTGGAGCTGGTGCTCGGAGAGCGGGAGGAGGACGTTGCCAATCCGGGGCATGGACCGTGGCAGCCGTTTGGATGGACGAAAGACGGGCCGCATCCGATGGCTGAGAATATTCGGGAAGCAGCTGAGAGGGCACGGGATTTGGCCGCGAGGAAGTTTGAGGAGGCGAAGCGCCAGATTCAGGAGCGGCGGGAGAAGGCGGGGGAATCCGGACGACCGGGCGGGGAGGTAGTTGAGCGCATGGAGCGGGAGATCAAACGTTTGCGCGAGGAAGTCGAGCGGCTTCGTGGGCAGGGTGGGCGAGGAGAAGGCGAGGGGGTGCGCCGTGAGCGTCCGCCTGGGCCGCCACGAGACGGAGAGCGTCCACCGGGGGGGCGTCGCGATGGGGAGCGTGCGCCGGGAGGGCCGAGGGACGGTGAGCGTGCGCCGGAGGGGCAGCGCGAGGGGAAGGCTCGTGAGGGAGATCGGGGGTAGAGGGGCGAGAGGAGTTGGCAGCGGGTCGTTGACCTACTGTTGGTGGGAGGCGGACAGGAAAGTCCGCCCTCCCAGTGAGGTTACGGCAGCGAGCGGAGGAAGGCCGCGATGGCGGCGACTTGTTCGTCGCTCATTCCTTCGGCAACGGGGGGCATCACGGAGCGGCCCGTGATGTAGCCAGCGGACTTGATGTCGTCGTGCGCGATCTTCTGTTCGACACCGCCCATCAGCAGAAGGGTGACCTCCTTTGCGTCTTCGCGTTTTTTGAAACCTTCGAGCATTCCGCCGGCCTTGGTTTCGATGCGGAATAGACGGAACGCCTGCTCGATGGCTTCATTCGGCGCAAGGATGGCGGTGAGGAGGCCGTCGAGGTCTCGTTTGGAGGAACCGTCGAGCGGGGGGGCCAGTGCCACGCCTTTGCCCCCGGCGACATGGCACGCGAGGCAAAGGGATTCCGTCATAGCGCGGCCTTGTTCCGGCGGTGTTTTTGCGACCAGCGGTTTTATGGTTTCGATGCGATGCTTGAGCCGCGCAACGGCTTCGGCGGCAGGGGGCGGTTCGGTGCCAATGGCTTTATCCCACCGGTTTTCAAAGAGTTCCGCTGCGGGTTTTCCTGACAGCGCGAGTCCGAGCAGGAAATCTTGGAACGCTCGCTCGTAGGAACCCCCGAGGGCTAAGTAGGTTCCGCCCCATCCCTTGACGTGTTCAGTCGGGGCCGGCGCTTCACCCCACGTTTTCAGCCAAGCAGCGTGCTCGGGGTCGCGCGGAGTGTTCGCGTGCCGGAAATAACGCAGCACGGCATAGCGAACGGGCCACGCAGTCTCTGCGCTGAGCGGCTTCAGGAGAGCAAATGCCTCACTCGGTGGGATGCGCAGGAGATCGAGTGCGCGGACAGATTCTCGTCGAATGTCTTCGTCGGCATCGCCGAGGAGCGATCTCCACAGGGATGCGTCAAAGTGACCGAGCTCGGCGAGGGCCCATATGGCGTGAATGCGCGCTGAGGGCTCTCCCTCTTTTTTGCTGGCGATGGCCACAAGCTCGGGGGCGAGGTGGGTGGCTTTGCGCGCCCCGATTTGGTGCCATGCGGCGCGCATTTGCCAGACGCTTGGGGCGGACAAGTGCGCTGGAAGTTCGTTGTCGGCGGCCTTCATCAGGTTGGGGATGAGGCGATCCGACTGACTTTTGTGGCGAACGCGCCATACGCGTCCGCGCTCCTTGTCCCGTGCGGGATGGTCGCGCGCAACCTCGTTGTGGGAGATGATTCGGTTGTACCAGTCGGTGATGTAAAGGCATCCATCGGGGCCGAAGGTGATGGCGACCGGACGGAACATGGGGTCCGAGGAGATCACAAGATCGGCGTGCTTGGTGAAACTCCAAACTCCCTTTGCATCGCGGTTCGCATTCACCGCGTGGATTTTTCCGTGAATGGGATTTGCGATGTAAAGCAGCCCCCGCCAGGGGGCGGGAAATCCACCGGTGGTGTCCTCGCTGAGAGCGAGTCCGGAGAAGCCGGTGCCGCCGAGGCCGAGTCCTTCGGCGGTTGGCGGGTGGATGGGCGACAACGGATTCAGTTTGGTGGCGATGAAACTTGGGTAGGTCGAATCCTCCTCGAACGGGACCACGCTGTATCCCAAGTCGTTTGCTTCGTGGATGAAGACGCGTCCGGTGCGACTGTGTCCCCAGCACCAGATGTTGTTGAGGCCGGCGCTGATGACTTGAAGATCTTTTCCGTCGGGACGGATGGTTGCAACGAGTGTGCGGTTGAACGGCAGGCTGCCTCCTCCGCCGTCTGTGACGCGCCCCGAGGTGAGTACGCCTTGCGAGAAGACGATTCGTCCTCCGGGATGCCATTCGAGTTGGTGGGGCACCGTGTGGGTGTCCTGTACTCCAAAGCCCTGCGCTAAGATGCGTTTCTCGCCGTCTGCTTTGCCGTCGCCGTCCGTGTCGTTGAGGAAGAAGAGTTCTGGGCCTTGGGCGATGAAGGCACCGTTTCCGTGAGGAAGGACGCCGGTGGGCATCACCATTCCCTCGGCGAATACGCGTGGAGTTTGCGGAGTCCGCGCGGTTGGCGTGTCAAAGACGACAACCTTGTCTCGGCCGGGTTTGGTCCATGCCACGGGGTCTTTGTCTCGGGGGTATTCGGTTGCTGTGACGGACCACATGCGTCCCGCGTCGTCGAAGGTGACGGTGATGGGTTTGGGCAGACCGGTTTCCTCGCTGGCGACGAGTTCGATTGAGAAGTCAGGAGGCAGGGTAAAGCTTTCGCGCTGAGCAGAGGGCGAGAGGGGTTTTGCGTCGACAGCATTTCCGCCTTTGAGTGCGCTGGGTTTGGTGGCGGGCGCACCTGAGGCGGCCAGTTTTGGTCCGAGAGACGCAAGGTCTTTGACTGTGGAAGGCGCGACGAGGAGATAGTCTAGGCCGAGCATGTAGGCCTTTCGGGCGGAGGGATGGGCGCCTTTGACGGAAAACTCGAGGCGGTGCTCGCCTGCAGTGAGGTGGATGGGATCGCCGATGGGAAGGGTGCCGGTGTGGATGACGCTTTCGTTGAAAAGATCGAGGTCTTTATAGAGGAGGGTGCCGTTGAGTGAGACGTCAAAAACTCCGTAATCCGATGCTTTTGTGAACCCTGCGGCGAGTCGGTAGTAGCCGTCTGCTGGCACGCTGAAGGCGAGAGACAAGACATCGCCGGGTTTTGCACCGGTCCACCACAAGTGACTGTCACTGCTCCATCGACCGACGCCATAGTTGCGGAGGCCTTGGGGACGGGCTGCACCGGTCTTTGCGAGAATCTTCAGGGTTTCGCCTTCGAGTGTGATGACGTTTGGGTTGGATTGGGTTTGTGCCTCTGGTGCGAGAAACATCAGGGCGCTGGAGGAAAGGTAGACGGAGAGAGGGAGGCGGCGGTTCATTGGGGCGCGGTGACGCTAGATGGATTTGGAGAGAGCACCATTCAATGCGGGTTGGTTGTAGGCGTGAGTGGGCGGTGCGATGTGGAAGTTGGTTGCATCAGGGGGGTTAGTCACGTTTTCGGAAGGTCACTTGTTTTAGGGTTCGAGAGGGCGGAATGCTCGAACGGATGCAAACTTGCGCCCAACCGGCGGCGGGCCCGCCTTTCACGAGAAGGCCTTGTTCGGAGGGGGCAACGAGCTCGGACTCGACGGGGGGCGTCTGAGTGTCTTTGCGAGGTTTCGTTCGCACGAAAAAGCGTACGGCTTCTGGGTTGTTCGCGGAGACTGCGTGACACGCATAGGTGGCGTTGTCTTCGAGGGGAACCCATTCGCTGTTCCAGTCTTTTTGTCCTGTGGCGGCTGCGAGTTTTGGGGGAAGCGTTTTGATATGCCAGAAATCAGGTTCCTCAGGGGAGACCCAGCGCATGGTGAAATCGCTGTTACGCAATAGATTGCCGTCGGCAGGTCGAGAGATTTGAATGGAAGGCGAGGACGTGCTCGCTGCGGGGATGGACATCTGGAGTGAGGCGGTCTGGGAGCCGGGAGATGAGACGTTGAGCGTGTAGTTGCCCGGTGGAATGTTCCGAAACGTGAAGGTTCCGTCTGGTTGTGTGAGTGTGGAGAAGTCTGTGCCGAGAAGGACGATTTTTGTTGGAAGCCGTTTCAGGATGGGGTCGGGGTGTGGGGTTGAGATGATTTTCCCGGTGATGGTTGGGCTGGCTTCGGAGGTTGCAGTGAGGGTTCCGAGGGTGTGGAGCAGGTCGGCCGTCACTCGTGCGGTTTCCAGCGCGCTTTCGAGCACGACGGGTTCGACTTCGGGTCGGCGGTCGGCGTCCACGTCGGCGCGACAGCGTTGTGCGCGTTCTTTTGAGAAAGCGATGAGGCCTTGCATGCGTTGGAGAAAGCCGGCGAGGGCTGATTCGGGATCGGAACCGAGGAGGGAAGGTTGGTAGTTGGGAAGCGTGATGGCTTTGGCGTCCACCCAGTTTTCCATTTTGGAATGGGCTGGGCCGAGGAAACCGGCGGCGTGCGGTGGGCTGCCGGTGTCTGTGGTAAAGTGGAGAATGGCGCCGATCCAGCGTGCGGCGTTTTGGGGAGACTCGGTTTTCAGCGCTTGAATGGCTCTTCGGAAATACGGCGCGTAGGTTCGCTCGACCTCAGGGCAGATGTGTTGCAGGTGCTGCGGAGCCTTTGGAAAAAGCAGAAAGTCATCTGCGTAAAACACTTCGTCCTGATGAACCATCAGCTGCTGACGCCAGTCGGCCATCCAGACGTACCGCTCAAGGCGGGATGCGTCATCGCCAAGCAGTTTTCGAAGCGGGTGTTCTTTCGTGAGCGTTGAAAGTGCTGCGCGGGTGATTTCGGGGTGGGGTCCCCATGCGAGAGCTGACGGGAGCGGCAGGAGAACGAGAAGTGAGAGTGCACTGAGGAGGTTTGGTCCGCGGGAGAGGAGGCGCATGTCGCCGTGTGTTGCAAGCGGGGTGCCATGCTTCGGCGTGTGCGGGATTGAAGTGGGGCATCGATGCGGTGATGGTTTCGCATGCTTCGTCCGCGAAAAAAATATACGGTTTACGATCTCCAGCAGCTGAAGGGGAAACGGTGTCTGACGCACATTCATGTGAAGTCACCGGAGGAGGCGGCGGCAGCAGCGGCGGCGGGGGTGGATTTGATGAGTTGCAGCTATGACTCGCCGGAGGCGCAGTTGCGGTTGCCCAGGTTGGTGGCGGCGGCGCCGGATAGTTTTTTGTCAGCGGCGACTCCGCACGGGATGGCAACGGCGGAAGAGGCGATTCGCGTGGGATTTCGGGCGTTGGAGGCGGGGGCGAGTTCGGTGTATTGCTCGTCAAGTCCGCGGATTATCGAGGCGATGGCGTGTGAGGGGATTCCGGTGGTGGGGCATTTGGGGATGGTTCCGCGGCATGTGACGTGGACGAACTATCGTGCGATTGGGCGGACGGCGGAGGAGGCGGCGACGTTGTATTGTCGGATGAAGGAGTTGGAGTCTGCAGGCGCGTATGCGGCGGAGTTGGAAATTGTTCCGCATCAGTTGGCGGCGTTCTTATCATCGAAGACGCGGATGTTGTTGATGTCGTTGGGGTCGGGGAGTGGGTGTGACACGCAGTTCCTTTTTTCGGACGACATTCTGGGTGATTACGACGAGCGTCTTCCTCGTCATGCGCGGGCTTACCGAAACTTTGCGGAGGAGAACCGGCGGCTACAGCGGGAGCGCGTTGCTGCGTTCGGTGAGTACATAGAGGATGTTCGTTCGGGGCGTTTTCCAGCGTTGGGGAACCTGATTGAGATGGATCCGAGGGTGTTGGAGGAGGTGCAGAGTCGGATTGAGCGGGAGGGATGACGCCGAGTTGCAGTCTTTCAGGCAGCGACGAGCAGGCTCTCAGCCTTGTCAAATGCCACTGCAGCACGATTTACAGGACTAGAGGCGGGCCGGCGTTGCCCGCTGACGATGACGCGTAACGGGTGTCGGACGTCACTGATGTGCGTCTCTCGGAGGGAGTGCCACAGGCGGCCGGGGCTGGCGGCAAATTACGCCTTGAGGGAGAGGGCGGTACCGGTCGCAGATTGTGCGGTTTTGAACGCGACCTTATTCATTCGGAGCGCGTACACAGCCCCCATGAGCTGGACGGCGTTTGCGACAATGTCCGCGACGACAGCGCCGGGTTTTTGCGGCCGCGAGGTGGCGGCGGGGGTTGATGGAGCTGGGGAAATGCCTGAGGGCGGCGCGGAAGCGTTCAGGAGACTTACGGAAGCGTCCGCGGCACGAGAGATTGCGGAAGTCATTCCGCCGGCTGAGATGGCTTGGGGAGCGAACATATCCATTTCTCCAACATACAGAAAGCGATTGGGGGTTCAAACTCGGAGTGGGCCCACCCAGCGGTGATGAAAATCGGTGAGTCAAAGGGTTGTTGCTGGGGTGGGATGGGTATCCACTTTTCCCCGTCCTCACCTCCCCTCTGATGAACACAAAAATCTTTGCTCTGTTGTTTGGCGTCCTGATGGGCTCCGCACCTGTTTCCGCGCAGTACGCGGGGTGGAGTCGCAGTGGATCGTTATTCTTAAATACGACGCCGACTGGCGCGGATCTGCCTGACTCGGTTCAGGTGGAGGAGTTTCCGGTGCTGGTTCGGTTACACGCTGATTTTTTCGATTTCTCGACAGCAAAGCCTCGGGGAGAGGATGTGCGGTTTTCGATGGCGGGCCGGCCACTTGTGTACCAGGTGGAGGATTGGAACTCAGCGGAGGGGGTGGCGAGCATTTGGGTGAGAATCCCGGTTGTTCGGGGTAACGCCCGGCAGGAACTGAGGATGCATTGGGGGCGTGCGGATGCGGCGAGCGAGTCGAGTGGCAGGGCGGTGTTCAATGCCTCGAATGGATACGTGGCAGTCATGCATATGGGCGACGGGCTGGAGGAGGAGGTGGGAGGGTTTGAGACGAAGGACGTGCAAACGAGTGGGGTCTCGGGTTTGATTGGGCGGGCGCGGCGGCTGGCGGGAAAGCAGGGCGTCTTTTGTGGGGAAAAGAACGAACATTTGCCGGTGGGGTCGAGTTCGCATTCGACCGAGGTGTGGATGCGGGCGGACCGCTCGAATGGCCGCGTGGTTGGGTGGGGGAACGAGCACGCGCAGGGCAAGGTGGTGATGGAGTTTCAGAGTCCGCCGCATGTGCGGATGGACTGTTACTTTTCGCGCGGCAATGTGGAGGGAGGGGCTCGTGTGGCATTGGGTGAATGGACGCATGTGGTTCACACGTATCGGGATGGGGAATCGCGCCTTTACCTCAACGGAGTGTTGGATGCTGAGAATCGGAAGGACGGACCACCGATGGCGATCAAGACGCCGGCGCGGATGTATCTGGGCGGGTGGTACAATAACTACGATTTTGTCGGCGATTTGGATGAGGTGCGTGTTTCCTCCGTTCATCGGTCACCGGAGTGGATTCGGCTGCAGTACGAAAATCAGAAACCGTTGCAAACGTTGATTGGGCCGTTGGTGCAGTCTGGGGAAGAGTTCGCAGTGACTCCGGCAAGAGCCTCGGTGGCGGAGGGTGGAAACGTGAAGTTTGTGTTGGCGGCGGGTGGTGCCCAGAAAGTTTCTTGGGTTCTGAAATCGGGGGCGGGGGAGCGGGTTGTCGCGGTGGACCGTTTTTCGTTCACCTACGAGCCGGGGCGTGTGAAGGGAGATCAGACGGTGGTGCTTGAGTGTCGGGCGGTTTACGCGGAGGGGTTAAGATCCGTGACCGTTCCGGTTGAGGTGAAGGAGACCATTGCAGATCCTGAGTTTGCGTTGGTAGGTCCCACGCGGTGGGACGGGCGGTCTCGTCTGGAGGTCGAAGCGAAGATGGTGTCGGGCGAGGGGCAAGTTGTGACGGAGTGGAATGCAGGTCCACTTGCAGTGATCAAGGAGAGCGTTCCTGGAAAGCTGACTTTGATCCGAGCACAGGCGAGCGGACGCCTGACGGTGACGGCCACGATGAGCAACGGAGGGTCGCGGATTTCGCGGTCGATCGACATTGAGGTGAAGGAACCGGAGCATGATACTTGGGTGGAGCGAGTTCCGGAGCAGGAGGAGAAGCCGGTGGCGGGACAGTTTTATGCTCGGGATGGGTCTGGCGAGGGCACGCTGCATTACAACGGCAGACTCGCGGTTGCGGCGGAGTCCGTCTTTTTGCGACTCTTTGCGGATGGAAAAGTGGTGAGGACGGTCACGGCAAAACCTGATTTAGAAGGGAGATATGCGTTGTCGGTGAGGCTCAAGCCCGGGTTGATCAAGTACCGGGTGCAGTTTGGCACTGGGACGGACACCGTTTTGGATACGGTCGAGGATTTGGTTTGTGGGGATGCGTATTTAATTGACGGGCAATCGAATGCGTTGGCAACCGACACGCGCGAGCAGTCGCCGGCCGAGACGCATGACTGGATTCGGAGTTATGCGAAGCCCTCGCTGAAGGCGGAGGAGAATGAGGGGAATCTTTGGGTGCATCCGGTTTGGAAGGCGCAGAAGGGTGAGCGCGCGGAGTTGGGGTGGTGGGGAATGGAGTTGGCGAAGCGGTTAGTTGAGAGCCAGAAAGTACCCATCTTTATGGTGAACGCGGCGGTGGGCGGGACGCGGATTGACCAGCATCAGCGGAATGCTGAGGAACCGGCGGATGTGACCACAATCTATGGCCGGATGCTCTGGAGAGTCCGTGGCGCGAAGCTCACGCATGGGATTCGAGCCATCCTCTGGCATCAGGGGGAGAATGATCAGGGAGCAGCAGGACCGTCGGGGGGTTACGGTTGGGAGAGTTACCAATCGCTGTTTGTTGAGATGGCGGGGGGGTGGAAGACAGATTTTCCGAATGTGCAGAACTATTACGTGTTTCAGATCTGGCCGAACGCTTGCTCGATGGGCGGCCGCCAGGGTTCGGGGGACATGTTACGCGAGAAGCAGCGCACATTGCCGATGTTGTTCTCGCGCATGAGCATCCTTTCGACGCTGGGGGTTCGTCCGCCGGGGGGATGTCATTATCCGCTGACGGGTTGGGCTGAGTTTGCGGGGATGGTGCAGCCTTTGATCGAGCGGGATCATTACGGGAGGAAGGTGGCGGAACCGCTCACGGCGGCGAATTTGCGGCGGGCGGTGATGCGAGGGGCGCGGGACACCGTGGAGCTGACGTTCGACCAACCGGTGATTTGGGATGAGAAGCTGGTGGGGCAGTTTTATTTGGACGGTGAGCGAGCGTCGGTGGTGTCGGGAGAGGTGAGAGGGAACGTGCTGACGTTGCGGTTGAGCGCTCCGAGTGGGGCGTCTCGGATTACGTATTTGAGGGAGGTGGATTGGAGTCAGGACAAGCTGCTGATGGGCGCGAATGGGCTGGCGGCGTTGACGTTCGCGAATGTCCCTCTGGTGGTTGAACTGGGTCAGTGAGGTTCCGCGCGGGTCGTCTGACTTGTGATTCCCGGAGCAGTCGCGGGGTGAGCTGTGAAGCTCTGTGATGCTGAGGTTCTGGGGGGCGGTCCGCTTCTTGCGTTGCGGGTGGAGAGGCCTTTGCGTCTACGTTTCGTGTTTGGGACGCGTCGCATTGAAGTCTCTGGTTTTTTATCCACATGAATCGACGTCGCTTTCTTCTTCGCTCTCTTGGTGCAACGCTCGCGCTGCCGTGGCTGCCTTCACTGGCGGCGCGTGTTGGGGATGATCGTTCCTCATTGGTGCTTGCGAAGGGTGCTGGCGCGGGGGCGCGCCGGTTCGTTGCGGTTGGTAACTTGCTCGGGTTTCAGGTGAAGCAGTTATTTCCGATGACTGCGGGGGTGGATTACGAAAAGACGCGGTTATTGGAGCCGTTGTGGGAAAATCGTTCGCAGATGACGGTTTATCGTGGGCTGGATCATGGGGTGAAGGGCGGACACTTTGCGGTGCACTCGTTTTTGTCCGGCGTTCTTCACTCTGAGGCGCAGAACCGGCCGGACGGGAATGTGACGATTGACCAGTTTTTGGCGGATGCGGTGGGGGTTGAAACGCGGTTTCCGTCGCTTACGGTGGGTTCGGAGGGGGGCATCCATGGCGGGTGCCAGATTGCGTGGACGAAATCGGGTGTGCGGGTGCCGCCGGTTTCTGGGCCGGCTGAACTGTTTGAGAAGTTGTTTTTGGATGATTCGCCGGAGCGGCGGACGCAGCGGGTGCGGGAGAATGGTGTGCAGGCCTCGATTTTGGATTCGGTGCTCGGCGAAGGAAACCGGCTTTCCCGGCAGGTGAACCATGAAGACCGCACGAAGCTCGACGAATACCTGACCTCGGTGCGGGACGTGGAGAAGCGCCTTGCGCTGCGTCAGCGCTGGACGAGTCAGCCGCGGCCGAAGGCGCCGTTTGAGAAACCGTCCAACCGGAATGCGGTGGAGGATTTGCCATTGTTGTATGAGTTGATTGCGCTGGCGTTGCAGACGGATTCGACGCGGATTGCGACGTTGGAAATCGGGGGCGACTTCATGCCGCAACATCTTGGCATTAAGAAGGATTACCATGGTCTTTCCCATCACGGAAACGATGCGGAATCGATTGAGAGTTTGATCACGCTGGAGCGGTATCAGATCGAGCATTTCGGGAAGTTTCTCTCGCGGTTGGCGGGGCTTGTGGACGGGGAGCGGACGTTGCTGGATTCGACCACGGTGCTTTTCGGGAGCGGGATGGGGGATGCGAACGTTCACAAGAACTCTGACTTGCCTATCATTCTGGCGGGTGGCGGGTACCGGCACGGCGAGTTTCGGGAAGTGCCTCGTGAGGGGGCGCGTAAGGTACCGCTGTGCAACCTGTTTGTGGATATTGCACAACGGATGGGGCTTTCAGTGGAATCGTTTGGAAACAGCACGGGCCGCTTCGCGTGATGGGCTTTGGAATGAGCGGGCATTGCGGGGCGGTTCGCCTCCTCGGAGCGATGCTCTTGTTAGTTGTAGGCGTTGGGGCTTGCGCCCAGGAGGGTGCGTCGGTGGTTCGCACGTTTCTCGAGAAGTATTGCGTGGATTGTCACAGCGACGACTTGAAGAAGGGCGATCGGAGTTTGGAGCATCTGACCCTGCCGTTGAAGTCGGAGGCAGAGGCCATTCTGACGAAGGATGTGATTGACCAAATCACGCTGCGCGAGATGCCACCGAAGAAGGCGGAGCGTCCGTCGGATGCCGAGCGGTTGGAGGTGTTGCGTGTGCTGCGCGAGGGGGCGCGGGCGGCGACGGAGCGGATTGCGAGCACGGGTGGGCGGACCGTGATACGGCGACTTTCGAGTCGGGAGTATGAGAACACGATGGCGGTTTTGTTTGGGCGGCGGGTGGACACGTTGGGGTTGACTGCGGATTTTCCGAAGGAGAAGACGGACGGGCACATCGACACGAATGGTCGGGCTTTGGTGACTTCGGGCTTTTTGGTGGACCAGTATTTTCAGGCGGCGAATCGGTTGGTTGAGCTGCGGTTAGGGAAGCCGGTGCTGGCGTCGAAGGAGTGGAAGTTTGACGGACATTTTGTGCAGTACGAGGAGTTGAGCGGGCCGCATCGTGCGGTGTTTAACTATCGGTATTTGAATCTTTACGAGCAGCCGAACACGGATACGCGGCAGGGGGGGTACGGGCATATTGAGGATTTCAAGCAGGGTGTGCCGGTATCGGGGTTGTACGACCTCGAGGTGGAAGCTCAGGCGCTGCATCGGGATACGCATTATGACCCGAAGATTTTCGGCATCGATTTTTCGGAACCGTTTATTTTGGGGGTGGTTCCTGGCGATGTTCGGAAGGGGCACATTCATTATCCGCAGCCGATTGAGCCGTTGTTGGCGAGTGCGCGGGTGCCGGATGAGAGGCCGGAGCGGATTCGATTTCGCGTGTGGTTGGAAGCGGGTCAGACGCCGCGGTTCATTTTTCCGAACGGGCCTTATGAATCACGGGCCTCGATTTCGGCGTTGAACAAGCGGTACAAGGACGAGTTTAAGGAGACGCCGAAGGCGAATGGGATTGATCGCACGGTGTTGCTGAAAGAGGGGAAACTGCCGCACATCCGGATTAACGAAGTGCGGATTACGGGGCCGGTGGAGGAGCCGGGCGGGAGCGTGGAGGAGCGCAGCGTGTTTGGGGCTGAGGGTTTCCAAGCGGGCCGCGCGCTAGACCAGTTGAATGGATTTGCGGAGCGGGCGTACCGGCGACCGTTGGAGGATGAGGACCGCGCGTTGTTGCGGACTTTTTACGAAAAGCGGGTGGGGGAGCAGGCGGGCGAGCGGCAGGCGGCGTTGGATACCGTGAAACGGATTTTGTGTTCACCGTCGTTTTTGTATTTCAGCGAAATCACGCCGGAGACGGAGAACCGTTTGCGTCCGTATGATTTAGCCTCTCGGCTTTCTTACGCGCTTTGGGCGGGACCGCCGGATGCGGCGTTGCTTGCTGCAGCGGGATCGGGGGAACTGGTGCGCGAGGGGGTGTTGCGGCGGGAAGTGGACCGGATGTTGGGGGATGAGCGGGTGACGGGGTTTGTGAACGGGTTTTTGGACAGTTGGTTGAACCTGCGGGATTTGGGTGGGATGCCCCCGCCTCGGGAGAGTTATCGCGCTTTTTATGCGGAGGATTTGCCGACTTCGATGAAGGCGGAGGTGCGGCTCTTTTTTCGGGATTTGCTGGTGCGTAACGGATCAATCCGGAACTTCCTTGATGCAGATTACACATTTGTCGACAAGAGGTTGGCGAGGTTGTATCAGCTTCCCGAGCAGGACACGCTGCGGTTGGCGGATGGGTTTCGGAAGGTGGGCCTTGGGGGAAGCGCGCAGCGGGGCGGCTTGTTGGGAATGGCGGGGGTGTTGACCGTGAGCGCAAACGGGGTGGAGACGTCGCCGGTGACTCGCGGGGTTTGGGTGAGTGAAAATATTTTGGGGATTCATCCGCCGCCGCCGCCGGACGTGGTTCCTGCGATTGATCCGGATGTGACCGGGGCGTCGACGATTCGGGAGCGGTTGGCGCGACATCGGGCGGACAAGGCGTGCGGGGAGTGTCACCGCAAGATTGATCCGCTGGGGTATAGTTTGGAGTTGTTTGATCCGGTGGGGCGTTGGCGGACGAGTTATCCGAGGAAGGGTAAGGACAAGGAGAAGGAGCCTGCGCCGAAGGTGGATCCTTCGGGGGAGTTTTCGTCGGGGGAGGAGTACCGGGATTTTGCGGGATTTAAGCGGGTATTGGTGGAGACGCGGGAGGGGGTTTTTACGCGGCAACTCATCCGGAAGTTTTTGAGTTACGCGACGGGTCGGGCGATGGAGTTGCGCGATGAGTATGTGATCGAGGAGTTAGCAGAGCGAGTGACGCGCGAGGGGAGCGGGCTGCGGACGCTGGTGCTGCACTCTTTGGAGAGCGAGATTTTCCGGTCGCGGTGAGGGGGGAGGTGTCCGGCGATGGGTGATTTATGGAACCTGTGCGTCGATGCCTTAGTCGGTGCCGAGGAGATGGGCGGTGAGGCGTTCGGTGTAGCCGGTGTAGCGGCCGTCGAGGTCTTTTCCGCGGGATTCTAGGGCTTTCCGCAGGGCGATGAGTTCGGTGCGGAGCGGTTCGGCGGGGGCGCCAATTTCGTCGAGTACGGCGACGGCTTCGAATACCGCGTGCGGTTGGGTATCGAGGGTTTTGAGGAGCGTGCGGAGGGATTCGATCGCGCTGGTTTTGGCGGCATCGATGCCGGATTGGGCGAGGGCGGCGGCGGCTGCAACTTGGACGGATGGGCTGGGATCTTTGAGGAGGGCTGACAGTTGGTCGGCGTGGTTGGAGATGGCGCGGGTTCCTCGAATCCGAAGGCCGGTCGCGCCCCAGTAACGGATGGTTGGGACGGGTGAGTGGAGGCGGACGGCGAGTGTGGTGGCGTCGGTGGAAGGGGTGGAGGCGTCGTTGGCGGCGGCGAGGAGTTCGCGTTCGGGGTAATGGGCGGATAGGAAGGCGGGGTCTGCAGCGCAATCGAGCCAGGGGCGTCCGGCGGTGATGCGAATGCGTTCGGCTTCGGGGATGAAGCCGGCGTCGTGGGTTTTGAGGAGGTGGGTTTGGAGGGCCTCGCGGAAATTGGCGAGGCGGGGTTGGTGTTCGGGGAGTGCGGCGAGGTTGTGCACTTCATCGGGATCGGATGCGAGGTCGTAGAGTTCCTCGGCGGCCCGGGGGTTTTCCCAGAAGTGATTTTGGGCGGCGTTGAGGCGGCCTTCTTTCCAGAGGGAAAACCAGACCCGCGTGGTTGGGGTTTGGAATTGATACGAAATGTGCTGGCCGGCGGGGAGGTGCGGGAGGAAGTTGCGAAGGTACACGAAGCGTCCGTCCGAGAGACTGCGAACGAGATCGATCCGTTCGTCCATGCGTCCGCGGAAACCGTGCACGTAGGGTTGAGGGGTTGAGGCGTGGGTGCCGAGGAAGGGGTGTCCGTGCATCCACGGAGGGGTGGGGATGTCAGCAAGGCTGAGGACGGTTGCGGCGAAGTCGACGAAGCTGACGGGGCGGTCGGAGGTTCCGCCGGGGGAGTAGTCTGGAGGGCAGAGGTGTTTGAACTGGTCGGGGATATGCACGATGAGGGGGACGCGGAGTCCGGAGTTGCCGGGCCAGCGTTTGTTTCGGGGCATGCCGGAACCGTGGTCGGCGAACTGGAAGACGATGGTGTTTTCGAGGAGGCCGGCTTCGCGGAGTTCGCGGAGGCGTTCACCGGCATCGGCGTCCGCGGCATGGACGGCGTCGTGGTATTGCGCCCAGTCGTGACGGGTTTCTGGGGTATCGGGGTGGTAGGCGGGGATGCGAACCGCGTTGGGATCGGTGGTGAGGGTGTGCGGGCGGGAGCGGATGCGGCTCTCGTGACTTTTTTCGGAGTTAAAGACGGCGAAAAAGGGTTGTCCCTCTTTCCGATGGGACCAATGGGCTTTTTTGGAGGATTCGTCCCACGGGGAGGTGGTGGGTTTGAGGTTGTAGTCTTCTTTTGCGTTATTTGTGCAAAAGTAACCTTTTTCGCGGAGAAGTGCGGGGAAAAGGTGAGTTTTAGAGCCGGTGGGGACGAGGCTGCGCATGTGTTCGGCGGCTTGGGCTGGCGGGTACATGCCGGAGATGAGGGTGGTTCTGGCGGGGGCGCAGACGGGGGCGCAGGACCAGGCGAAGCGGTAACGGGTTCCGGTGGCGGCGAGTGCGTCGGCGTGGGGGGTGCGGGCGACGGGGTCGCCGTAGCAGCCGAGGTGGGGTCCGTGGTCTTCGCTGGAGAGCCAGACGATGTTGGGGAGTTTTTTTTCGGCGGCTGACAGAGTGGGTAGGGGGGACAGGGAGGCGAGGAGGAGGGGGAGGAAGCGGTTCATGAGGGACTGGAATTTCGGGGTTTATGCAAACGGGTAAAATTTAAGTTCTGAAGGGCCCAACTTAAACCATGTCTTGGGCCGCTCTGGACTCAGAGAGCGTCTCTGTTGAACACCGCCACTTGGGCATCCGTTCCGCTTTATAGACATGGAAAATTTGTAACCTCCTTTTCACCGATGGGTGGCGGGAGTTTGACACCTGTGCGAAGAAGACAACCCCCAGATCGAAGTGCGACCTCGCAAGAGGGGCGCAATGTGCTTGGTCCCTTCCGTTTACGGAAGGGTGAGCGGGTGTCTTCGCGCGCCGAGAGAGCGCTGCTTTCGGGGCGCAGGAGGCCGTGGCGGGGGAGTCGGGGGCGAGGGCTCACAGCCAGAGTGATTCGCAAAGTTGAGAAGGCGTTTCGCGTGATTGAGAGAAGCCGAGTGACGGCGGCGCTTTTGGAGCAGCGTCCGCAGCAAGCGTTGCGGGAGATGCCGCGATTTTTGCGATGGATTTCGGCGTTGATGGTGGTGGCGTTTACGCTGGCGGGTTTTCCAGTGCGAGCCGCGGTGTTGTACTGGGATTCGGATGGGGTGCTTTTGAATAATGTGCTGAATCAAGCGGGGACGGGCACGGGGGGGGCGGGGACGTTGGATTTGAGTTTGCCGCTCTGGTGGAACGGTCTTTCGGCGAATCAGAGTTGGAATAACTCGGCGAATGACACGGAGGTGTTTGGGGGGACGGCGGGGACGGTGACGTTGGGGACGGGGGTGAACCTGACGGTGGGCGGGTTGCAGTTCAACACGCCGGGATACACGTTGGCCTTGGGAGCGAACACGCTTACCTTTGGGGGGGTGAGCAACGCCATCACGCTGAACACGTTGGCGCAGGCAAATGCGACCACGGCGGTCGGAGCGACCATTACGGGGGCGGTGGCGGGGACGGGGAGTGTGACGCTTTCGGGCGGATTGGCGGCGGGGTTGGCGGCGAACACGTTGACGCTGAATGGGACATCGACGACGGGATGGAGTGGGGCGACGACGATTGGGGTGGGGCAGACGCTCAGTGTGGGCGGGCTGAGTCAGGCGTTGGTGAGTACGTCGGGGATTACGCTAGCTGGCGGCGGTTTGACGCTGGTGAACACGACGACGGCGGGGGAAGCGGCATTGAACCGCGTGAATAATGCGGCGGGCATCACCTCGCGGGGCGGGGCGATTACCTTTACGAACACGGCGAGCGCGTCGGTGAACTACGCTGAGACGCTGGGAGCGCTGACGTTGGAGAGCGGGTTGCTGACGGTCACGAACACGGCGGCGAACACGTCGCCGAGCACGCAGGCGCTGACGTTTTCGGGGCTGACGCGGAGCGGGGCGACCAATACCTCCATGGTGAACTTCACGGGGACGGGCTTGGGAACCAACGCGCAGAGCCGGATGATTTTCTCGGCGGGATTGGCGGTTGGAGACATTGGTCCGTGGGCGATTTTCGGTGGGAACGCGTTTGCGGCTTACGACGCGACGAATGGGGTGGTGGGTTCAACGACGACGGCGCTGGCGGCGGCTTCGAACAGTGCGACAACGAACTTCAACTCGAATGCGGGGAACATCACGGTGACGGCGAGCACCAACCCGTCCTACAAGACGCTCCAGATTAATAGCGGGACGGCGCGGGTGGTGACGGCCACGAGTAACACGGTGAGTTTGGGGGGTGTGGTTGCTTCGGGGCAAAACCACTCTCTGACGGGAGGAAATTTACAGGCGTTGACGGCGGGGAGTCCGCTCTATGTGTACGTGGGGGCGAACCAGCTTACGATTGGATCAGTGATTCAGAACGTGGGCGGGGGCGCGACGGCGAGCACGCTTGTGTTTGGGGGAGCGGGGACGCTCACGTTGAGTGGCACGAACACATTCAGTGGTGGCGTTGTTTTGAACTCCGGCACGCTTCAGTACACAGGCAGTAACGCGGCTAATCTGGGTGATGCCGCGAACTCCCTGACCTTTAACGGGTCGGCGACGCTTCAGGCGCTGACCACGGGTGGGACAACAGCACGCGCGATTGCGCTGAATAATGGTGCTATCGCGAGCTTCGCTAATGCTGCGATTGCGCAAACCTACTCGGGTAACATCACTGGCACGGGTGGCATTTTGGTGAATAACACGAGCGGGACGGCGACGACATTTAGCGGGACGAATACGTTTACGGGGCCGATTCAGATTTCCGGTGGCACGCTGACCGCGCCGACGGCGGCGTCTTTGGGTAACAGCCAGAATCCGGTGAACTTGGCGAATATTGCTGGGGTGACGTTGAATCTCTCGGGGAGCGGGTTGACGTATACGGTGGGGTCGATTTCTGGGGCGGGCGTGACGGGGGGGACGATTACGTTGGGGAACAACTTGCTGACGTTTGGGGGAAACAACGAGAGCACGACGTACGCGGGGACGATGACTGGGACGGGGTCGATTGTGAAGGTTGGGACGGGGACGACGACGTTGACGGGGACGAACACGTACACGGGTGCGCCGAGTTTGAATGGGGGTTTGGTGAGTATTGCGGCATTGACCAACTTGATGCCTGCGGGGACGACGACGATTAACTTTGGGGGAGGGGGGATTCAGTTTGGGGCGAGTTTTGATCCGTCGACGAAGACGTTGGCGTTTAATCCGGCGGGGGCGACGTTTGATACGGCGGGCAACGTGGTTGGGTTTGCTTCTGCGGTGGGGAATGGGGGAAGTGGGGGGATGACCAAGGCGGGCACGGGGGTATTGGTTTTGTCGGGAGCGAATACGTACACGGGGAACACGGCGGTGACGGGAGGGGCGTTGGTGCTGGAGAATGCTTCAGCGCTGGGCGCCGGGGGTGCGGCCACGGTGAGTGTGAGCAACTCGGCGGCGCTGGCACTGCGTGGGGGGGCGAACTTTGGAGCGATGGCGCTGTCGTTGGCGGGTACGGGGAGTTACGGGGCAATGCCGGGGGCGCTGACGAATTTGTCGGGGTCGAACACCTACGGGGGCACGCTGACTCTGACCGGAGCGGCGGCGATTTCAGCGGGAAATGGGGTTTT
>JBIIXW010000091.1:0-12390 GCA_044347165.1 Chthoniobacteraceae bacterium
GTCCCTGGAAAAAAACCGCCCCGACACAAACTCACCACCGCCAATCCCGACTCCCGCACCATGCGCGCTGATTCCGCCAGCGGTCTTCCCTCCAACGCGTTCCGCCACACCGTGATTCCCCCGACCTCGTGTCGAGGGTACTCCGTGAGACACTCCGCCAAAGACCAGGGCTTTGTCGTAATCGTATGAACGCAAAGACGCTTCATTTGATAACCATGAACGAAAATGTGCCACCGGTAAAATCGAGGTTTCAGTCATCATCCATCAAAAAATCCGATTCATTCCGCAATGGCGCTCAACTCACTTGATTTGCGCCCTTAAACCGCCACAGATTCCCCCCCCTCAACTCCGATGAAACCCTGCGCCCTCTTCAACCATCCGCTCACATTCACCCCGCTGCTCAAGCACCGAATCTGGGGCGGAACCCGGATTGGATCTTCCCTCAGCCGCCCCCTTCCCCCAGACCAACCAAGAATCGGCGAATCATGGGAAATCTCCGACCGCCCCGACGATCAATCGGTCGTCAATCATGGGCCACACGCCGGGACCTCGCTACACCACCTCTGGAAAAACCATCGCCCAGAAGTCTTCGGCCAAAAAAACGTAGCCAACCCGTCCCAACGATTTCCCCTCCTCTTCAAAATTCTCGACGCCACCGATACGCTTTCCGTTCAAGTTCACCCGCCGGAATCCCTCTGCCAAAAACTGCAAGGCGAATCAAAAACCGAAGCCTGGCACCTCCTTGATGCCACCCCGGATGCCTGTGTTTACGCAGGGTTCAGCCAAACCGACCTGTCCCCAGACTCCTTTCGAAATCACCTCAACGAACAAACCGCCGCCTCCCTGCTTCACCGAATTCCCGTTCAACGCGGGGACACTCTGTTCATCCCCAGCGGACGCTGCCATGCCATCGGCGCTGGATGCCTCATCGCCGAGATTCAGCAAAACAGCGACACCACTTACCGGCTCTTTGACTGGAATCGAACCGACCCGAGCGGACGTCCGCGCGACCTGCACGTCGATCAGGCTCTCGAATGCATCGATTTCAACGATGTTACTCCCGACCTTCATCCGCGCTGCACGCCACTCAGCACTTCCTGTTTCAACCTCGACTCCCAACTCCTTCAACCAGGGGCCCGCTGGGAAATGCCCGAGGACACCTTCGCCATCCTCCACGTCCTCACAGGCCACCTCACACACAACGCCCGAACCTTCCCAAAAGGCTCAACTCTTCTCGTGCCCGCAAACCTCACCGACGACCTCCGCGCGGGAGATGCCGACACCCGCGCCCTCTGCATGACTCTCCCCGCCGAGTGATTGCCATCCAATCGCAAAAGAACGGCGTGAAACGCGTTAAAAAGGCATATGCCAAAACCGGCAGCCCACAACCTCTCTAAAGACAACCACTTCGCGAGGTAACAAAACCATGCCGCGCCCGCTTCATACCGCATCTCTCATCCAATCCCCCCCGTGGTCATCCCGTATTTTCCCTAATCCCCTTGCGGACCGGGCCAGTTGCTCCCTAGAACACACGCTGGTTTTTCATCCGGCCCGAAGCTGAACGCCTGCATTTGCCGGAAGAAAAATCCGAGCAAACCTTCCAACACCACTTCACACCACTCGCCATGAACATCCACGAATACCAAGCCAGAGAGCTTTTTGAAAAATACGGAGTCGCAACCTCCCGCGGCAAAGTCGCACACAGCGCGGACGAAGCCGGAAAAATCACCGCAGAGCTCGCTGGGGCAGGCATCGCAAACATCGTGGTGAAAGCCCAAATCCATGCCGGTGGCCGCGGAAAAGGCACTTTCAAAAACGGGTTCAAGGGCGGCGTACACCTCTGCCACAACGCCGACGAGGCAACCGCTACCGCCGGCAAAATGATCGGCCAAACCCTCGTCACCCATCAAACCGGTCCGGAAGGAAAACTCGTCAGCAAAGTCTTCATCGCCGAAGCCGTTGACATCCAACGCGAACTCTACTTTGCCATCCTCTTCGACCGCGCCACATCGGCCCCCGTCATCATCGCCAGCACCGAAGGCGGAATGGACATCGAAGCCGTTGCCGAAAAGTCCCCTGAAAAAATCCTCAGAATCGGCGTCGACCCCACCATCGGACTCCAAGCCCACCAAACCCGACGCATCGCAGCCACCCTCGGCCTGCGCGGCGCCCTGATGAACCAAGCCTCAAAGCTGTTCACCAACCTCTACCGCCTCTTCATCGAGTCCGATTGTTCCCTCGTCGAAATCAACCCGCTCGTGGTGACGCCCGACCAACGGCTCCTCGCCCTCGACGCAAAGTTCAACTTCGACGACAACGCTCTTTTCCGCCAACCGCACATTGTTGCCATGCGCGACAAGTCCGAAGAGGACCCGCGCGAAGTCGAGGCCAGCGAGTACAATCTCAACTACATCAGCCTCGACGGAAACATCGCCTGCCTCGTTAACGGCGCCGGCCTCGCCATGGCGACCATGGACATCATCAAGTTCTCCGGCGGCGAACCCGCCAACTTCCTCGACGTCGGAGGTGGCGCATCCAAAGACCAGGTGTCCGCAGCCTTCAAAATCATCCTCTCCGATCCGAAGGTGCAGGGCATCCTCGTGAACATCTTCGGTGGCATCATGGACTGTAACGTTATCGCAACCGGGATTGTGGAGGCAGCCCGCGAAACCGGCCTGAAACTGCCACTCGTCGTCCGCCTCGAAGGCAACAACGTCGAAGCAGGAAAGAAAACTCTCGCCGATAGTGGCTTAACCATCATCAGCGCAGTCAATCTCGACGACGCCGCAAAAAAAATCGTCGCCGCTGTCCAGGCCGCCTAACCGAATCCGAACCTCTCTCACCCACTTCATCACATGTCCATCCTCGTCAAACCCGACACACGGATTCTCATTCAAGGCATCACCGGCTCCTTCGGTGCCCGCCACGCCCAGCTCTCCCTCGACTACGGCACCGCCGTCGTCGCCGGAGTGACCCCCGGCAAAGGTGGCCAGTTCTTCGAACACGGCTCCCACCGCGTCCCCATCTTCGACACCGTCGACGAAGCCGTCCGTGAAACCGGAGCGACCGTATCCACCATCTTCGTGCCCCCGCCCTTTGCGGCAGACGCCATCCTTGAATCCGTTGACGCAGGACTCGACCTCGCAGTCGCCATCACCGAAGGCATTCCCGTCAACGATATGATCCGGGTGAAACACAAGATGAAAGGCAGCAAAACGCGCCTCGTCGGCCCTAACTGCCCCGGAATCGTCACCCCAGGCACCGGCGAAAACTCCAAGGGCGGATGCCGCATCGGAATCGCCCCAGGCTACATCCACCGCAAAGGAAACGTGGGCGTCGTGTCGCGCTCAGGAACCCTCACCTACGAAGCCGTCTTCCAGCTGACTTCCCGAGGATTTGGCCAGTCCACCTGCGTTGGCATCGGGGGTGATCCAGTCAACGGAACATCGCATCTCGATGTCCTCAAAATGTTTAACGAAGACCCCGAGACCGAAGCCATCATCATGATCGGCGAAATCGGAGGAACCAACGAAGAAGAGGCCGCAGAGTGGGTCGGCAAAAACTGCAAGAAACCCGTCGCAGGTTTCATCGCAGGAGCAACCGCGCCTCCGGGACGCCGCATGGGACACGCCGGCGCCATCGTCTCCGGCGGAAAAGGCACCGCCGAAGGCAAAATCGCCGCAATGCGCGCCGCGGGAATCGCCGTCGCAGAAACGCCATCGGTCATGGCCGAAACCTTGCTGAAGCACTGGGGCAAAATCTAACGATTCCCCCCATTTCAGGTCACAACGAACCCCCACCCCTCTAACTATCCCGTCCTATGGCAGTCGTCGCAAAAGGCCTTGAAGGCATCGTCGCAAACTCAACCGCAATCTCAGATGTGCGCGGAGACATCGGGCAACTGATTTACGCCGGATATGACATCAACGAGCTCGCCGGCAAAGCGAGTTTCGAGGAAATCATCCATCTTCTCTGGCACGGTGAACTGCCAACACAGCCACAACTGGACGCACTCACCTCAAAACTGCGCGCACAACGCGCCCTCCCTCAAGGCGTCATCGACTTTCTCAAGGCTGCGCCAAAAGACGCATCTCCGATGGACGTCATCCGCACCGGAGTGTCTCTCCTTGGCCTCTACGACCAAGAGACCGGTCCCGAAGCGAACTACAACCGCGCGATCAATATTACTGCGAAAATCGGCGTAATCGCGGCGTATTTCCACCGTCTCCGTCAGGGCAAAGACCTCCCTCCGGTGCGCCAAGACCTCTCGGAAGCAGCTCACTTCCTGTACCTCATTAACGGAACAGAACCCACCGCTGAGGCAGCTCAAACGCTTGACGTCGCCTATGTCCTCCACGCCGATCACGGAATGAACGCAAGTACGTTCAGCGCCCGTGTCACCGTGGCAACCCTGAGCGATATGTTCTCCGCAGTGACCTCCGCCATCGGCACCCTCAAGGGCCCGCTCCACGGCGGCGCCAATGAGGGCGTCATCCACATGCTCCAAGAGATTGGCAGCGAAGAAAACGTCGACCCATGGCTCGAGCAACAACTGGCCGAGAAGAAGAAAATCATGGGCATCGGTCACCGTGTTTACAAGGTCCTCGACCCGCGCGCTCCACACCTCCAACGGATGGCCATTAAACTCACCGAACAACTCGGTGAGCCAAAATGGATTCGCATGAGTGAACGCATCGCCTCCGTCATGCGCGAACGCAAAAGCCTCAACGCGAACGTCGATTTCTACTCGGCCACCGTGTACTACAGCCTCGGCATCCCAACCGATCTCTTCACCCCGATCTTCGCCATCTCGCGCACATCCGGGTGGACCGCCCACATCCTCGAACAGCTCGCCGATAACCGATTGTACCGCCCCTTAAGCGAGTACACCGGTCCGGAAGTCGGCAAAACGGTGAAGCCCATCGCGTCACGCTAACAAAGCCTCAAAAAAAGCCTCAAAACCAGGTTCCAGCTGTCTGCAATGACAGTTTCGTTCTTCCAAAAAGGGGGCGCCCAACCAGCGCCCCCTTCCTGAATTAAAACCCTCCCCACCGAACACGGATTGTCACCCATGAAAGAAATCGGATTCGCCATCATCGGAACCGGCATGATCGCCGAGTTCCACGCAACGGCTATCGCACAGGTTCCTCATACGAAACTGGTTGCTGCATTCTCAAGAAATCAGTCCGCCCGTGAATCCTTCGCAGCCAAGTTCAACTGCCGCGCCGCAGATTCCCTCGAAGCCCTCATCGCGGATCCATCCATCCACGCCTTCTGCATCACCACCCCCAGCGGAGCCCACGCAGAGTCCGCAATCCCCATCCTCAACGCCGGTAAAGCCGTCCTTTGCGAGAAGCCACTCGACGTCTCCCTGTCCGCAGTCGACGCCATTCTTGCCGCAGAAAAACAAGGGAACGGAGTCCTCGCCGGCGTTTTCCAAAACCGGCTCGGACGAGCCGCTGGCATCATCAAAGACGCCATCATCGCCGGACGATTCGGAACCCTCTCCCTCTGCTCGGCCTACATCAAGTGGTGGCGAACGCCCGAGTACTACTCCTCTTCAACTTGGAAAGGCACCCTCACGCTCGACGGAGGCGGCGCTCTGATGAACCAAGGCATTCACGCAGTCGACCTGCTTCAATGGCTCGTCGGCCTTCCAGAAAAAGTCGCCGCATTCCAAGCGCGCAGAGCCCACCCCAACATCGAAGCCGAAGACACCCTCTCCGCAACCCTCCTCTTCCCCTCCGGCGCGCTCGGCGTTATCGAAGCGTCTACCTCAAGCTTCCCCGGCTCTGACCTCCGCATCGAAATCACCGGTAGCCGAGGCTCTGCAGCACTGGTGAACGATAAAATCGTTCGCTGGGATTTCGCAGACAAACTTCCCGGAGATGATGAAGTACTTAAAAACGAGGCCGCCGGAAAAATCGGCGGAGGAACAGCAGATCCGAAGGCCATTAGCGTCGAAGGCCATCGCCGCCTCGTGGAGGACTTGGCCAACGCACTGCGCGAAGGACGCCGCCCCATGATTCCCGGGGAAGAAGCCCGCCGCGCCGTCTCCCTCGTGCTTGCCTGTTACGAAAGCGCAAAAACCGGCACCATCGTCACGGTTCGCTAACCCAAAAACACCTCCCCCCCATGCGTATCTCTCGTCCCAACCTCCGCGGCTTCACCCTCATCGAGTTGCTCGTCGTCATCACCATCATCGGCATCCTCGCCACCATGGGCCTCTCCGGAGGCTCCCGCCTCATCGAACGCGGCAAGCTCCTCAAGTGCCAAGCCAACCTCCGACAGCTCGGCATCTCGCTCCAAAACTACTTAAACGATCAGGACGATATCATGCCCGCCTCCGCAACGCTCTGGCCCAAAAAACTGAAGCCCAACGTCGATGAAGGCAAAGCGTACCTCGACAACTGGAAACTGTTCCGGTCCCCTTTCGACACCCGAAAAGACTCCGAAACATCGCCCCAGCCAGTGAGTTATGGGCTGAATAAAAACCTAGAAGGCGTCAACGTATCCCGCATCAAGGATGCGTCCAACACCATCCTCCTAGCGCCCGCCCCCGAAGAGGACGAACTCATCACGTTCAAAGGCACTGCCGATACCCCCACCGACCTCGCTCCCGGCAAAGGCGAGAACAGAGGCACGCACGCCAGCCGGTCGCGCATCAGTGTGCTCTTCCTCGACGGAAGCGTTCGCGACATGAAGTTCAGCGACTTCTCAAAAGACGCACCAACCGATGACTCAGACCTTTGGGCCAGCAAGAACACCGCAAAGTCGGGAACCTCGGGCACCAGTAAATAGCAGCGAGGCATGTCTGCCCGCTTACTCATCGTCCTCATCGCCGTCCCCACCCTCGTACTCCTCTCCGGAGTGCTTTGGTCAAGCAACGCCAGTCGCGCCATTCAAATCGCACAGGGGCCGCGATGGCTCAGGCTTTTACCGCAAATCTACGTCTACACCGTCGTCAGCTCGCTTCTCCTGCTCATCCTCGCCGGAGTCCCCAACATCCCAACCCCACCGGCGTTCTTGGATAAAATCGCCGGCACTCTCGGACTGACGGGCGGCCTCATCCTCCTGTTGTCCCTTCTCCCCACGCTCAGCGCCCGGATCTGGCCCCTCATTCAGCGCCGTTTCCATCAGTCTTCCATCGCCGAGTCTCACGCGGCACACCGTCGGTCAGACGACTCGGTGTCGCGCCGACAGTTGGTGCAAGCCGGTCTCTGGAACGCCCCCGCCCTCCTCGGACTTGGTTCGGCACTCGTTGCCCACCGGCAACTCGAGGACTTCCAAGTCTCAAAAATCCAGCTCACGCATGACCAGTCCCTACCGTCGGGCCTCAAGATTCTCCACATCAGTGATCTGCATGTCGGACGTTTCACGCGGGGCGCAATTCTGGAACGAATCGTCCTAGCCTCAGCAGACCTACAACCCGACCTCATCGCCTTCACTGGAGACCTCATCAACCACCACCTCAACGATTTGCCTGCCGGCGTTGACCTTCTCCTCGGCCTTCAACGCATCGCCCCCACGTTTGTTTGCGAGGGAAACCACGATCTTTTCCAAAGCGCCAGCACCTTTCGCAACTCGCTCACACGTGCCGGCCTGCCTCTCCTCCTCGACGAATCCACCGTCGTCCAAGTGCATTCAACCCCTCTCAGAATCTGCGGCGCAACGTGGAATGGCTCCGACGAACCCGCACACCCAGACCGTCTCTCCATGGAATCCAATCTGGCTCGGCGCATTCCGAGTCTCCTCGCCTCCGGCACCGCCAACCTTCCAACCATTCTACTGGCACACCACCCCCACGCAGCGGATTACGCCCACGGCGCCCATCTCACGCTCGCCGGACACACCCACGGCGGACAACTCATGCTCTCTCAGACCCGAGGCCCCGGACCCATGCTCTACCGGTACTGGTCTGGCCTCCACACCTCACGACAACTCCGCCGGCCAGTGATTGTATCAAACGGAGTCGGCAACTGGTTCCCACTCAGAACGGCGGCACCCGCAGAAATAACCCTGATCGCCGTTGTTTAACGCATCTAACCTGACGAAAATCGATGCGGTCGAAGCCGCGATTAAGCTACACTGCAAGCTTGCCGAACCGCCTCCACGAACCAAGATTCTCGCCCCTCCGGTAACCGTTCCTTCATCCCGTCACCCTCTTTCCATCCCGCATCATGAGCGAAGAAACCTCTCTCCCACTCGACCTCAAGTTCCTCCCCGACTGGCTCAAGGAAACTCCAGGAGCAAATCCCTACGCCAAGTTCCAAGGCGAATCGCCTCGCGATGATCGACGCGGCCCAAGACGCGATGGACAAGGTTTCGCGAGACGCGACGGCGGTGGCGGCTTCCGCCAAGGACCACGCAACGACGACCGTGGCCCGCGTCGTGACGGTGGCCCGGGTGGACCTCGCCGAGACGGCGGTCCGCGCGGTGACCGCAACCAACGCGGCGGGGACCGGCGTGACCAACGCTCCTTCGCGCCGCGCCCCGAACTTCCGAAAGTTCTCCCTGCAGAAGTCCACGTCGAAATCCTGCCGACCGAACCAGCTGCGGAGGCCATTGCCAAACAAATCCGAACCAGCGGCAAAGCGTACCCGCTTCATAGCACTGCACGGCTATTCCTCGACAAGCCCGAGCGTCACAAGGTTCGAATCTCATCAAAAAGTGACGACCACCCGCTCTTCCAAATCGAAGACGGCCCGATCAGCTTTGATCGCAACCTGATCGAAAGGAACGCGTTCCGCCTGATGAAGGCTCGCTTCTATCGCGAAGAGCAAACCGAAATCGAACCACCAAAGGGAAACTTCACGAACGTCGCCAAGTGCCGCTCGACCGGCACCATCCTCGGTCCAACCAGCCACCACGGGTACCAAGTCGCAGTAAAGAAGCTCTATGAAGAGCGCTTCAGTCGGCAGATGTCCTACCAAACCTATCTGCGCGAAGAGATTGAGGTGGTCTCCGGCGAGCAAGCCGTCAACGACTGGAAAGAATCCGCCAAGTTCATCACGGTTTACCACACCACGACGGAAGAAGAGCCGGTGTCTTTCAAAACGTTGGCAGAAGTCGAGGCGCACTTCAGGAAAACTTACCTCCCTAACCTCATCCGTTCCGCAAAACGCCTCGAATGCGGCGGCGCTACAGCACGTTCCACCCCAGAACGTTTGCTGGTCCAACGCATTCGCGAAACTTTTGATCGCCAACGCGCCTACCCCGACCAACTGGTGAACGGACTGCGCTCCGCACTTGCCTCGCAAAATCTGCAAATCTTCAAACACCGCAAACGCGTTCTGTTCGTGTCGGCCATCCGCCCCGTTGTGGCAGCCTCGACCGAAGGCATGGCAGAAGGCCCTGCGGCGATTCTCACCACCGTTCGTGAGAACCCACGTATCACAAAGCCCGACCTCGCAAAACGGATTCACGGCGAAGCCTTGGACGGCGAAACCGGCAGTACGCTGAAAGCCCAACTCGCAGCCGACCTCCACTATCTCTCCCAATCGGGAACCGTCATTGAGTTCGCCGATGGAACGCTGGACCTCGCGCTCACCCCGCGGGATGCGGAGAAGGACAAACCCCAAGATTCGCCCGAATCCGCTCCCGCCCAAACCGAAACAGACGCTTCTGCAGAGAGTTGCGAAATCGCATCAACCGACGCTTGCGAGATCCCTGCTCAAACCTGCGAAATCGCATCAACCGACGCTTGCGAGATCCCTGCTCAAACCTGCGAAATCGCACCTGCCGACGCTTGCGAGATTCCCGCTCAAGCCTGCGAAATCGCATCCGCCGACGCTTGCGAGCTCCCAGCCCAAGCCTGTGAAATCGCACCCGCCGACGCTTGCGAGATTCCCGCCCAAGCCTGCGAAATCGCACCTGCCGACGCTTGCGAGATTCCCGCCCAAGCCTGCGAAAACGCACCCGCCGACGCTTGCGAGATTCCCGCTCAAGCCTGCGAAATCGCGCCAACCGAGGCTTGCGAACTACCTCCGAGCGAAACATCGGCGTAGTCGCCGCACCATCCGCGCTCGCTGAGTCCAATCACTGCGGAGCGCGGAACTCGTTTGAATCGCGGAGTCGGCATCTTGTCCGATTACACACAAAAAATGGCCGCACCAAAACGTGCCGCCCAGTGTAGTAACTTCGGCATGTCGCAACGCACCCCCCACCTGATTGCTGCCGTCTTTCTCGCCCTGCTGTCCCTCCTCAAGGTCGACGCAACGGAAAATCCGGGAAAACTCAAAGTCCTCTTTCTCGGGCACGATAGCAAACACCACAATAGCAATGAGTACTGCCCACTCATCACCGCTGCGCTCGCACCTGATGACATCGACATCGAGTACTCAACCAAAGTCGATTCGCTCAACGAACAAAACCTCGCCCGCTTCGATGCCGTCATGCTCTATGCAAACCACGGCCTCATCTCCGAAGAGCAACTGAACGCTCTCATCGGATTCGTCGAAGCAGGAAAAGGATTCGTCCCCGTGCACTGCGCCAGTGCGTGCTTCGGTCGCTTCCCCAGGTTCGTCTCCTTGGTGGGCGCACGCTTCAAGAGCCACAAAAGCGGAGTATTCCGCGCATCCATCATCGCCCCACAACACCCCGTGATGAAAGGCCTCGCGGAGTTCGAGTCATGGGACGAAACGTACGTCCACGGCGACCACAACGCCGACGGACGAACCATCCTTATGGAACGCGTCGAAGGCGATACCCGTGAACCATGGACTTGGGTCCGCACCCAAGGCAAAGGCAGAGTGTTCTACACCGCCTCCGGACACGATGACCGAACCTGGAAAGAGCAAGGATTCCAGCGTCTCCTCCGAAACGGAATCGTATGGTCCGTCGGTGAAGCCCGCAGCAAGGCCTGGGAAGAAGCACGCAACAAATCGCCCCAGAAGTAACCCCGCGCTCACCGCCGCAGAACAGCACCACCGCGGGCGACTCCCATCGCCACTCGAAATCCCACATTGCTCAGACGAAACCCTCTCGGCAATGGCGTAGCGGCCGGAGCAGAGCCGTCTCCGCGAACAGCCCCGCGATCATTCCAGTTTCGTCCAAACGACATCACGTCGAGTTCTCCGAGCCCCTCAATCGCACCCGAGGCATTCGCGGGCGTGCACATTTCACTCACGTTCGCGTCTAAGTCTCTAATGCCAAGCCTGCCGGGTTGCACATCCGCGCCGTCATCCGCTCTCTCAGAGACTCGAGCAACTCCCCCCCCATTCAAACGAAAAGCACGCTCCCACTCCGTCTCAGTCGGCAACCGATACTCGTACCCGTCAGGCAATCGCCCTGCCAGCCGTTCCATCTCCGTCAACCGCGCACAATACTCGCGTGCCTCATCCCCACACACATAGTAAATCGCCACCGCCTCCCCCTTCCCACGCAACGTCCCTTCCTCGGACACATCACTTCCAAACCCCAGCCACTCCCGCATCCGCTTCCCCCCATAGATCTGACCATCCGCCAACATCAACGCCGCCTGATCCTCAATCCCCCGACCCATCACCCGCTCCCACTCCGCTTGCGTAACCTCCCGCTCGCCCAGCCAAATCCCATCCTCAACGGCTGCCACCCGTAATCCCTCACTGCCATTCCCCTCCACCGCAACCGCTGGACACCAGCGCAGCGCGGGTTCTCCATCCTCACCTCCACGCCGCAACACCTTCAGCGAAAGCGTGGCAAACCCAGCCAGCGGAAACTCACCCTCAGCCACTTGAATCCCAGAGTCAGTTAAACCCGCTCGCGGCAGAATCTCCGTTTCACCTTTGCCACCCGAATCTGGCACAGCGACAGTTTCTTTGAATCCTGCGTCATAACTCTTTTCAACAGGGAACGCTTTCAAGCCAATCTGACCGGCCACCTCTCGCTCCGACGCACCGCGCTTCGCAATCTCAGTCAAAAAAACATTCTTTGCTGACAACTTCGCCACAGCGGCCATGCGCTGCGGATCCGTCACTCTCGAAAACACCATTCGCGCAATCCGCCGCGAATCCACCGCCTTCACGCCGTACCCCATCCCTTGGTTGGACGACCAGAACACCACCTGCGGGTGCCCCTCGGCATCCTGACTCAGCCCCAGAAACACCACCAAGTGTCCGCGCTCGATCGAGCCAAACTTCTCATTCCAAAAGATTTTCAAAAAATCTCCCGGCAACGCTTTCTCTTTTTGAATGAAAGATACCCCCATCCCTGTCTCCTTCAGCAACACGGCTGCCCCCGGCCCGTTGGCGTTCCATCGGCCCCAAACCCCCAGTCCATCCGCCAGCTTTCGCGGAACCCATTCCTTCCAAACCGCCTCTGCTGCGGTATTCCCCCTCGCCCCCCCCCACAACGCCAACGCCTTCAATAACACCAAGTACGTCGCAGAGGAGCAGAAGCTCGGCTGCGCAG
>JBIIXW010000017.1:0-38654 GCA_044347165.1 Chthoniobacteraceae bacterium
TGTACATTAGGGGGCTGAATGAAAATCACGTTTGTTGGTGCGGGGCCTGGGGCAGCAGATTTGGTGACGGTGCGGGGTGCGCGCGCCTTGGCGGAAGCGGATGCGGTGATGTATGCAGGTTCGTTGGTGAGCAGAGACATGCTCTCGCACTGCCGAGCGGATGCGGTGATTTTTGACTCGTCTTCGATGGATTCTGAAGCGCAACAGGAGGTGTATCGGCGTGCCGCTCGGGAGGATTGGAAGTTGGTACGCCTGCATTCGGGAGACCCCGCGATTTACGGCGCGATTTTAGAGCAGATGCGGTTTTTGGATGAGGCGGGGTGGGAGTACGAAGTGGTTCCTGGTGTGTCTTCGTTTACGGCGGCTGCGGCGGCGTTGAAGGTGCCTCTGACGCAGGCGGGTGCCTCGCAAAGTATCATTGTTGCTCGGACGGCGGGCCGTGCGTCGCCGGTGGCTGGCGAGCAGTCGATTCGGGAGTTGTCGCGTCACGGGTCAACGATGTGCATCTTTCTGTCGGGGGCTCTTTTGTCAGACACGGTGGCGGAGCTTTTGGAGGGTTATGCGGAGGAGACGCCGGTTGCGTTGGTGCGCAAGGCGAGCTGGCCGGAGGAAGAGATGCACCGCAGCACGCTTGCGGGATTGCGTGATTGTCCTCCGGCGGGAGATTGGCGTCTTTCGACGATGATGATTGTGGGTGATGTGGTTGCGGGCACGCAGGTGATGGCGTCGCGTTTGTATGATCCGGAGTACGGGCACCGGTTTCGGAAGGCGCGGAAGATTTGAGTGATCGGGTATGGCGGATCAGCACGCGTCGCGGAGGGTGTTTGTCTATGCGGTTCGTGAGGTGGGGATGCGTGTGGCCGACTTGTTGCGGGACAGTGATTTGGGTGGCGATGGGGTGCGGGTGAGTTTTGGCAGCGAGGGGGTAGGCTCGGCCCGATTTCGGGAAGTGTATGCTGGGGCAGGCGCGGGAGATGTGGTGGTGTTTGTGGGGGCATGCGGGATTGCGGTACGGTTTTTGGATGGAATGTTGGTGGATAAGCGGACGGACCCGGCGGTTCTGGTTTTGGATGAGGCTGCGCGACATTGCGTGGTTTTGGCGGGAGGGCATGAGGGTGGGGGTAATGCGATGGCCTACCGGATTGCGGAGTTGACGGGGGCAGTGCCAGTGGTGACGACGGCGACGGAGGTGACTAAACCGGTGGTGTTGGGAGTGGGGTGCCGGCGTGGGGTCGAGGTGGCCGCGTTTGTGGAATGTTTTGAGGCGGTGTGCAGCGTTTTTGGTGTGACGCGGGAGGAGGTTCGCGAAGTGGTGACCGTGGACGTGAAACGGGATGAGGCAGGATTGCGTCGTTGGGTGAGTGATTGCGGTTTTCCGCTACGAATCGTGGGATTGCGTGAGTTGCGGTGTCGGCCATGGGTGGTGGAGCGCTCTGAATGGGTGGGAAAGACGCTGGGGGTAGCGGGGGTGAGTGAGGCGTGTGCGCTTGCTGTTTCGCCACGAAGCATTTTGCTGGGGCGGAGGCATGTGCATCGTGGGGTGACGATGGCATTTGCCCGGGACTCTTCGATGGCGGAGTTGGTTGAGTGAGATTGTCGTGCGGAGAGGAGGCGGGCGGGTGCACAATCGGAGGGATGGAAACGATTCGAATTCGGGACATCGCGTTTGGCGGTGATGGTGTGGGAGTGCGTGAGCGTGACGGGAAGGTGGTGTTGGTGCCGTTTGTTGCGAAAGGCGAGCTCGTTGAGGTGGAAATGGTTCAGGAGAACAAGCGCATGGGACGCGCGGATTTGGTGCGTGTGGTTGAGGCTGCGACGGAGCGTGTGGCGCCGAGTTGCCCGCATTTTACGCGGTGCGGCGGTTGTTCGTATCAGCATGTTGATTACGCGACGCAGGTTGCGTGGAAGCGGAACCAAGTGGAGCAGTTGCTTCGACGTGTGGGAAAGCTGGAGGGAGTGGTGGTCTCGGATTGTGTGCCGGCACCGGAGCCCCTTCGTTATCGCAATCGGATTCGGGTTCACGCTCGGGGAGGGGTGATTGGCTTCATCTCGCATGATGCCGCGACGTTGGTGGACATTTCGGAGTGCCTGATTGCTTGTGATTCGGTGAACGAACAGTTGCGTGAGTTGCGCGAGGCGAAGGGAGTTCGCGACGGGGAGTACTCGTTGAAGGCACGCGTTGGGACCCAGCATTTTGAGCAGACCAACGACCGCGTTGCTGAACTGTTGCTGGATCAAGTCGCGGACATGCTTCCCGAGCGAATGGAGCGCTTGGTGGATGCGTATTGTGGGGCTGGATTTTTTGCGCGTGGCCTAGCCTCACGATGTGAGCAGGTCGTTGGGATTGAGGAGCACCCAAGTGCGGTGAAACGGGCGCGAAATCGGGCTGGGGAGAATGAGCAGTACATCGAGGGGCGTGTGGAAGCGATGCTGGGTGATGTGCTTGCGCAGGGGAGTTCCGATGGAACCGTAGTTCTGCTGGATCCGCCAGCTGCGGGAGTGGGCGCTCGTGTAACGGACCTTTTGAGCGCGGCCCGTCCGGCTCGCATCATCTACATCTCGTGCGATCCCGCCACGTTGGCGCGAGATGTTGCCGCTTTGGGCGCTGGGTACGTGGTGGAGAAGGTGGTTCCTGTCGACATGTTTCCGCAAACGGCAGAGGTGGAGGTGGTTTTATCGATGAAACGTCGCGGGTGATGCGAGCGATTCCTCCCGCGCTCCGTGGATTGCTGGAATCCGAGAGGATTGGGAGCAGTGACGGCGTTGTTTTGTGTGGAGGGAGTTTTGATGAACGGGATTTTCGGTGGCAGGTTCTCTCCACAGGCTCAACGCATCGTGGGTTCCGCGTTTCGGGGGAGGCTGAGTGGTTTCTGAAAGCCTACCGAGAGCCAGTGGAGGGTGAAGGGCGGGAAGCTCGGTTGCTCGGCGGTTTGAGTGGGTGCCGATGGGTTCCTGGTTTCGGGGGGGCCGTTGTGTCGGTCCATGAGGATCGTCGAGTTGGTTTGGGGGTGATTCAGCGGTGGGTTCGCGGGGCGAGTTTGTGGGACGCATTCGTTGCCGAGGGGTGGCCTGCGGTGGAAGATTTTGACTGGGTTACCTTGGGCAAGTCGCTGCGGGAGTTGCATGAGGCCATGAGCGCTCTGGAGGCTCCGGAGATACCGGGGGAGGTCGAATTGCTTGCTGAGGAGCTCGCCCGAACCATTCGAGTGGCTGGGCAGTCCATGTCGTCGACGGGACCGGAGCGCGCGGTTCTGCTGCGATGGGTGGAGGTGGCTGAAGGATTTACTCGTAGACTGGTCGTGCCGAGCTCGGAGTTGGGCGTCATTCATGGGGACCTACATCTCGGGCAGATTCTTCACTGTTCTGAGGGGGGCTTTCAGTTCATCGACTTCGAGGGAGAGCCGCATTTGGGTGATGGCTCTGGAGGAGTGAAGAAAGAAAGCCGGCTGCGGGATGTTGCGGGGATGGTGCGGTCCATCGGATACCTCGGGGATGTGGTTGCCGGTGCGGGATCAATCGACGCGGTGGTGAGGGCATTTCTTGCAGGCTACTTTGGGGGAGTGATGCGGGGAGAGGCTGGTGAGCGGCTTCGGTTCTTCGTGTTACAGCGGGCGTTTCGAGAGTGGTGTTACGAGAGGGTGCATCGTCCAGACTGGGCGGATCGGCCGTTGCGGATACCGGTTTTTGAGTGAATGGGAGGGTTGAGAGAGCTTTCTCCGCTCGTTGGATGAGGCTACGGTTCCGAGGTGCGCAGTGTTGGACAATGGTTCTTGGGGAAGAGTTTGATCCTTGGTTTCTTCCTCGGATTCGCCGGCGGGGCTTGGGTTGACGCGCCAACTCTGGCTGCCGAGGTGGTTGTTCAGAAGGGAGCGACACGGTCCGGCGATGCGGTTGCGGCGCGCGAAAAGGAAAGACGTGAGTTTTTGCGGTTCGGGGATTTGGCGAGTTCGGTGATGGATTTTTTTGGTGCGAATCACTTTGCAGCCCGTGATTTTGATGAACGGTTATCCCTGCGTTTGCTGGACTTATATTTAGAACTGCTTGATCCCGAGCATTTGTGTTTTACGGAAGGAGAGGTGCGCGATTTTCGCGATCGGTATGGGCGCCGTTTTTTGGAGGACACGACGTCCGGACGGCTAGAGGCTGTGCGTGAGATTTCGGGGCGGCATCGCCTGTTTTATCGAGCGATGGGGGAGTGTTTGGCGGGTTGGATTCCAACGTTGGATGATTTCCCGGAAGACGTCACTGCGGTGGCTGATCGTACGCGGGCAAGTTGGCCGGTGGACGAGGCTGCGGTGTGGCGGTCGTGGTGGGAGGAGCTGGGGGCGGAGTTGGTTGAGAAGCGGATGGGGGGGATGGAGTTATCGGAGGCCGTTGCAGCGTTGGAAGAGGAGTGGCGGCGTCGCGTCAGTGATATTCGTGCGGACACTCCGTTGGACCGTGTTTCCCAGTTTCTAACGGCGTTTGCATCTGCCTTGGATTCGCACTCTGAGTATCTGACTCGGGATCAGATGCGTGAGGAGGAGTCCGAGATTCGGTTATCGCGGATTGGAGTGGGGATTTCGATTGAGACAAGCGCGGGAGGCGTGCGTGTGGCGGGGGTCGATGCAGGTGGTCCGGCTTCGAAGGAGGGGCGGATTCGTGTGAACGACCGGATTCTGGCGGTCGGCCAGGGGCGTCAGGGAGGGTGGGTCGAGGTGAGCGGATTGCACTCGAGCCGGGTGGCGACACTGATTCGCGGGGATGAGGGAACGTTTGTTCGGCTGCGCGTTCTTCATGCAGGTTCGGCGGAGGAGACGGAGGCAGTGGAGGTGGTTTTGAAGCGGACGAAACTGTTGAATGACGAGGGGCGTGCGTTTGGAAAAGTCTTGGAGTGGGCCTCGCCGGATGGGGAGTCCCGCTTGTTTGGGTGGATTTCGTTGTCGAGTTTCTATGGAGACGATGCGGAGGTGATTGCTCAGCGGAAACGGAGTTGCAGCAGGGATGTTCGGACGCTGTTGCTTGCGATGAAGGGCAGCGGAGTGTCGGGAGTTATTCTCGATTTAAGGGGGAATGGGGGAGGGTTGTTGGATGAGGCGCTCGAGATTGGCGGCTTATTTTTGGGCAATCGAACAGTGACCGTGGTGAAGGGGTTGCACGAAGCGCCGCAGAAGCTGGGGCCGGAGCGCTACAAAACGTCGGTTTATGGTGGGCCACTGGTGGTGTTGGTCGATCGAGACAGTGCCTCGGCGAGCGAGTTGCTGGCGGGAGCCCTGCAGGATCATGCCCGCGCGGTGCTGGTGGGTGGCATGCAAACGTATGGTAAGGGTACGGTTCAGAACGTGGTGGATCTGGGGGATTATGTGTCGAAAGAGCTCAGGAAGTCGGTGGGAGGGGCGCTGGTTACCGCGGGTAAGTTTTATCGAGTGACAGGATTTTCGACGCAGTTGAACGGGGTTCGGCCGGATGTGGTATTACCCTCGACGCTGGACGTTTCAGGGAATGGAGAGAGTGGGATGAAGAATCCGTTGGGCAATGACTCGATTCCGCGTTTGGTCCGGATTGAGGAGGGAGTTTTGCATGCGGTGGACGCGATTCGGCTTTCCTCTTTGAGCCATGCCCGGGTGATTCAGAGTGCCGAGTTTCACGAGATTGACGCGCAACGGTCTCGGCTGGAACGGGACTGGCGTGAGAACCGGATTTCAGTGGGACTGAGAACGCGTCAAGTGATGGAGCGGGAGAGGCAGGCTCGGGAGCGGAGTTGGAATCAATGGTTGCGCAATCCGTTTAGCCAGATTCGAAACGTTTCCGTCGGGTCAGCGCAGACGGAAGTCGGCGGGAGAGACAACGGGCTGTTTCCTGGGATGAAGCGGGCAGAGGAGTTTGTGGTGGGTCTCGAGGGTGTTCGAATTCTGGATGATCTTGTTGCGAGCCGGCCGCGGACCGACATGGGCCCGGAGAAATCGAAGGTGCAGCGGAATCGGTAGGCGGTTTCGGGTCTACTCGGGTTTGCCCCAGATGCTTTCGAGAAGATCGTGGAACGTTGGGTCATACTCCTTGAGTTCCGCGCGGACAAAGGGGAAGAAGTCGTTTCGGTACAGAAATGCCTCGGTCCCCTCTGCGAAGTACTCCTTGTGATTGGTCAGGCCGTAGTGACGCACTCGTTTGCCCGTGTAGAGGAGCACGTTGTTGTACAGTTCCTTTCGTTTCGCTTCCTCAAAAGCAGCGATGATACGCGGTTCTTCGAACGAGAGAATTTGGTCGTGGAATCCGTGGGCGAGTTCGTGGAGGACGACGGCGGGGTGTTTCAGGAGTTGGCCGCGTGACAGGAGGTGCCGGGCCACAGGGATGTGGACGTGGCGGGCGAGGCGGGGATCGTGTCCGTTATTTTCGAGCCAACCTTTCGACGGGTGGTACTGCATGGACCGCAGGGAAGGATGTTCTTTCTCAATCCAGATGGGGATGGTTTGGAGTTGGGTGAGCACGTGGCCTGTGACGAGGATGCTGATGCGCTGGAGGTGGTTGGCGAGGAGGGTTAGCGCACGGTGGTCTTCGCTTTCAGGCGCTCCATCAAGCAGGGCGGGGTCGATTTGAACGGTCCAGCCTTCGATGGATCGTTGAACGGGGTTGAAGCGGCGTGGGGTGGTTTTCGGATCAGTTTGAGTATCGGCTCCGAACGTGGACGCGAAGGGGACAAGCGTTAATGCGAGGGTTATCAGCGATTTGATGAGCGTTGATCGGAGGGGGAACGTCGAGACGATGGCCATGCGGGCGAGGGGAGCGGAAGTCAGGCCAGCCGGCAGGAGAGAGGCGTTTAGAGGTTGGTAAGGCTTTTACTCGCGCGGCGGTGGGCATCAAAACCAGTTATTGTGGAGGGGCCTATGAACTCCCCATTCCGACGAGAGTTTTTGCGGTCCGCCTCGTGTGGGTTCGGATATTTGGCGACGTTGGGACGGGCGGCGATCTCCGAGCGCTCGCCCTAAGACGCGGTTTTATCGCTGCCCAAGGCACTGCCCGAGGCTACGGTTTTGCGGCTCGAGTCCGACCGGTGAGGCGTCGGTACTCGTCGTCCGTGAGGGGGGCTTTTTCGACCCATTCGCGGGCGCCGTCGGGATTGCTTCGAAAGTATTCGGTGGCGACGCGTTCGAGGGCTCCTGTGCGGTGGGTTGGGGCGGACGTGGGAATCGAGAGGGCCCATTCGGCGGCTGAGGCGGGGTCTTTTGCCGAGGTGCTGTCGATGAAACCTCGAACGGCTGCGGCGTAGTCGGCCGAGTTTGCGGGGAGGGATTCGAGGCGTTTTGCCGCTGAGGCGGGGTCCGTGCGGGCTTGTTCGCGCAGGGCGGCTTGCATCGCGGCTTCGCGCACGGGGCTTGGCGGAAGGGAGTCAACTTTTTGCGCGAGACGAGGGGCGATTTGGTGGGCATCGCGCTCGGGTAAGTTGGCGAGGGCTTGGAGAACTCCCGGACGAGTTTTGATGTCAAAGGTAGTCTTCGTGGCGAGTTCGGAAAGTGCGGCGTTCCGCATGACGCCCTCCGGAAGGCGTTGGGCGTAGGCCAGCTGGCTTTCCGGTGAGGGTTCTTTGCTGGCGAGGGCATTGATGGCGGCTCGGGCGGTTTCGCTGGCGTTGGGAGAGGATGCGAGTTGGTGGGCGATGGACGCGAAAAGCGCTGGGTCTTGCGAGGCGACCTGGGTGAGTTTTTCGCGCGCGGCGCGCTGGATTTCGGGTGACTGTGTGAGAGTCCAGTTCGTGAATGCAACGGGATCGCGTTTTGCCCACGGGGCGATGAGGTCCGTGCTGAAGCTGCGTGCTTCGCCCCGACTGGCCCACAGTTCTGCGGCTTTTTGTGGGGCAACTTCTCCGAAGCGTGCGGCGGCGTATTGGAAATCAAATCGATCGGATCGGAGGAACAGGTCGCTCTTGAGCTCCTGATCGAGCATGCGCTCCAGTTGTTTTGGACTCAGCGCATTGATTGCCGACATCAGCCGCAAGCGGTGATCCGCCGGGGAGGCCGTCCCTTGTTTAAGAAATGTGTCGAGCTGCTTGAAAGATTCGGTATCGGTCGGAGGCGCCGTGAGGCCACTTTGGAGCTCGCTGTAGGGAGCTGAGGGTGGGCGGTCCGTTTGTTCGGACGGCGTTGCTCCGGTCTCGAGCGCGGGCGTAGACGGAGAGAACTGGGACTGGGGGCGGTCAGGTGGCTTTGATCCGATAAAAAATCCAAACGCGCCGAGGGCAGCGCAGAGGAGGAGAAGTCTGGCGCGCATGGTGGAAAACTATCGAGACTTCACTGGGGCAAGCCGGCGTTCGAGGTCTGCTTTCTCCTGCTGAGAGAGGGGGAGTTCGGCGATAAACTCGGCGCGGGTACGTCCGTCGTTATACCCGAAGTGCCTGTCAGAAAGCATGGCTGCGTAGTAGTCAACCTGAGAGCCACGGGAAAGAAGCGAGGCTGCGGCGGACGTTGCGATGTCTGGGTCGCCCCAAGATTTTGAACGGTTCCAAGCGTCCATCATGACGGATTTGAGCGTTCCTTCGCGAAAAGCGCCGGGCGGCAAGGACTCGATCCAAGCGAGTGCGGCGGGGCGGTCTTGATTGGCGAGGGCCCACCAGACGCCCGAGGCGGCGGAGGACATGTTGTCCTTGGAGGCCTGCGATTCGGCGAAGGAGATGGCGGTTTCGGTGCCGGAGTGATTGAAGCGTGTGACGGCTTCGATGCTGAAGCTCCACACTTTTTTTTCGGTGTCTTTCAGGGCGTCGAAGAGTTTGGAGGCGTCAGGGCCAGACTCAAACCGGAGTCGGGTTACCGCATTACCCGCGATTTGGCTGATGAGCGCATCCCGTTGTTTGGCGATTTGAATGTCGGAGGCGGCGGGATCGCGTTTTGGGTTGGCGTTGACGATTTCAGCGGCTGATGCGCGGATTTCGGCGAGTGCCAGAGCTGGGTCTGTTGAGGCGGTTTTTGCGGCGAGCGCACCGAGAATTTTGGAAACTTCCCACTGTTTTGAGTTGGCTACGTTCTCGAGGAGTGAGGGTTGCGATTGGATCGCGCGAACTGCGTCCGCGAAGGAGCCGCCGGGAGTTACGAGGCCGGCTTGCTCGATGTTAGAAAGATTGACGTTCAGATCCTTGGGCAAGTTGGACATTACCTTGATTGCGTCGGCCGCGTTGCGGGCGAGGAGCACGCTGAGGCCCGCTTCGACGATTTGGGTCGATTTTTGGTTCGTCCCGAGTTCGATGGCTCTCGCGGGGTCCGTGGCGGCGAGGCGTTCGGCGAGCAAAGTGGTCGCGAGGAAAGGCCCGTCGGTTCGTCCGGCGAGGGAGGTGAGGAGTTCCTCGAGAATGGGCGCGGGGAGATCCGTTGCGAGCTGCGCGAGGAGTAGTTGAAGTGAGGGGTTCTCCGAGGTTTGCCGAGAGATGCGAACGAGGGTGTCCAGTTGTTGGGGGCGAGGGAGGCTGGCGAAGCTCGAGGGAGAGGTGGTGTTGCTTGTTGCGCCGGCGACTGACTCGGAGGCGGACGAAGTGTCCGCAGAACTCACTTTTGGCGAGACGGTTGTGGGTGTCTCTATCGGGTTTGCCTCAGGACTGACGAGGAGTTTGCCTGCGACGACTCCCGCCAGGAGGGAGGCGGCAGGGAGGATGAGTTGGGATCGGAGGGGCGTTGGCATGATCCAGAGGACATTAAGTTAGCAGGCAGGCTCACCGGTGGAAACGCAATCGCGGCATTTGCCGCAGGATGGGGGTGTCGGGGAGGGTGGCGGGCCGAGTTGGCTTTCAGGAAAATGCAGTCGGGTTTGCCAAACGTTTCGCGTGTGGCTAAGCCTGCCGCGACACAAAGTCGCACTTCAGGCATTCAACCCGCTTCCACCCCGACCTATGCATTTCAACTGCCCTTCCTGCTCGATGCAGCTCATGGCCGAACCTCAAATGGCTGGCCAACTGGTGAACTGTCCAGGTTGCAACACCAAGTTTAAGGTGCCCTCTCTGGAGGAGTTGATGGCGGGGGGCGGACCCGCGACCGAGGCCGGAGCGGGTGACGGCAAAAAACAGCGGACGGTTTGGAAGGAGCAGGATCCGACCAATCCGAATGCGCTGTTGAGTTCGGGCATTGGGTTGGTGATCACCGTGGTGTGGTTCGTTTTGCTGAAGGTTTTGGTGGCGACCGGCATGATGGGGGCCAAGCACAAGCTGATGGAGTTGTTTTACAACCACTTCGCCATCAGTTTTGCGAGTACCCTTTTCTTCACGTGGGGGATTGCGATTCTGTTTCTCAAGTACAAAAAGCTGCAGCATCAGCAGGCGGCGATGTTGTTGGATGTTTTACCGCGCGGATTGGGGGACGAAATCGACGTGAACAATATTGGGAAGTTCATCGACCACGTGTACGCGTTACCGGAGCACTTGCGGGATAGCTTGATGGTGAACCGGATTCGGAAGGCTCTGGAGTTTTTCGAGACCCGTCAGAATGTGGCCGATGTGGGAACGCTGATGGCGAGTCAGTCGGGGATTGATGGTTCCCGAATCATGGGAAGTTACATCGTGGTGAAGGCGTTTTTGTGGGCGATTCCGTTGCTGGGGTTTATCGGGACCGTTATCGGGTTGTCGCACGCCATTGAGGGGATGAAGTTCGATGGGGTAGAGGACGTGAGCAAGATGATGGAGACGATTGGGGCGGTGACGGGCGGTCTCGGTACGGCGTTCGATGCGACTCTCTTGGGGTTGGTTTTTGCGGTGGTGATGAACTTCCCGTTGAACTCGTTGAACAAGCACGAGGAAGAGACGCTGAATGACATCGATGCGTTCTGTAACGAAGTGCTGCTGCCTCGGTTGAACGATGGCGGGACGAAGGTGAAGAAGGAGATCGGTTTTTCGGACGTTAGCGCGATGGCGGACGCGGTTGTGCAGGGGGTGACCGCTGCGCAGCACGATTTCCTCACGAACTTAAACGACTTGTCGGGCCGGATGCTGGAGTACGCGACGCATTTGGAGAGTTCGAACGATCGCTACCAGCAGGCAGCGGTGGAGGCGATTGGGTCGCGCTTCACCTCTTTGGATGCTCAAGCGGTTCAGCACTTGGACATGCTGCGTGACCGGCATGTAGAGGCATTCGATGCTTTCGGGAAAAATCTGGCCAAGTCGGAGGATCTTTCCCGCGAGGCTTATGAGAACGTGGTTCGCTCGCAAAACGAGGCCGCGAAACGTTTGGCTGACAAGGTGGAGGCGTTGTCGAGTGGGATTGACGGTTTGATTTCCTCGGCTGCGCAGGCGACGGCGAAGTCGGTTGCGAACTTTGGGGATTTGGTTGGGAAAATGGAGGCGGCGACGCGTGAGCATGAGGCGGCGCTGAAGGTTTCGCAGGAGAAGGCGGTGCAGGCGTTAGCGGAGAAGATGACGGCATTGACGGCGTCCGTGGAGAACGTGGTGGTTTCTAAGTTCACGGAACGGATTTCGGCCATGGCTGCGGGAATGGAGGGATCGCTGAAGAGTTCCGCGGAAGCGACCGAGCGCGCGGTTTCTGGGTTTGGTGAATATGTGCGGAAGATGGAGTCTTCGACGTCTGAGTATCAGGCGGGGTTACAGGCGTCTCAGGAGCGGATGGCTGCCAAGTTGGGCGAACAACTTGGGGGCTTGGTTTCGGGCGTGGAAAGCTCGGTGATGAAGCATTTCAACGAGAAGATGTCCGGTCTCGCGTCGAAGCTGGAGGGTTCGGTGGCGGCGTCGGGTCAGGCGACGGAGCGTGCGGTTTCGAGTTTTGGCCAGTACGTGGCCTCGATGGAGGCGGCTTCGAAGCAGTATCAGGCTGGGTTGCAGAGTTCGCAGGAACAGTTGGCGAAGCAGCTCGTGGAGAAGATGGGGGGGATTGCATCGGGCGTGGAGGGCGCGGTGATGGGGCAGTTCAGCCAGAAGTTGACAGCCTTGGCCTCGGCTTTGGAGGGGTCGGTGAGTTCGTCGGCTCAAGCGACGCAGCGCGCGGTTTCTGGTTTCGGGGAATACGTTTCGAAGATGGAGGCATCCTCTCGCGAGTACCAGCAGGGCTTGCAGGCGGCGCAGGAGGCTGTTGTGCGTCAGCTGTCGGATCGGGTGGCTGGGTTGGTTTCAGCGGTGGAGAACGCGGTGGTTTCGCAGACAGCGCAGCGTGTTGGGGTGGTGGCGCAGAGCATGGAGACTTCGATTGCGGCCTCGGCGCAGGCGACGGAGCGCGCGGTCGCGGGGTTTGGGCAATACATTGGCGGGTTGCAGTCCGTGACGCAGCAGTACCAGCAGGCGCTTCAGGGCGCGCAGCAGCAGGCGATGGCGCAGTTCTCGGAGCAGATCGGAGCGGTGGCAGCGAACGTGCAGGCTTCGTTGATGGGGGTTGTGCAGTCGACCCAGCAATCGGTGGCGGGGTTGGATGCGGGGATTCGCAGCCTGAACGCGGTTTTGTCGCAACTAGGTCAGCAGCAAGTGGTGATTCAGCAGGTGCCCTCGGAAGAGGCGAAAAAGAAGGGCTGGTTCGGGCGGTAAAACGTGTGCCTCGGCGGCGAGTGCCGCGGAGGCGTTTGTCGGCAACCCGATAGAATCCCATGGCAAAGCGCCAAAAACACGGCAGCGAGGAGGTGATGCTCATCCCCTTCTTGGACATCTTGTGTTCTCTGATTGGGATTTTGGTGCTCATCATCGTGGTGTTGATGGTGGCCCAGATGCAGCGCGTGAAGGGACGTCCGGTCGAGGAGGTGGAGCGGGCGGTCGAACACCAAAAACTGCTCAAGAAGAAAGACGAGAATGAGAAGAAGTTTGCGGGTTTGGAGCAGATTTTGGAGGAACTGAAAAAGCTCGAGGAGGATAAGAAAGACAAGGACAAGAAAACGGAGGATTTGAAGGAGTTGTTGACGATGTCCTCCGAGAAGAAGGAGAAGAACAAGAAGAGCTCCGAGGACCTCAACAAGAAGATTGAAGCGTTGAAGCAAGAGATTCAGGGCTTTACGGCTGAAGAGCCTAACCTCAAGAAGCGGGTGGAGGAGTTGCTGGCGGCGATTGACAAGTTGAAGCCGCCGGAGAACAAGGATCCGAAGGTCGTGGTGAATCCGGGAGGATCTGGTTTGGGGGCGGGAACGCAGGTGTTCTTCGTTGACGCGCGTGGTGAGAACCTTGTGTATTTTTGGAATGAGAACGAGCGGTACTCGGTTGCCGCGATTCCGGAGGTGATTGTGAACGATGAGACCTTCAACGCGTTCTTGGATGGAGTGAAGAACGTGCCTCAGAGCAAGGTGATTTTTCTGGTTCGTGCGGATGGAATGCGTTCCTACAATCTGGGGGCCGGCTGGGCGCAGTCGAAGCACGGGTACAAGGTTGAGCAGATTGGAAAGTTGCCGGTACCGGGATCGGGCGACTTGGACATGAAACTTTTCGGAAAGCTTTCGGGAACCGTGCCGAAGAAGGCGCCTGAAGGCTCCGTCCCCTACGACGGAAAGCCGAAGCCACCTGCGCCTGCCTCGGGAGCACCGGCCCCCGCGCCCGGAGCACCGGCGACGACGCCCCCGACGGGAGCTCCGGCTCCGGCCGCACCCAATCCTCCCAAACCCCAGTAATCAACTGACCGAAAGCCATGGCACGCCGCGCTAAATCGCATGACGAGGAGTTACCGTTCGCCGCGTTGATGGACACCATGACGAACGTGGTGGGGGTGTTGATCATCATGATGGTGATGATTGGGATTAGTTTGGCGACGACGGTGAAGAAGGTGTTGTCGGAGCTCCCGGATGTGTCGGTGGAAGAGCACGCGAAGTTGAAGGAAGAGGTGAAGAAGTTTGAGGAAAAGCGGGATCCTGCGGAGGTGAAACAGGACATCGCGAAGATGCAGGAAGACCTCAAAAAGTTGGAGGAGGCGATGGCGAAGCTGGAGGAGCAGAAGGCGAAGGATCCCGTGGTGATGGTGGACATTGAGAAGCTGCTCAAGGAACTAGAGATGCTGGAGAAAGAGCGCAACGAGCGCAGGGATCGAGTCACCGCGCTGACTGATGAAGCGGAAAAACTCAAAGCGCGTCTGGACACGACGCCGCGCTATGTTCCGCCGCCGCCGGTTCAAGTCCGGTTGCCGAACCCGAAAACCATGCCCGAACAAGCGGTCATCCATCACGTTCTGGTGTCGGGGAATAAGCTGATGCCCGTTCGGATTCAGGAGCTTCAGACGGCGGTGGAGAACGAGTTGGAGGAGTTGAAGAAGAACAACTCGGACATCATCGTGAAGAAGGAGGACGTGAAAGGTCCGGACGGTAAGCCGATGATGAAGAAGGTGGCGGGCAAGGCCCCGGCGCCGATGCGTAAAGTGACGTTTGAGCCGGTGAAGCTGACGAAATACTTTGATCGGAAGCTGAATCAGCGCCCCCCCTCGCCGCGGGATGCGAATCGAGACTTTTTGGTGGAAGTCGGCGCGGCGCCTGGATCGGCGGCGGTTCAGATGAAGCTGACGATGCGCACGGAGGCCGGAGAGTCCTCCGAGATGGCGCGCCAGCCTGCATCGACTTTTCGGATGCTGCTGAAACTGTTGAAGCAGGACCCGAAGTCGGTTGTCTGGTTTCATGTGAGCAAAGACTCCATTCCCGCGTACCTTGGTGCGCGTGATATCGTAGATGCCGAGGGTTTGCCGGTTGCCTGGGAGATTGATGATCGCAAGGGATGGGTTGTGACTTTACCGAATGACTATCAGGTGCCGTTTACGCCACCTCCTGTGGTAGCGAAGCCTCCGACGCCTCCTCCGCCGCCTGGAGCTCCGGCGAAACCGGCGGTGACCATTGCCGCCCCGAAGGCTGCGGTCGATTAGGCGGCGCTCGCTTTGTTGTTGAAGCTTGATGCGTCTAGAACACCGCGTTGTGACGTTTTCTCGAACCCGTGTGCTTCTGAACTTCTTTGTTCCAAGTGGGTTGAGGGCAGGGCGAGGTCCAGCAGCGTCACCGTATTACTCGACACCCAGTACCATTGGCAGACAGCCGCGTACGCTAGGACGATGAATGCGCGGGCCGGACTCACTGCCAATCCAGCTCGGCTCGCCCCGCGCATTCACGAAAGCCACGCCGATGGGAATTTCCGGTCTTGTGTCCGCGAGTCTCGTGATTTCAGCCTCCGCTCGGTCTGACATCGCGATCCACGCTTTCTTCAAAGAAACGGGATCGAGGTGCCGAGCCTGAATGGTTTCAAGCTGGCGCGGATTGATGCGTGCAAAGCGCCGCATCATGTCGAGCAGCAGCATGGGACTGAAGCCCTCGTCCTTCCCGCAGGCCGCCCAAATGACCGCCTCCAGCGGATAGGTCCGGTCCAGTTCCACGATGTCCACGTAGTCGCGAGTCACCGAGCGAGCCGCCAGCGCGAGAGCTTTGTTGGTCGCCATGTCAAAAAGATGTAGGCGCCAGCCGAGTAAGTCGTCTTTTTGAATCGGGAAGAAACGAAAGGCGGAGTCCGCTGCCCAGTCGATCTCCAGCGCTTCTCCCTCATGTGTCAGACGCGCTTTGCGAAAACTTGTGCGAGCAGCCCAATCACCACCTGCATGCTCCACTGCATAACCAGCCGCCCGAAGCGCGGCGACATCCAGATTGCTGGCTCGCTCAACCTCGGACTCCGCTGCATGAAAAATATCGAAGTCGTGACTGAAGCGTGGTGAATCATCCGCCGAGTTAAGCACCAGACTGCCGGCGAAATGGCTCTCTTCGCTGCGATTCGCCGCCAGAACGCGAAGCACTTGTTTCTGGAGGGTGGTTAAAGGCATGAGTTCAGTTCTTGGGCCCTCTGCCAAGCACGATGGCCCCCTTTGCGGAGATTCAGCACCACCTCGCGCACGTCTTCCACATTCCGAGGAGTGAAGTTCGGATTCCACCACCAAAAACACTCACGAAAATCCCGCACTGCCCGGAGCGCCATCTCCACCACCTCGGCGGAGACGGGTTGGCTGGCGTTTGCTGGGGACTGGGACTCCATGCTTTATACTACGAACAGACCCTATCTGGCTCAAGTCGCTCTGTCAGACGCGCGGGAGCGCTGTGCTTGCAGTCGATGCAGCTTTGGGATTCGTCACGGGAGGTGAAAGTGAAAACCCAAGGCGGCGCCTTCTTTTCAGGCGTTCCCTCGTCAGGAATGCCTTTTGCGTCGGGGTGGTGGGCCGTGCGCGCGTGATTGCTATGAATCCACGCACGGACGGCATCCGTTTTAGTCCCGATGAAAACCACCCTTTCTCGCCGTCACTTTCTTCGCAGTTCGTCTGCCTTTGTCGCACTGCCCATTTTGGAGTCGCTCGGATTTAAGTCGTTTGGTGCTCCATCGGGCGCAACGCCCCCGAAGCGCATGATTTTTCTCGGGTTCGGCTGGGGGGTAACCAACGAGACGTGGTTTCCGGATGTCAAACGCACGGGCACGGACTGGGAGATGTCGGAAGGCCTGAAGCCGCTCGCGCGGCATCAGAAAGATCTGACGGTGATTCAGGGGTGTTCCAACAAGTTCAGCAACGAGGCGCATTGGGGTAGCACGTTTTGGCTGACGGGAGCGAACCGGTACGCCGAGCCTGGACAAAGTTTTCACAACAGCATCAGCGCAGATCAGGTTGCTGCTGCGCATCTTGGGAAGGAGACGCGGTTTGCCTCGATTCAACTCAACTCGCCTGACGTCGCCAACTCGGGGCACGGGCCGGGTTCGTCCCTCGCGTGGGACCTTCGCGGAAAACCGATGGCTGGGTTGGAGAACCCAGTCGCGGCTTTCCATCGGATGTTCTCTGACGACTCCACGCCATTGAGCGAGCGGCAGGCGATGCTGGCCCAGCGCCGGAGTGTTTTGGATGCGGTTATGGAAGATGCGAAGCGGGTTCAGCGGGGGTTGACGAAGACGGACACGGACAAACTCGACGAATACTTCCAGAGCATTCGAGACATCGAAGTGCGGTTGGGGAAAGACGAGCAGTGGTTGAGCGTTCCCAAGGCCAAGCCTCCGGTGAACGAACCCAAGGCGGGCTTGGCTGGGAAAGAGGAAATCAAGGTGATGTACGATTTGATGGTGGCGGCCCTTCAGACCGACACTACGCGCGTGCTGACGTATCGTCAGCCGGTTGGGACACTTCTGCAAAGCCTTGATGTCAAGGTTGCGCCGCATGACATGAGTCACTACAGCCCCGGCGACCGGATGCAGGCTTCACAAAAACGTGACACCGTCCAGAGCGAGTTGTTGGCCGGGTTGATTGATAAACTGAAGGCGACGAAGGAAGCAGATGGCAGTTCACTGTTTGATCATGTTGCGCTGGCGTACGGGAGTAACATTCGAACGATTCACTATTTAGACAACTGTCCGACTCTTCTGACGGGCGGAGGAGCGAACCTGAAAATGGGTCAGCATCTGGTGCTGCCGAAGGACACGCCTCTCGCGAATGTGTGGTTGACCATGCTGCATGGGGTTGGCGTGAATCCAAAGCAGTGCGAGCGGCACGGCGACAGCACCGGCGTTGTGAAAGAGTTGGTTGGCTAGCAAAAGACGCGGTGTACGGCGTCTCGGCGGAACCACCGTCAGGGGAGGTGCTTCACACGGACAACACATTCATGGAGACGAAAGGAGACCTCATGACAAGCGGATGGTATCGAAGGGCACTGCGCATGATCCTGTTGATGGGAATGGGATTGCTGAGCGCTGCTGCGGTGACCGGTGCGGAGGCGGCGAAAGTTCCCGCCCCTGTCGCGCGAATGGACGAGGGGCACCGTTCTTATTTCAAGGCGTACTGCACGGAGTGTCACAACGCGGAGAAACAGAAGGGCAAGCTGCGCTTGGATGATATTTCCTTCGTTTTGGATTCCGTAGAGAACGCCGACCGGTGGCAGAAAATCCTGAACCAAATCAACTCAGGCGAAATGCCTCCGGAGGATGCGAAGCAGCCGAATCGTGAGGAGAAGGCGGGCTTCCTTGACGCGTTGTCGGGGACGCTTGTCATTGCGCGGAAGACGCTTGGGGATGTGCAGGGAAACATCACGATGCGGCGACTGAACCGTCGCGAATACCGGAACACGCTTCGCGATTTGCTGGGGGTGGAAGTTCGGGTGAACGATTTGCCGGCGGATGGAGGGGCGGGCACTTTCGATACGGTGGGATCTTCGCTGTTCATGTCGAGTGACCAGTTTGAGCAGTACCTCTCGCTCGGGCGCCAGGCATTGGACGAACACTTCGCGCGCACGGGTTCCTCGCCATCGCCGACGAAGTTAGAGCGCAACACGTTGCGCAAGGATCCGGAGGAATGGGCCAACAAGTTTATGCCCATTTACGCGAAGGGTTATGCCGAGAAGTACGAACGGTTCCAGAAATGGTGCGCTGGCATCGATGCAGCGGCTGCCCTTCCAGAAAATGCGGAGGCCGTGACAGCGTTGCGGGCCGATCCCCGGCTCAAAACGCAGCCGCATCTTTTTTACAACGGGTTTGCGAAAATTCAGGGAGCACCGGCGCCAACAGAGTTTGGCTTTCGGGATGTGGATGACGCGCAGTTCGCGCGGAGCGAGTATTCGTATCACTTTCGCTATCATGCTGATTACGAAAAACTCCTGGCACGAGATAAGGGATCGTGGCTGATGCTCTACAGCTTGGGCCGTTACACGGGGATTGCTGCACCTGCCAAATGGGCGCCGGGTAAGTACACGCTGCGAGTTAGGATTGCGGCTTCGGACGAGGCGCCGCCTGAGCGGAGGTTTATCGAGATTGGAACTGGCAAGGCCGATGCGGCGGACTTCAACGTGCTCAGTTCACACCAAGTGACAGGCACGCTCGCGAATCCGCAGGTGCTTGAGATTCCTGTGGAAGTGAATGCCAGCGGCGACCGGAACTTTGCGATTCGGGACAAACGCCCAAACAAGCGAGAAGCCGAGTACGCCATGTTCCGTGAGGCGTGGGATAAGACCGGCACGGGGCCTCGTCCGTGCATTTGGGTTGATTTCGTGGAGTTGGAGGGGCCTGCGGGCGGGGACTCATCTTCGGCGCGGGCGGGTTCGAAGACGTTGAAGCAACGCCGTGAAGTAGAGTTGCATGCGAATGCCATGGTGGGTGGGACGTTCAACGGCTACTTCAAAGGCGGGTACGAGGCGGCGAAGAAGTTCATGGAGACGAAGGAGCCTCAAAAGGGCATTCCAGATGAAGCGGAGGCGAAGTTTCGGATTCGCGGATTTGAGCAGCAGGGGCCGACGTTTGAACGCTATCTCAATGATCCGCTCACGAAGACGGGGGCGTATCTGACGATCTACAATGTTCATCCGGAGGAGGTCATCACGCTCCCGCCGGACCAGCCTTCAGGCTGGTTGAAGACAAAGCATGAGATCGAGAAGGCTGAGCCTGGCGAGTACCGGTTGCGTTTTCGCATTGGGGCGGTGCCTGGCACCTCAAAGGATCGGCACTTTCTCGCGCTTGGAAGCCGCATGAAGCCGGAGGCGCGTGAGGATTTCACCCTCATGCAGACCTTCCAAATCAGTGGTACCACTGACGCACCCCAGACCATCGAAGTGCCAGTGAGCATCACTGCGAGTGGTCCGCGCACCTTCGTGCTTCGGGAGAAGCGGGATGTGAAGTTGGATCACGAACTGTTCACCACGGCGCAGAAGGAGACGGGGGTGGGGCCGGTGTCAGCGTTATGGATTGATTGGGTTGAGTGGGAGGGACCGATTCCGCCGGAAGCAATGGTCGCGAAGGTGGAGCGGATTGAGCCGGAGAAGCGCCGAGCGGAGGTCGAGCGCGGGCACCTTCGCTTCAAATACCTCAACGAGCAGTATGCGAAGTGGCAGGAAGCGGGCGGGGACGAGAAGCGGTTGAAGGAGTTTGATTTCACGGACAAGTCGCATGCGGAGTTTGCGAAGCATGTGTGGGAACAGAACAACCGCTGGTTTCAGCAGTACCTCGATCGACCCCTTTCCAGAACGGGGCTTTATCTCGATAACACGGTGCAGGAGACGTGTGAGTACGCCGTGGACTTGCCGACGGATGCGGCGAGCGGGGACTACGTGATGCGAGTGAAGGTGGGTCGCGTTCCGGACATGCCGGCGGAGCGCGCGTTCCTCACGTTTGTTGAGGCGAGTCCGATTGATAAAGACGACCGGACGTTTTTGGCGAATAAGCAAATCACGGCGCCGATTCAGCAGGCGGAGGTGGTTGAGTTCGCGTTCAAGGTGCGTCCCGGCGGGCCCAGGAAGTTTGTTTTTATGGAGAAGCGTCCGCTCAAAAAGGAGGGCATCAGTTTGCCAGGACGCACGCGGCAACTGAAGGACGCGAAGGATCGTGATCCGGTGTTGTGGATTGATTGGATGGAGTACGAGGGACCGCTTCAGAAAGCGAAGGAGTCGGGTGTTGCGCCGGTGTTGGTCGCGAGGCGCGCTGGGGTAGGGGATGGGGATCACGCCCGTGCGGTGTTGGAGTCGTTTGCGTTGAGGGCATTTCGAGGGAAACCGGCCGCGCCGGAGTATTTGGCGAAACTGGTGGCGTTGTATGAGGTGCGGCGCGCTGCGGGGGAGGCGCACGAAGTGGCATTAAGAGAACCATTGAGCGTGGTGCTGGCATCGCCGGGCTTCCTTTACTTGCAGGAAACGGGAGCTCAGGAGCGCGGGTCGCGCGTTGAAACGGGTAAGGACGAGGCGCGGCGCCTTGCTCCGTCAGAACTCGCCTCACGGTTGTCCTATTTTCTGTGGAGTGCACCGCCTGACGCGTCGATGTTGTCGGCGGATCTGACCAAGCCAGAAGTGATGCGTGCGGAAGTGGAGCGCATGATTGCGAGTCGGAAAGCGGACGAGTTTGTGAGCGGGTTTTTGCATCAGTGGCTGGACATGCAGCGATTGGATTTTTTCCAGTTTGATACGAAGCAGTTCCGAGATTTTGACGAGAGCGCGCGAGCCGCAGCGCGGCGGGAGGTGTATGAAACGTTCGGTCATCTACTTCGGGACGGCGGGAGCTTGGTGAAGTTGTTGAAGAACGATGAGATTTTCGTCAATGGTCTCATGGCCAACTACTACGGGATTGAAGGCGTGAGTGGTGACGAGTTTCAGAGGGTGAAGTTGGAGGCGGGCTCCCCGCGTGGTGGGCTTCTTGGGATGGCGGCGATTCTTGCGATGGGCAGCAACGGTGAACGAACGAGTCCGGTGGAGCGCGGGGCGTGGGTGTTGCGCAAGCTATTGCACGCGCCGCCTCCGCCGGCGCCACCGAATGTTCCGCAGTTGTCGCGGCTGGAGGGGAAGCTGATTTCGACGCGGGAGCGTTTGAAGGCGCATCAGGAGGAACCGCAGTGCGCGCAGTGTCACCGAAAGATGGACCCCATTGGATTTGGTCTCGAGAACTTCAATGCGGCCGGCAAGTGGCGCGTTGAGGAGACATATGAGAAGCGTGGCGTGGGAAAGAAGACGTGGCCGATCGATCCGGCGGGAGCCTTCCATAACGGACCAACGTTCGCGGATTACTTTGAGTTACGTGATCGAGTTGCTGCAGAAGGGGACGCATTTGCGCGAGGGTTCACGGAGGCGTTGATTGAGTACGCGCTGGGGCGACCCTTCGGGTTCACGGACGAGGGCTTGGCGCAGGACATCGTTGCGAAAGCCAAGTTGCGAAACTACGAGATTCGGGAGTTTATATCCGCGTTGGTGACGCATCCGCGGTTTTTGTTGAAGTGACAGAGCCGTTTCAAGGGGTGTCACGTGTCGATGTTTTCGTTGGTACCCCGAGTAAGCGCTGGTTGGTTTGGGATTGAAGCGGCTTGAGGTTTCGGGAGACAGTCACGGGCTTGTCCGTGTGGCGTCCGGAGGTCCGGGTTTTCGCGGCGTGAAGAACTGAAGAACGAGATATGTTTTGGTGTGAAGAAGTAGCAGCGCGTTGTAGTGGGCCGCAGATCATCAACGATTCAAAAACCCCCTCGGGTCGGGTGCATGTGGGGGCGCTGCGCGGGGTGCTGATTCATGACGCGATTTTTCGGACGTTGCGGTCCAAGGGAATGGAGGCGCGGTATTTCTTTGGTGTGGACGATTACGATCCGTTGGATGAAATCCCGGCGGGCAAGGACGAACATTTCAGCAAGTATCTCGGGCAGCCGTTGTGTAACGTTCCCCCGCCGGATGGTTCGGATGCTCCCGACATGGCGGAGCACTACATGGGCGAGTTTTGGGGGGTGTTTGAGGAACTCGGGGTGGAGGTCGAGCGTTACCGGATGCGCGACGTTTACCGTTCGGGCCGTTTTAATCAGGTGATCGATCAGATTTTGCGAAACGCAGAAACGGTTCGACGCGTGTACAAGGAGGTATCCAACTCGGACAGGCCGGCCACTTGGTATCCGTTTCAGGCGGTATGCGAGCAGTGTGGGAGGATTGGAACCACGGAGGTGTATGATTACGACGGGACGACGGTGGCTTACCGGTGTCGTCCGAACATGGTGAAGTGGGCCAAAGGGTGTGGCCATGAGGGGCGGGTTTCGCCGTTTGATGGTCGGGGGAAGTTGCCGTGGAAGTTGGAGTGGGTGGCGAAGTGGGTGACATTTCCGGTGGGGATTGAAGGGGCTGGAAAAGATCATTCGACCAAGGGCGGTTCTCGGGATGTGGCAGCGGCGTGTGCGAGGGCGATTTTTGGTCAGGAGCCGCCATTGAATGTGCCTTATGAGTTCTTTCTGGTGGGGGGGGCGAAGATGTCGTCGTCGAGGGGGATTGGGGCGAGTGCGCGCGACATGGCTGATTTGCTTCCTCCGGAAGTGCTTCGCTTTTTGATGATTCGGACGAAGCCGAACTCACCGGTGAACTTTGAGGCCAATGAGGAGGGGATTGTGAAACTTTTCAATGAATACGACCGGTGCGAGGGGCGAGTGCATCGAGAGAAAAATGCGACGCCAGATGAGGCGAGGATTCTCTCGTTGTCGGAGACTTCGGGCCGGGGGGAAGTTTATCAGGCCAACTTCCAACTGGTGACGGCGCTGGCTCAGATGCCGCACTTGAACGCGTTGGAGGAGATGGGCAAACGGGCGGGGCGTCCGCTGACAGCGATGGAGCGCGGGGTTTTACAGCGACGGATTCGTTCAGCTGAGGTCTGGGTCGACCGGTACGCTGCTGATTCCGAGAAGACGCGACTTCAGGAGGTTCTTCCAGAGTCCGTGAATGCCCTGTCGGAGGCGCAGCGCGGTTTCTTGCTGCAGTTGTCTGAGGCGTTGAAGACGGCTGAGTGGGAGGGTGATGCATTGCAGGCTTGCGTGTTTGAAACGGCGCGCATGACCCCTATCGAGCAACCGGTTGCTTTCAAGGCCATCTACAAGGCAGTGCTGAATAGGGAGATGGGACCGAAGGCTGGAAACCTGTTTGCATATTTGTCGAGGGAGTTTCTGGTGGGGTTGCTATCGACAGTGGCGGTGGATCGGCCTGAGTTTTTGCGGACGACGGCAGTGGGGGTGGACACGTTGAGGGAGTGGGTGGAGGCGCAGCGTGCCAAGGCGATGTTGATTGAGAGTCGACTGGTTCAAGCGGGCGGCGTTTTGGCTCAAGAGTTCTTGGTGGTGATGGAGGACGGAAAGCGTCACGTGCGTCGTGTCTTGGTGGCAGACGAAGCGGAGGGTGGCTTGATTGCGGCTTCGGTGAAGGGTTAGCGGCGAGTGCTCTCTCGGTGATGAAAGCGATTGCGGCCATGTCGGAAAATCGAGTCATCGGACTCGGGGGGCGCATTCCTTGGCATTTGCCGGATGACTTCAAGTGGTTCAAGCGTACGACGATGGGTGGGGTGGTGGTGATGGGGCGTAAGACCTTTGAATCGTTAGGACGGCCGTTGCCTGGACGAGAGAATGTGGTGGTTTCCCGAACCCTTCCTGAGGTTGAAGGTGTGCGAGTTGTTCGGGAACTGGGGGGGATTACGGACGCTGCGTTCCCAGGGAAGGATGTGTGGGTGATTGGGGGGGCGGAGCTTTATGCGGCGTTGCTCCCTTCGTGTGCGGAGTTGTTTTTGAGTGAGGTGCGAGGCTGTTTCGACGGGGATGTTTTTTTTCCGGAGACGCGGAATCTTTTCGCTGCGGCGGAGGTGGTTGAAACGCATCCCGAATTTCGCGTGGTGCGGTACGTTCGTCTACTGGCGGCGGGCTGATTCGCTTTGAGCGGTTGACAGAAACTAGACGAGGATGGACACCCACCGTCCTTTCTGGCATACGAACCCACTTGATTTGGTGCAACGCTCATTCGGGAGGGCTGACGCAACGCGTTGGCGGTTCAGCGAGACAGGGGCTGTCCGGGGAACACGAGGTGAATGAGTTTTGGCTGAACCTTTTAGATTGAACAACATGCCTACCGCAAAAACCCCCAAGAAGAAGAGCGTTGCAGCCAAGCCTGCAGCGAAGTCCGCAGCCAAGCCTGCGGCAAAAGCAAAACCCACCGCGAAGTCAGGAACCAAGTTTGTTTACACTTGGGGCGACGGTAAGGCGGATGGGGATGGAACGATGAAGGCCTTGCTGGGAGGCAAGGGTGCGAACTTGGCGGAGATGACTCGCATTGGGTTGCCGGTGCCTCCTGGGTTCACGGTGACAACGGAAGTGTGCACGTACTATTACGCGAACAAGCGCACGTATCCCTCTTCGCTGCGTTCGCAGATGGAAGATGGCGTTCGCAACATGGAGCGCGTGATGGGGTGCAAGTTTGGTGATGCGGAAGGCAAACCGTTGTTGGTGGCGGTGCGTTCTGGGGCGCGGGATTCGATGCCCGGGATGATGGACACGATTCTGAATCTGGGCTTGAACGATCAGACGGTGCTTTCTTTGGTGAAAGCGACCAAGAACGAGCGCTTTGCGTGGGATTGTTACCGTCGTTTCATTCAGATGTACGGCGACGTTGTGTTGGGGGTTCAGAAGCGTGAGGGGGAAGACCACGAACCGTTTGAGACGGTGATTGAGGCGTTCAAGCACCAGAAGTATCACCGCGACATCGTGGACAGCGATTTGACGGCGGAAGACCAGCAGGAGTTGGTGCGTCGCTTCAAAAAGTTGGTGAAAGACCGGACGGGCAAGAGCTTCCCGAACGATCCGTGGGAGCAGCTGGAAGGTGCTGCTGGGGCGGTATTTGGTTCTTGGATGAACGACCGTGCGATTGTGTATCGTCGGAAGTACAACATTCCAACCGAATGGGGAACTGCGGTGAACGTGCAGGCGATGGTGTTTGGTAATACGGGGCCCGAATCGGGGTCTGGTGTTGCCTTCACGCGGAATCCAGCGAACGGAGCGAACGAGTTTTACGGCGAGTTTTTGGTTAACGCGCAGGGCGAGGACGTGGTGGCGGGGGTTCGCACTCCTGAACCGGTGGCCAAGCTGAAGAATGTGATGCCAAAGGCGTTCGCGGAGTTGATGAAGGTGCGGCAGATTTTGGAGAAGCACTTCAAGGACGTGCAGGACGTTGAGTTCACGATTCAGGATGGGAAGTTGTTCATGTTGCAGACCCGCAATGGAAAGCGCACGGCGGCTGCGGCGTTGAAGTTCTCGATGGACATGCACCGCGAGAAGCTCATCGATTGGGAGACTGCGGTGTTGCGCAATCCGGCGGATCAGTTGGACCAGTTGCTGGCTCCAATTTTCGACCCAGCCGAGCTCAAGAAAGCGAAGGCTTTGGCGAAAGGGTTGCCGGCTGGGCCTGGTGCTGCGAGCGGCAAAATCTACTTGAATGCTGATCGCGCAGCGGCAGCCGCGGCGAAAGGCGAGCAAGTGTTGCTCGTTCGGAATGAGACCTCACCCGAAGATTTGCGCGGAATGATCGCGGCGGAAGGGATTCTCACCGCAAAGGGCGGGGTTTCATCGCACGCGGCGTTGGTGGCTCGGCAGATGGGCAAGGTCTGTATCTGCGGCGCTTCGGCGGTCCTGATCGATTACGATAAGAAAACGGTCACGATCGAAGGTGCGAAGTTTAAGGAGGGGGATTTCCTCTCGATTGATGGAACGAGCGGAACGGTTTACGGCGGCCAGTTGAAGACATCGCCGAGTGAGATCATCACTGGGGCGTTGAATGGCAACAAGGCGGCGCAGAAGACCGAGAAGTTCCAGCATTTCCAGACTTTGATGGCTTGGTGCGCGAAAGCGACTCGCTTGCAGGTTCGGACCAATGCGGACAATCCGGAGCAGACGAAGGCGGCGCTCGCCTTTGGGGCTACGGGCATCGGGCTGACCCGTACGGAGCATATGTTCTTCGAGGGCGACCGGATTGATGCGGTGCGTGAGATGATTCTTGCGGAGAAGGTCGAAGACCGGAAGAAGGCGTTGGCGAAGATTCTTCCTTACCAGAGAGAAGATTTCATCGGGATTTTCAAGGCGCTGAATGGCTATCCTGCCACGATTCGCTTGCTCGATCCGCCGCTCCACGAGTTTGTTCCGCATGAAGCGAAGGCGCAGGCGGACCTCGCGAAGAAGCTTGGAGTGACCCCGGCAAAGGTGAAGGCGCGGGTTGACGCGTTGCATGAGTTCAATCCCATGTTGGGGCATCGTGGATGCCGTCTTGGGATTGCCTACCCTGAGATCACGGAGACGCAGGCGCGTGCGATTTTCGAGGCGGCTGTGGCGGTTCAGAAAAAGGGAATCAAGGTAAAACCTGAGGTCATGATTCCGCTGGTCGGTTTCAAGAAGGAGCTGGATCTTCAGGTTGAGATTGTTCACCGCGTGGCTGCCGAGGTTCAGAAGGAAACGAAGACGAAGTTCTCGTACTCCGTTGGAACCATGATTGAAGTGCCTCGTGGCGCCCTGACGGCTGACGAAATCGCCCAGACGGCAGAGTTCTTCAGCTTCGGGACGAACGATCTCACGCAGACGGCGTTGGGGGTCAGTCGTGACGATATGGGGAGCTTCTTGCAGCCCTACACCGAGAACGAAATCTTCAAGAAGAACCCGTTTGCGAGTCTGGATCAGACCGGTGTTGGCCAGTTGGTCGAGATTGCGGTGGCCAAGGGGCGTCAGTCGCGTCCGGACATCAAGCTCGGCATTTGCGGCGAGCACGGGGGCGATCCTGATTCCGTGAAGTTCTTCCATCGCGTGGGATTGAGCTACGTGAGCTGCTCTCCGTACCGCGTGCCGGTGGCTCGCCTCGCGGCGGCTCAAGCAGCGATTGAAGAGCGTCGGAAGAAGTAGTCGCTCGCGATATTCGATCGAAGGGCCGCCCCGAGAAAGGGCGGCCCTTTTTGTTGTAAAATACCCCTTGGCAAGCCTTCTGCTAAGTGGTGTGGATATGGGATTCCTACTCAGGCAAGAGACTCCAAAAGGCGCAGCGATGGCTTTGATTTCATCAGGGCTGATTGCGTTGGTTTTTGGGATGGCCGAGGGTGTGGTGGAGGCGGGTGAGGGCAAGGTTGTCAAGAAGGCTCCGGTTGGCGCTCGCACATCTGCTCAAGGGGCGTCCGCTGGCGGTCAGCAAAGCGTTGCCCAGCAAGGAAATGAGCCTCGGAAAGAGTTTCGGGAAAGCGGTGAGTATCCTTATGTTTTCAGGCCGGTTGGCTACTTGGCGACCGTTGGTCCCGCGCCGATGAGGTTGGGACCGCCGATGCCGGTTTGCAGCGAGCGGACGCCTCCTCGGTTGATTGAGCCGAAGCGTCCGTCCGTGACTCTGCAATCGACGAAACCGCCTCAGCAGCCTCCCGGACCAACGTATTCGTCGGGCGGAGGCGCCTATCCTCCGGGTGGTGGTCCAGGGGCGATGGGGCAGGGCGGGGTGGATTTCAATCGTCCTCCGGATGAGGTTATGGAGTTCTTCCAACCGCAGGCGTTGACGGATCAACAGCGGCGGTTGCTTTTGGATCCGTCGTTCATTCCGGCACCGCCGGTTCGAGTGGCGCCTTTGATGGTTGCTCCGCAGCCGATTCAGGCGGCGCCACCAAGCACGGCTACTTACAACCAAAACTGAAAGAATCCCGGGGTTGCTATCTCGGGATGGCGACCTCTTCTTCTCTGACGACAAGCAAGAATGCGTATGAAACCGATGGGTCAGAAGCCGAATCTATGGATCGGCGCGTTGATGGCTGGGGTGTCTCTTTTCGGCGGTTTTGTATTTGCGGCAGAGGACGGTGTGGATGCGAAGAGGGTTGATCAAGTCAAGGACGAGTTGCAGAAGTCGTTGACGAAGGATGGCGGCGCAGAAGCGGTCAAGTTGGACGCGAAGGCAGATGGGAGTGCAGGGGAGAAGCCGGAGGACCCTGCAGCGGGGATGAGTGCTGCGGAGAAGCGCGAGCGTTCGACGAAGCTGGGGGAAGTTCGAGGGTTTCTGGACCTCGCGAAGAGAGCGATTGAGGAGAAGAAGGAGGAGTTGGCGAGTCACTACCTGGAGTCGATTGCGAATATCAAGCTGACCGATGCGGATAAGAAAGATGCTTTGATTTCTTTGGCTGAGGCTTACGAGGAGAAGAAAGAGCCGATCAAGGCCATCCAGATTTACGAGAAAGTGCTTAAACTCCTTGAGAACGATGGAGATGCGCCGGAGTGGCTCTTTCGTTTGGGGAAACTTTACCGTGAAACGAACTCAATGACGCTTTCGGTGAACCGGTTTTACGCGGTGTTGAACTCGGTGGTGAAGGTGAGTGGTCGTGGGTTTGAGAACTACGTTGCCATCACGAGGAAAGCGCAACGAGAGATCGCTGACACTTACTTCATGATGGGTGATTTCCCCCAAGCGCAAAAGTTTTACAACTTGATGCTGCGGACTGAATTATCGGAGGACGAGAAGCCTTTGATTATGTTCAAGGCGGGGCATTGCACGTTCATGCGTGATGACATGGCTGCGGCGATGGTTGCGTTGGAAAAGTTTATCCGAGAGTATCCGGGCCATGATGCAGCGCCGGAGGCTCGGTATCTTTTGGCGGTGGCACAGCGAGCACAGGGGCGGACAAAGGAGGCGTACGACACGGTTTTGGATTTGTTGCGTTACCAGCGTGACAAGAAGGAATCAGATCCTGAGAAGTGGATTTTCTGGCAGAAGAAGGCGGGTAACGAGTTCGCGAATGATTACTATCAGCGTGCCGATTTCGTAAACGCGGTAACCATTTACCAGGTTCTATCGACGTTGAACGAAGCGGCGGATTGGCGTTGGCCGATTGTGTACCAGATGGGACTGTGTTTCGAGCGGCTCAGGTTGGAGCCGCGGGCGCATGAGTGTTACCAACACATCACGGAGTCAGCCAAGAAGTTTGCGGGCACGGAGATGCCGAAAAGTTTGGAGATTCTTGTTCAGATGGCGGGGTGGCGTGACGGGCAGCTCGACTGGAGCCGGAAGTCGGGTACGACCCTGAACTCTCTTCTCGGGGCTGAAATTAAACCGATTACAGTCAACCCTGCCCCGACAAAAGTGACTCGCTAGGTTTGATGGCTATCATGGCGATGCGAGGTCAGACACTGGATGCGATTCAGTCGCACGTTGCTCTCTGTGAGGATGTGTACGCCTTCATGTTGGAGGAGAACCGGTTTCTGAAAAATACATCACGTTCGATTCCGCAGAAGATGCTGGACCGAAAGCGTTCGTTGCTGTCGGCCTTGGACGACTCACTGCAAAACATGCGACAGATGTCGGCCGCAGATGGCCCGGTCAAGAACGTCACGGTTAGGAAAGCGGCGGCTCGCGCTCAGCAGGTGATTCTGCGAGCGATGCTTCTGGATCGTGAGAACGAGCAACTACTGTTGAAGCATGCGCTCGCCTCGCGGGGGGGCAAGGTTCAGGTGGTGGATCGTCCGCGCGCGGGAGAGGTGGAGAAACGCTACAAGGCGCACATTAAAGCATGACAAATCCATTCGCGGGCTTCAGATAGACGTCTCTGATTACCCTGAGCGAAGCATGGCCGTAGAAAAGATATTGGTTGTCGATGATGAGCCCTTCATCAGGAAGAACTTTGAAGAGCTCCTGCGTGGCAAGCGGTATGGGGTAAGCAGTGCGGGCACGTTGGCTGATGCGGAGCGGTTGCTGAAGAGAGACCAGTTCGATCTGATGTTTTTGGACGTGCGGTTGCCGGATGGGGAGGGAACGGAGTTTCTCGAGCGGATTGCCCGGCTACCTTCGCGTCCAGTGACGGTGATGATGAGCGGGTTTGGAACGATTGAGTCGGCGGTGGCGTGCATGCGGGCAGGAGCCTACGACTATCTGCTGAAGCCATTCTCGCTGAGCCAGGTTGACGTTTTAGTCAAGAAAGTGGAGGCGTATCGACAGATGGTTCAGGTGAACCGTTACCTGACGGAGGAGTTGGTTGGGAACAAGGATTTGATTGGTCAGAGCGAGCAGATGGAGCGGTTGCGGTCGATGCTCGCGAAGGTTGCGCCGACGGAGGCAACGGTTTTGATTCAGGGCGAAAATGGCACTGGGAAGGAGTTGGTGGCGCGTGCCATTTTCAACGGAAGCAATCGAGCGGGAATGCCCTATGTTCGAGTGAACTGCGCAGCAGTTTCGGAGACGCTGATTGAGAGTGAGTTTTTTGGGCACGAAAAAGGTGCGTTTACCGGAGCGACGGACCGGAGGGAGGGACGGTTTGAGTTGGCGAATGGTGGGACTTTGCTCCTCGACGAAATCAGTGAGATTTCGCCGCGCCTCCAGGCCAAGCTTTTGCGTGTTCTTCAGGAACGTGAGTTTGAGCGGGTGGGTGGCACGAAGACCATCAAGGTCGATGTGCGGGTTTTTGCGACGACGAACCGGAACCTGCTGAAAGCGGTTGAGGATGGGGACTTTCGAGAGGATTTATATTATCGGCTGAACGTCTTTCCGGTGTATGTGCCGCCACTTCGGGAGCGTGAGGGCGATGTGTTGACGCTGAGTCGGCATTTCTTGGAGGAGTTCGGAAGGAAGCATGCGATGCGGGGCATTACATTGAGTGCGGCAGCCGAGCGCGCGCTGTTGGCCCACCGGTGGCCGGGTAATGTCCGCGAGTTGCAGAATACCATGGAGAGGGCGGTGATTCTTGTGGGTCAAGGTGGCGCGATCCAGCCGATGGATCTTGGATTGCCTGTCGTTGGCGGGCTGAGGGGAGACATGAAGACAAATGCGCGCGCGGCATCGAGTGGCAAGGGGGCTGCCGAAGCGTGCGCCAAGGCTCCGACGGAAGTGGACGAAGCACCTCTGGATGAGGTCGAGAAGCGGCACATTCTTGGCGTTTTGGATCGGACAAAGGGCAATCGGACCAAGGCTGCGGAAATCCTGAACATCAGCATTCGAACGCTGCGCAACAAACTCCACTTATACAAGTTGGAGTGAGTTTTGATTGGCCAGTCGGCTTGTTAAGCCGCCTACAGGCCGAGCAGGGAGCGGGCGATTCGGGCAACGTCGCGTTGATGACGGGGGGCCAGTTTTTCGGTCTCTGGTGCGGAGGAGATGAGAACGGCACCGTCTTGCGGGTTTGAGGCGGGCAGACCGTGGCTTCCTTTCACGAGAGTGTCGTTCAAAGGACAGGGGTCTAGGATGTAACGCAGCCCAAGCTTTTTGCGAATCAGTGCCTTCATCGCACGGAAGCGACCGCCTGAGGGATCAAAGAAGAGCTCTCGCGGGTCGTACCCTGGTTTTTTGTGGATCTCGACTGATTGCGCAAAATCAGGTTTGCGTGAGGCGTCGAGCCAGTAGTCGTAAGCGAACCAAGAATGTGGTTCGGAAAGGAGAATGATTTCGCCGCTGCGAGAGTGATTAAGACCGAGAGCGGAGTGGGCGTCTGCCAAATGCGCGGCCTGGACTCCGGGGAGGGCGCTCAGGCACTCTCGCGTTTGCGCGATGTCTCTTGGATTTTTGACGTAAACGTGTGCCAGTTGGTGATCACACACCGCGAATGCGCGGGAGGTGCCCGAGTCAATGAGTTCACCGGCGGCGTTAGAACTAACTTCGAGCAGTCCAGCCGAGCGAAGCGCTCGATTTGGGTAGCATGCCTGTTCCACTCGTGAAATCCCGTACTCGCTGACAATGAGGATATTGCAATTGAAGAGCGCGACTCCGTCTAAAATCAAGCCCACGCAGTAATCTATCTCCGCTAGATTTCCCGAGAGGTGAGGACCCGTGGGGCCGAAGCGTTGAAGGTCGTAGTCAAGATGCGGCAGGTAACAGAGAGCAACGTCTGGACGGGTCTCGTTGAACGCAGTTACGAAACTTTCGGCAATCCATCGAGTGCTCGTGCAGCTGGCTGTGGGCCCCCAAAAATTGAACAACGGGAAGGTTTTATGGCGGCTCAGAAGGAGTTGCTTGAGATGGGCTGGGGCAGCGTAAAAGTCTGGGCTCTTCGAGCCGTCATGATGGTAGACGGGGCGTGGGGTGACCGTCCACGCAGCGGATGTATTCATCGCATACCACCAAAAGTGCTTGAGCACCTTCAGGTTGGTGCCAGTCCAAAACGCAGGTGCTTGGACGAGTGATTCGCTCTGTCGCCAAAAAAGAATTTCGTTCAGGTCCCGGAAGTACCATCCGTTTGCGACGATACCGTGTTGGCTGGGATCGACTCCGGTCAGCATGGTCGTTTGAGCGGAGGTTGTAACCGCTGGAAGCGTGGAATCGAGCGGGGCGAGAAATCCGGTCTTTGCCAGTGCGGCAAGCCTCGGCGTGTCGGGTCCGATGTGTCGCGGGGTCAGACCCACGCAGTTGAGCACGATCAACGGTTTCATGAGGGGACAGGCTACCACCAAGTCCCGTGATATGGCGACCACCGTGCGGTGCAGTTCTTTCGGTTGAAAGATGCTTGTCAACAGAAGGGAAGGCCAAAACGGCGCGGAAATACGTCGAAAAACAACCTTATTGTGCAGCCGAGTAAAAATCGTCCTCGGAACGTGCGCAAGGTTTGACCCTAGGGGGTCTTGGTGGCAAAAAGTGGGGCGTTGTGGGGTGAATTGGGGCGAAGTGTCGCGAACTGGTTCGAAAGAGTCGTTTCGATTCAGCCGCCTCTGAAGTCCAAATGGAATCCTGCAATGCACTCAAAGCCTTGATAGCAAGATGGATGTAAAGTCTTGGATCGGGATTGCTGAGTGTCTGAGTTCGCTCCGTCTGAAAACCAAAAAAACGAATCATCCCCCGCTACTTCCGCTGCAAACGAACCCTTGACCATGACCTCAAACGCCGAACAGAGCCTCGTGTTTTCCGGTGAATACCGGCACGCTCTTGATCCGAAAAAAAGGATCACGATTCCCGCGTCGTGGCGGCGGAATGAGGCTGGTGGCGATGAGCTGTTTTTAATGGAAGGCCAAGCGGGCAGTTTCCTGAAAGCGATGCCGCCCGAGAGGTTTGGTCAGGTGGCAAAAGTACTTTCTGAACAGCCGGACATTCCTGCCCGCGACCGCGCCGTGTTCCTCCGGCACTTTTATTCGAAAGCTGTTCGTGGGGTTATTGATAAGGCGGGTCGGTTGGTGTTGCCGGAGGCGATGGTCCGAAAATTAGGACTCGAGGGTGATGTGGTGCTAGTGGGGGCGCATGACACTTTTGAAGTCTGGAGTCCGACCGCTTGGCAATCGGCGTGTGAGCAGGAGGCTTCAACGGTTTCGAGGATTGCGGACCTTCTTGGGTTATGAGTTTTGCAACGTACACCGCAGGGGTAGGAACCAAGGGGCGAAGGGAAGGGGCCGTGGATGAGTGCTCGGTCCTTCTCGAGCACGCAGAGTGTGGTGCGTGGCAGGGGGTGACGCCTGCGGCGGCTGCGTTACTGCGGGAGCAGGATTCAAAGCCTGTGGGTGCGGCGTTTCCGTTGCCAATGCCTCACGGCGTTTCGAACCGGATGCATCCTGATTTAGCGCCATCAAAGCAAGTTGCGGGGAGCGTGGCTCCGGTGCATCAGCGCCGAGGTGGGGTGGTTTTGGGCCGCTCTGCACGCATCGGATTTGTGGTTTCGAGCAGTCGGCGGGAAAAGTTGGTTGATCGAGAGGAGCCCATCCGAAGTGGTGTGAAAAATCACTTACCTGCTGAATGCAACGCCCTTGAGCGTTTTGCAGTTGATTATCACAAGCCGGTTTTACCACGGGAGGTTGGCCTCAGTCTGGCGCCTGCGGTGGGGCGGTGGTTTTTAGACATGACTTTGGGGGGAGGCGGACACACCGAAATGCTGCTTGAGGCGGGGGGGGCTGTGGTTGGGATGGACCAAGACCTTGATGCTTTGACGCACGCGCGCGTTCGGCTCGCTCGATACGGCCGAAGGTTCCGCGCTATCCATGGGTCGTTTGCCGCTGCGGTTGAGCTCATTGAATCCGCACGTCAATCCAATCAAAATGCGGATCTCCCAGAGCGCTTCGACGGCGTATTGATGGATCTTGGTGTTTCGTCGCACCAGTTGGATTCGGCGGAACGTGGTTTCTCGTTCATGCGGGAGGGACCGTTGGACATGCGGATGGATGCGAGTGCGGGGATGGATGCGGCGGCCGTAGTGAATACTTACTCTGAGTCTGAGTTGGTTCGTATTTTTCGAGAGTTTGGGGAGGAACCATCGGCGCGACGGATTGCTCGAATGATTTTAGACCGGCGCGGCGCGCGGCCCTTCGGTAGCACGATACAGCTTGCTGCGGCCATCGAAGAGGTTGTCCCCCGTCGGGGACGGGTTCATCCGGCGACGCGTGTCTTTCAGGCGCTGCGCATGGAGGTGAATCGCGAGATGGATGTGTTGGGGCGCGGGTTAGAGGCTGCGCGCACCTTGCTCGCGCCGGGAGGAACGCTTGCGGTGATTTCCTTCCACTCGCTGGAAGATCGATTGGTGAAACGGTTTATGCGGAATGGCAGCACGCCAGAGATTGACCGGCCAGAGTGGCCCGCTCCGCGTGCCAATCCGGACTATGTCTTTGTCAAGGGCGGCGGCCGGCACCAAGAGGCTCAACCGGATGAGGTCGCATGGAACCCTCGGAGTCGCAGCGCGAAACTGCGCTGCGTTGTCAAACGGGAGGGCAATCACCGGCCCCAAGCATCTTTTTCCTCAAACACTTAACCCACCCCACCCTGCATGTTGTCGAACCGAACAAAAGGTGCCATTTACGTTAAGCCGGCACAGATCACTGCTTGCCTTGCATTGATGACGGCGATCGCCGTAATGAGCGTGTACTACGTGAGTTCGAGGAACCGAGTACACCTCGCGGGGGCTCGCATTAAGGTTTTAGAGAATAAGATCCGTGAAGTGGAGTTTCAGGACGAGGCGGTGCGTTCACGGATTGCGAGATTGACCTCGCACGAGGCCTTGCGGCGGCGCCAGAACGCGGGTGCTCCCGCGTTCGCGAGCTTGGTTCCGATTTCGGAACAGGCAGTTGTTCGTATTAATGCGACGGCACCGAGCGAGAAGGAGACGGTGGCATCGGTTCAGTAAGTGCAAACTGCCGAGCCAATCCGACGCATCTGATCTGACACGCGGGCTATGACCATACCGGGAACAAATCGGGCTTTTGTTCTGATCGCGGCATTTGCTCTGGCATTTTCCGCGGTGTCGTGGCGACTGATTTATATTCAGGTTGAGCAGCATGAGAAGTGGGCGGGGAAGGCTGCGGAGAAGCATGCGTACAAGCGGACGATTCCCGCTCGACGGGGCATGATTCTGGATCGGAACGGCGTGATTTTGGCCCAGAACGAGCCGATTAAGACGGTTGTGGTGGATGGCACGTTGGTTCGCGACAACCAGCGGGAGCGCCTTGGAGAGATCCTGTCGAAGCATTTAGCGATATCTCACGATCAGGTCATGGAGAAGCTCGGGCGCCGCACGAAGGCTCCGGAGGGGGGAGACCGGCCATCGCCGTACATCGTGATCAAGAAGGAGGTGTCTGAAAAAGATGCGGCAGCGATTCGGGAAGAAGTAATGTCCGCGTCGATTCGCGGCATCTCGTTCGAACAAGATTACTTGCGTGTGTATCCAAACGGGGACATGGCCTGTCACTTGATCGGGTTCGTCAACCGGCAAGGGCAGGGTATGGATGGGATTGAGCGGCAGTTTGAAGGGTTCTTGCGCGGCTTTGACGGAGTTCGGTACTCGAAGAAAGACCGTCAGGGGCGGGAGTTGCTGATGTTCAGAAACATGGAGCGCCCGCCTCGGGATGGAGCGACGGTTCGGCTGACGATGGATCTGAACATTCAGGACATTGTGGAGGATGAGTTGAATGCGGCCGTGAAGCAGTATCGTCCACGGACAGCGATTGCGGTGGTGATGCGGCCTGATACGGGGGAAGTGTTGGCGTTGGCGAATCGTCCGCACTTTAACTTAAACCAGCGAGAAGGGGTGGAGATGGAGAACAAGCGAAACCGAGCCATCATGGATATGGTGGAGCCTGGTTCGACTTTCAAGTTGGTGACGGCTGCGGCTGCGTTGAACAAGGGTTTGGTAACGCCTGAGAGCTACATCTTCTGTCATCATGGAGCGTTTCCCTTTGGCGGAGCCGTCTTGCATGACCACCACGGATACGGGGACTTAACGGTGAAAGATATCATCGTGAAATCCAGTAACATCGGTACGGCAAAGCTTGGATTGAAGGTTGGGGAACAGGGGCTGTATGAGTATGTGCGCCGATTTGGTTTTGGAGCTCCGAGTGGAATTGCACTTCCCGGTGAAGCGAAGGGGATTGTTCATCCGCCGGACCATTGGTCTAAAATTTCGATCACCCGCATTCCGATGGGGCACGAGGTGGGGGCGACGCCGCTTCAGGTGATTAATGCGTTGTCCACGGTAGCGAATGGGGGACGGATGATGACGCCCCAGATTGTGATGGATGTTACTGGGGAAGGGAGTGAGGTGCTTTCGAAGTCGGAGCCCTTGGTGGTGCGGGACGTTGTTCCCAAGGCAGTTTGCAGCAAATTGACGACGGCATTGACGGAGGTGGTGAGCAAGATTGGGACGGCGGAAAAAGCTCACATACCGGGGTTTCAGGTGGCGGGAAAGACGGGGACGGCTCAGAGGCCGGGCAAAGGAGGTTACGAGAAGGGGAAGTATGTTGTTTCGTTCGCCGGATTTTTTCCCGCGCAGAATCCTGAGTTGGCCATTTTGGTTTTGCTGGATGATGCGAAGGTCGCATCAAACTTGAATTACGGCGGACAGGTTGCGGCCCCCATTTTTTCGCGGATCGGCGCGCGTGTGGCGACTTATCTCGGGTTGGAGCCCCAACCGGAATTCATGAAGGTACTCAATCCTCTCAAGCCGCTGGCCTCAGCGGGCAACCCTGCGTCTCTCGCCTCTTTGGCGGCGTCTTCAACCGAGAGGAGGAGGCCGTGAAGTTAGGTCAGTTAATGTCGGTTCTCGGGGTTGAGGCCTCGGTTGAGGCCTCGGTTGAGGCCTCGGTTGAGCGGGCGGTTTCGGGAGTCACCTCCGATTCGCGTGAGGTCTCAGCCGGTTCAGTTTTTGTGGCGTTGGGCGGGACAAAGACGCAAGGTGCACTATTTGCGGGGGATGCGGTGAAGCGGGGTGCATTGGCGGTGATTTGTGAGCATGCGGATCGGGACATGGTGAGGGATGCGGTGGCGGGGCAGGGACGGGAGGTGAAGGTGATTTGCCATGATTCGCCGCGTCGCGCCTATGCACGACTCGTTCGGGAGTTCACGGGGGATCCGTCGGCGAAGCTGGACGTGATTGGGGTGACGGGGACGAACGGCAAGACGACGACCGCTTGGGTCATCAAGCATCTTTGTGACAGCGTTCTGAAGCGGTGTGGGTTGGTTGGGACGATTGGTTACGACACCGGCGCGGGCGTGTTGCCGGCAGACCGAACGACGCCGGATGTTGCGCGTGCATTGGGGCTTTTGGCGCAGATGCGTGACAACGGTTGCCGTGCTGCGTCGATGGAGGTGAGTTCCCATGCGATTCATCAGGACCGGGTGGAGGGAATTAAGTTTACGGTCGGGGTGTTCACGAACTTGACGCAGGATCATCTGGATTATCACGGGAGCATGGGGGCGTATTTTGACGCCAAGGCTTCATGGTTTTTAGATGAGACGCGATTTAGTCGGCCGCGTGTTTCCGTGGTGAACATGGGAGATCCTTACGGGCAAAAGTTGGCTGAGATGCTTCGGGCGGCTGGGCGCAAGGTGGTGACTTACGGAGGTTCGTATGACTCCGATTACTATGCGGGAATTCCTCAGCTGAGGATGAATGGCACGCAGTTTGAGCTTTCTGCGGAGAAGAAGAAGTTTTTGGTTCGGACGCCCTTTCTTGGGCAGTTCAACGTGGAAAATGTGGTGGCAGCGATTGCGGCAGTTCGCGCGGTTGGGGTGGGGATTCGTGAATCCCTTGAGGCTTTGCAGACGGTGCCTCCTGTGCCTGGGCGAATGGAGCAGGTGGGCGCCCAGGGAGGATTTCGCGTGATTGTGGATTATGCGCACACGCCGGACGCGCTCCGGAAGGCGTTGATCACCCTGCGTGCGCTGCAACCGAAGCGAATCATTACGGTATTCGGCTGCGGCGGAAATCGGGATACGCTGAAACGGCCTCAGATGGGGGCGGTTGCGGAGGAGTTTTCCGACTTGGTTGCAGTGACTTCCGACAATCCTCGAGATGAGGATCCGGCAGAGATTGCGAAGCAGGTGGTGGCGGGCATGCGCGGAGGACCGGACCGGATTCTTGTGGAGGTTGATCGTCGCAAAGCGATTGAGATGGCGCTGCGAAATGCTCGCCGTGACGACATTGTTTTGATTGCGGGCAAGGGGCATGAGAGCACGCAGGAGGTTGCAGGGCGGCTTACGGATTTCAGTGATGGCGTTGCAGTTCGCACGATTTTGGCAGATCTCGGTGGCGATTTGCGGCGTGGACCTAGAGGGGAGGGTGTGTCTCGATGAGGACTGTTTCGATGGTGGAAGCG
>JBIIXW010000203.1:0-3865 GCA_044347165.1 Chthoniobacteraceae bacterium
CGCTCCGGAACGTTGGGAGAAGGCTGCGTTGGCTTTGAAGGGTCCGGATGCGGGGGTTCAGTCGGCCTTGGCATTGGCGCGTCTGGAGCGGACAGAGCATCGGGATGTTTTGTACGGCAAGTTGGGGGAGATTCTTGGGGGGCGCGTTGCGGGGACGGGGTTGAAGTTGGATGCAGTGCGCGCGTTGCAGGTGGTGGCTGTCCGGCTCGGGGATCCGGAGGGGTCGGTCAGGGATTTGGTGTTGTCCCACTTGCACGCCTTAGTGCCGACGACGGATGCTCGGATTAATGCGGAGGCGGGCCAGTTATTGGTGCGTTGGAAGTCACCTTTGGCTGCGCGGAAGTTGTTCTCGTTGTTGCAAAAGGCCCCTACGCAGGAGGAGCAGATTTCATATGCTGCTGCATTGCGGTTTGTGAAGGACGGGTGGCCTGCGGGGGCGAGAGAGTCGTTTTTCCGCTGGTTTTTGCGCGCAGAGTTCAACAAGGCGGGACATTTAGCCAAGTTTATTGCAGATATGCGGAAGGATGCGGTGGATTCGTTATCGGATATGGAGAAGGTGGCGCTGGAGAAGGTGTTGAATGCGGCACCGGAGGTTCAGCCGGCGCCGCCGATGGCCTCGAGGTTGTTTGTGAAGAATTGGACGACGGAGGAGTTGAGCGGGTTGGTGGAGCCTTTGATGAAGGAAGCTCGAAACTTAGAGCGCGGTAAACAGTTGTTCCGTGAGACTGGCTGCACGGTTTGTCACTTGTTTAAGAGTGAAGGGGGGGCAGTGGGGCCTGATTTGACATTGTCAGGCAGCAAGTTTGGGGTTCGGGAACTGATTGAGAGCATGACGGAGCCGAGCAAGACCATCAGCGACCAGTATGGGACGACGCAGGTCACGTTGAAGAGTGGTGAGACGTTTATTGGCCGGAAGGTGAACGAGGGGCCGGAGTTGGTGACGCTGCAGGAGAATGTTTTTACGTCATCGGATGTTCGCGATTTTGCGCGAAAGGACATTTCGAAGGTGGAGGCGTCTCTTGTGTCGTTGATGCCTCCGGGGTTGATCAACACCTGTCATCCGGATGAGGTCGCTGACCTTCTTGCGTGGTTGCAATCGGGGTCGAAGTGAGGGGGGGCTTGTCGTTGGGTTTTGAGCGTCCCGGCGACTCTCTCTGGCTTGGGACCGGGTTGATTGGGAGGTGCGAGGATTCAGGATTTTCTCGAGGGGATGCGTTTGGTTAGTTGGTAAGGATGGACAAACCTGAAGTTGAAGTCGCGGGGGCTGAGTTGGGCACGGACAAGGCCTTGAATGTGGGCATTTCGTTTGCGGTGGCGATTGCGGGAACGTTTATGGCGTTGAGTGAGGTGAAGTCGGGAAACGTGGCGCAGGCAATCGAGAATGCGCAGTCTCAGCGGTTGAACGAGTGGTCGTATTTTCAGGCGAAGAGCACCAAGCAAAGTGTGGCTGAGGGTGCTTTGGACCAGTTGGTTTCCTTGAGGTCGGTTTCTGGCTCCGCGGATGTAGACGCGTTGAAGGCATTGGACGGCAGGATTTTGGAGTTGCGCGGAAAGATTGAACGGTATGAGCGGGAGAAGGGAGAGATTCAGGCAAAGGCGAAGAAATGGGAGGAGGATTACCATCGGTTCAACGAGATCGATGACCAGTTCGATGCATCGGCTGCGGCGATGTCGGTTGGGATTGCGCTGAGTGGTGTTTCGGCGTTGGTGGGGAGTCGGCGTTTATTTTTGGCGGCGACGATATTTTTGGTTTTTGGAGTGGCTATGGGGGTTGCGGGTTTTGCTGAAGCGAAGCTCACGATTCCCTTTTTGAGTCACTGGTTAGCGGTGTGACGCTGTTGATTTTGGGAGCCTTTCTGTGTTGCGCTGAGGCTCGCGATTTCTTCCCGACTTAGGGGTTGCACGGAGGCCGTTTTTTAGTCACTTTGCCTAATCCCAAGGCGGTTGAAATCGCGGGTTGCGGTTTCTCTGCGTAGGCGCAGCGCCGGGAAAACTAAGTGAGATTGAAGAGATTGAAAAACGTATGAACGTAGACGCAGGACAACGGAGAGGCGCAGAACCGATTGCATCTGAGAAAGTGGCACACGAGCGGAAGGTGTTTTTCTTGGATTTGAAGGAAAACGATCGAGGCCGGTTTTTGAAGATTACGGAGGATGTTGGTGGTCGTCGCGACACCATCATGTTGCCGGCGCCTGCTTTCAAAGAGTTTGTTGAGGCGCTCCAGCGGTTGATTGATTTCGAAGGCCGTCTGTAGACCTGAGCTTCGTCTTTGATGACGATGTAAGAACCGCTCTCGGAAGGGAGCGGTTTTTTCGTGTTCAGATTCCTGCGGTCGACGCTGGCGGAACCGATCTGGATTGCGTGCGGGAGCGGTGTGACGTTAGACCGCTCGGGTGGTTTCGATGCGGTTTTTGACCGTTTCGAGGAGCGTCGGGAGATCGGAGGTGGCGTGGGTGAGCGGGCGGGAGGGCCGTTGCACCACGAGGATGGGCAGTTGTAGGGCTTCTGCGGCTTGGAGTTTTTCTTGGAGGCCGCCTTCTGTTCCTGATTCTTTTGTGATGATTCCGGTGATGTGCCAGTCCTGCAGGAGGGCGACATTGAGAGCGGTGGAAAAGGGGCCGACCATGGCGAGGGTGCGCGACGCGGGGATACCCGCTTTTTTTGCGGCCTCGAGCGAGGCGGCGTCGGGCATGACTCGACAGAACCACTCGATTTCGGGGGCGGCTTTGGTGAAGAGCGCGAGGTCGCGTGAGCCGGTGGTGAGGAGGATTCGGCTTCCCAGTCGGGGGATGAGGGGGAGGGCTTCCTCGGGAGATGCTGTTGCGAGGGCGTGGTTTGGGAGGGGGAGAGAGGGGCGTTCCCAGCGAATCAGGGGAATGTGTGTGATGTTGGAGATTCGTTGGAGTTGGGCTTGGATGCGCGTGGCGAAGGGGTGCGTGGCGTCGATGATGAGTTTTGGCGCCAGTTGTTTGAGAAGTTCGGTGCGGGCGCTTTCGCCGATGGCGCCCGGAAAGGTATGGATGAGAGGCGCAACTTTTTGCGCGTGATCGGCTCCGGTTTGGGTTGCGGTGGAGACGATTACGGGAACGCCGAGTGCAGAGATGGCCTTTGCGATGAGGTTTCCGTCGCGCGTACCGGTGAAGACCCACACGCCGCCGGAGGGAGGTGCGATGGTTTTTTTATTTGGTTTTTGGTCGTTCCACCCGAGGTAGCCCCTTGGACCAAAGAGGAATCCGGATTCGCTCCGTGTGCGGCTATTTCCGAGGACGAGAGTGGTGAACATATCGAACTCGCGGGCGCGAAGAGTGGCGAGGGATACGATTTCGACGCTTTGTCCGGGGCGATAGGCATTGCGAACGATGCCACAGGGGGTTGATGGGGCACGTTGGGAGAGGAAAACGTCTAGGACGTTGTAGATGAGATTTCGGCGGCCTCGGCTTTGGACGTTGTACAGGACGGTGACGATGTCTCCGGAGGCGAGCGCGTCTGCCCGGCGAAGAATCCATTCTTTGGGGCAGAGGAGGTCTGATAGGGAAAGGGTTGCGAAGTCGTGGGAGAGCGGCGCCCCGAGGAGGGAGGCGCAGGCGGTTGCGGCGGTGATGCCGGGGATGACTTCAAGTTGGAAGTTGGGGGGGCGGCCGTCGAGGAGTTCGAAGACGAGGGGTGCCATACCGTAGACGCCGATATCGCCGGAGGATAGGAGGCAGACGGATCGTCCTTGGGTTGCGAGGGTGATGGCTTTTTCCGCGCGGTCGCGCTCCTGGGTGAGGGGGAAAGGATGGATGGTTGCGGAAAGACCGAGTGTCTCGAGACCTTGGAGGTAGAGCGGGTAGGTGACGATGTCGGAGGCCTGTCGGAGCGCCTG
>JBIIXW010000092.1:0-12230 GCA_044347165.1 Chthoniobacteraceae bacterium
CGCATTGGTTCAAACCCGCCTCCAAGTTAATGACGTCCACGTAAAGCTCGCGAATCTCCTCTCGCGTTCGCAACGCCTCCTCAACTTTCGCAGATTCGGACGGCGAACAGCGTCCCGAGAGATATTCAGAAAGCAGCCAAACCCATGCTTCTCGATTCATACGACCTCCTTTTTCATCTCGCCACCCACGCATTCCATTAAAATCAAACGTATGCGATGCAACGCTTTGTAAAGCGACATTGCACTCTGACCACGAGCGTCAGCCATTTGATCAATGCGGACTCCCGGTGCATAGGCCTCCATCACCAGTGCGCGCTGAGCTGGTTGCAATCGACGCAAGCACCGCTCCAACGCCTCACGCTGAACCTCATGCAATCCCGCACGCACCTCAGCCGCATCCGCCACTCGCTCCGCCAACGCGTCGTCAAAGACATGGCGGTCCATCCGAGCCCGCCGCAAAAACATCAACGCCTGGTACCGCGCTATCCCGAACGCCCAGGCCCGAAAGCTTCGCTCCGCATCAAACCGATCGAACTTCTCCCACAAAACCACCGCGACCTCTTGCAGAACCTCCGCCGCATCCTGCGCCGTCGGCAACAACGACCGAACAAACACCCGCAATGCCCCCTCCGCCTCCGTGAAAAGCCGAAGAAATGCCGCATGTCGCTGTTGGTCCGTCGCACTCATGTCCACTCACTCCTCTGCAAAAACCCGCCCCATTTGCCAAACTTTCGGAGGAACACAAACTCCAACCAAATCTAGACATCTCAGCCTCATTGCGCCCTGGGTGACCCAGTCATCGTCTTTGGCGAACCATCCTTTCCGGCTTTCACATCTAAAAATAGGCGCCAGCACTATGGCCTTTTTTTTGCTACGTAGCGTGAATATAAATAGCCATGAATAAACTGTTTTGGTTTCTCTTTCTCTTTGTTTCCATGTGCGGGTCTGGATTTGGAGAGACGATTTACGAGGCCCCGTTTTCGATTGAAGCGGTAATCACCGAGACCCAAGAGCCTGTCGTAAAAGGTTCCACAGTAACTGTTTCAACCTCGAGTTTTCGCATTACAAACAAGGAACTAATTCAAGAGTGTGTAAATCAGGGGCTTATCAGCACAACGCAGGGTTGGTCTATTGTCGTCTACTACGACGCAGAGGCCGACGCCACGTCTGAGGTTGCTTTGAGACTTCGTCATCGGGATGGAACAGTCGCCGACTTGAACTCAGTACTTTCGGTATCGGGATCTAGCTCGACAGGCACCGCAAAAGTAAAGTTTTCGAAAACCTCCGTTTCTGGAACCTTCTCGTCAAAGCGCTATTTTGAACTCACAGCCAACTATCAAGGCTACAGGGCATTATGCTCAGGCGTCGTCCAAACTTCCGGAAAGTTCGTCGGGACGCCGGAAAACTTTTACGAGATTACCTCGCCTTTCACGGCAAAGGTGGACGGTAAGATTGATGAGTTGGACTCGGCTCTAATTGCCGCAACCATCAAGGTGGGTACTTTTTCGAGAAAGTAGTGTCAATTCAAGGGGAAGTCTCGCGCAGCCCACATTCAGCCGCCTTGCGGCATTTTGCGATTCCCAACTCAACTACCGTCACCTACTTCCCAATACAAAAACTCGCAAAAATGCGGCCGAGAATGTCGTCCGCATCCACTCGACCAACAATCTCGCCCAACGCGCCGAGCGCCTCACGCAAGTCCTCCGCAACCAACTCAGTCCCAGCCCCCGCTCCCATCCCGCTCAAAGCGGCTTCCAAGGCCACCGCAGCTCGCCGCAGCGCGTCCGCCTGACGCGCGTTCACCGCGGGCTCATCCGTATCCGATATCAATCCGCCCTCGCCAATCCTCCGCTCGACCGCATCCTCCAGCGCATCCAGCCCCTGCCCCGTTAAACACGAGACCCGCACCCCCTCCACCCCGCTCCAATCCGCATGTTCCCTGAGGTCTGCTTTATTGAAGACCCGAAGGACCCGCTGATCCTCAGGGAGGTACGCCGCATGGGAGCCCACACTGCCATCAATCACCGCCAAAATAATGTCCGCCAAATCCACCTCCCGTTGCGACCGCACAACGCCCTCCGCTTCCACCAAATCATCCGACTCCCGAATGCCCGCCGTATCGATCAATCGAACCGCGTAGCCCCGCATTTGCACCGACTCCTCAATCGTATCGCGAGTGGTCCCCGCCACCGAACTAACAATCGCTCGATCCTTACCCAGCAAGTGGTTCAATAGACTGCTCTTCCCCGCATTCGGCGACCCACATAAAACCACGCGTACGCCCTCCCTTAAAATACGGCCCCGGTACGCAGAGTTCTCCAAAGCACGAACCAACCCGAGCACGTCACTCATTCGCGCGCGCAACGCCGCACCCGTCTCCGGATCAATATCCTCCTCCGGAAAATCGATGTACGCCTCAACGTGAGCCAACACACCAACCAAACCGTCACACGCCTCCGCAATCTTTCGGCCCAAACTTCCAGAGAGCAACCCCGTCGCCATCCTCAACGCCCGATCACTCTGCGCCCCAATCAGATCCATCACCGCTTCAGCACGCGTCAAATCCAACCGACCATTGATAAAGGCCCGTTGCGTAAACTCCCCCGGTTGAGCTCCCTTCGCGCCCGCACGCATCGCGCGCTCCAAAACTCGCCGCGTCACCAACGCGCCCCCGTGCCCCGTAAACTCAAAGGTATCTTCCCCCGTATAACTCGCTGGACCGCGAAAAAACACCACCAATCCCTCATCTAGAACCGATCCATCCTCACTCAGAATTTCGCCCAAAACTGCCCTCCTCACGGACGCCCACGGGGGGACAGTTCCGCGAGAGCGAAAGACCGCGCGAAGGACAGATTCAGCATCCGGCCCGCTGACACGAATCACCGAGAGCGCACCTTGCCCTGGAGGCGTCGCAATCGCTGCGATGGTGTCCATGGCTTCAGTTAGTGGCGCACGAAGATGAGATTAAGCAGGCAAACGTCCCTGTAATCCAAGGTGTTCCACCAACTCCTCCACAAAGCGGCGATTTTGGTCCATCGTGCCGACGGACACCCGAATCCATGAGGGAAGCCCGTAGGCGTTCATGTCTCGAATGATGACTCCACGCTTCATTAGAGCTTGGAACGCCGCCTTCCCGTCTCCCACTTCAACCAACACAAAGTTGGCGAAGCTCGGCACGAAATTGAGCCCGAGACGCTGAAAGGTTTCCTGAAGATAGTTCCGTCCTTCCGTCGTAATTACCCGCGTTTTGAGTTGGTGTTCCGTATCGAGAATTCCCGCCAGCGCGCCCGCCTGAGCAATGCCGTTCGCGTTAAAGGGTTGCCGCGTCTTCTGAAGAACCGTTATCAGCTCGGGATTGGAAAGTCCGTAGCCGATGCGGAGATTTGCCAATCCTTGGATCTTCGAGAACGTTCTGAGCACAACGACGTTCCGTCCCTCACGAACGTACTTCAACACATCCGGCGGATTATCCAAAAACTCGTAATACGCTTCGTCGAAAACCACGACCACATGCGGTGGCACATTCTCCATGAAACGGTCTATCTGCTCCTGATTGAGAAGCGTGCCTGTGGGATTGTTCGGATTGGCAATAAACACCTCCCGAGTACGGGGAGTGATCGCCGCCGCCATAGCGTCGAGATCGTGCGCAAACCCCGGATCATCCACCTCCACCGTGGTGGCGCCGAACAAAGTGGCCATAAGCTTGTAGACCACGAACGCATGCTTCGCGGTCACAATCTCATCGCCCGGTTTCAAAAACGCGTGGCCGATAAACTCAATCACCTCGTTGGAGCCACACCCCAAAATGACGTTCTCCCGCTTCAAACCCGTACGTTCCGCGATAGCCTCCCGGAGATAATAACCCCCGCCATCCGGATAAAAATGCGAGCGCTCCAGCGTCTCCCGCATCGCCCGAAGCGCTTTCGGCGAAGGCCCTAGCGGGTTTTCGTTCGAAGCAAGCTTGATGATTTGCGCGGGCTCCAAGCCCAGCTCGCGCGCCACATCCTCAATCGGCTTGCCAGGTTCATAGGCAACAAGATCGCGGAGCCAAGGATGGGCAAGATTCCAAATCGACATAAGTGTTTAAAATTAGCGGTGCGGGTCCGCCCCTGTCCATACCACAGGGAAAGGAATCACAGCATTCGCCCGGCGAAAAAGCAGTCCCCACGACCCAAGAGGATGCCCCGCGGAGACATCTGGGCCAAAATCCTCCTTCGTCTCCGTGCCTCCGCTGCAGCCTTCTTTACCCAGCCAAACCGCAACGGTTCAGCGAGGCTGAATCCATACGTTGCGGTAAAACACGGGATTCCCGTGCCCTTGGAGTTGGATTGCTCCTCCGGTCGTGTCCTCTTTTTTCCCGCCCCCCGTCGGACCGGCAATCTCCACGGCATCATGGATGGTAACCCCGTTGTGCTTCACCGTGATGACCGCGTTTTTCGTCTTCGCTCCCGACCCGTCAAACTTGGCAGCCGTAAAGTCGATGTCGTAGGTTTGCCAAACGAGGGGGGGCAAACACATGTTCACCGACGGTTCCGTCTTCGAGTAAATGCCCCCACACTCATTGTTCGCACCGCGTAGCCCGAAACTATCGAGCACCTGAACCTCGTAACGGTCCTGCATGTACACGCCGCTGTTCGCTCGGTCCTGCCCCCGGCCTAACGGCTTGAACGGCAGAATGAACTCAACATGCAACTGGTAGTCCTGAAAATCGGCACGCTTCGTCTTCGAGCCAGACGCCAACAGGTTCCGGTTCAAATCATCAAAGTGCCCGCCCACAAACGCATCGCAATTTGAGCCATCGAACAGAACAACCGCGCCCTGCGGCGGCTTGGCGCCCAACGTCGGGCTCTGGCGACTCTCACGCTTCAGCTCAAAGGCACCCCAAGCCCCGTCGCCCGAAAGAGCACCCTTCTTCAGAACAGCCTTCCACCCGTCCTTCTCAAACTGAACGGTCTCCCCACTGCGCTTTGCCTCAATCTCGACCTTAGGCGACTTATCCCATCCCGCACCCGGAAGGCCACCCTTCAAGAACACCGCTCGAAAGGTATCGTCCCCAAGCGCAATCACCTGCGCCCCAATCTTTCCTCCCGCATATTCGCCTTGAAGATCAAAATCAGGCCCAATCGCGCGCGCCTGCTCCTCCGTCAAGTAGGTGGCCGGCTTTGGTTTAGCTGCGTCTTGGGCCTGCACGGTGAAACCCAAAGAGAGCGTGGCTGCGAGAAGGAATGCTTTTTTCATTCGGGGGAAGGTTTACACGCCCTTCAAACCCCGACCCGCACCCAAAGTCAATCCTGCGCCGTCACCACACAGGCTGTTGTTGCGTTAAACAATGAAACGCGCCCAGTCCCCAAATCAACTCCCGACAGTCAATCGGCACCACACGGCGTTCAGGAAAACAACGCGCGACGATGCGTTCCGCTTCCGAATCCTTCTCACATCCGAACACCGGAAGTAACACGACCCGATTCGCGATATAAAAGTTCGCGTAGCTGGCAGGCAACCGAAGATCTTCCCGATCAATGCGGTCCGGCATCGGCAACTCCACGACTCGCAACGGACGCCCATCTGCCAACGTCATCCTCCCCAGCGCTTCGCGGTTCTCCCGTAACGGCACATGATTCGGATCCGATTCGTCCGGCTCGACCACCGTCAACACCGTGTCCTCCGACACAAATCGCGTGATATCATCCACATGTCCATCCGTATCATCCCCCTCAATCCCGTCACCCAACCAAAGCACCTTGCTCACCCCAAGGTTCTCGCGCAAACGCTCCTCAATCTCTCCCTGCGTCAGGTGCGGATTCCGGTTGGGATTCAATAAACAGGAGGTCGTCGTCAACAGCGTTCCCGTCCCATTCACATCGATCGAGCCGCCCTCGAGAATCATCCCCGGCTCGCTCACTGGCACCCCCATCCACCTGGCAATCCGCGTCGGAATCACATCATCCGCATCATACGGCGGATACTTCCCTCCCCACGCATTGTAGCCCCAATCCAGAATCAACACGGGTTGGTCCCCATCACGCGTCACAAAAATCGGCCCGTGATCTCGGCACCAAGGCTCGTTCATCGGATTTCGATGGAACACCACATGTCCGTCCCGAGCGCCCTCCCGAGCCAGAACCCTGCGAACCACCGCCTCATGCACCTCGTCACACACGTTGATGTGCACCGGCTCAGAATCAGCCAACGCATCCACCATCCGCGCAAACGTGGGCATCACGCGATCGTACGCATCCGGAAACGAAATTCCCTCGGGACGCGGCCAACTCAACCACGTCGCCGAATGCGGCTCCCACTCCGCAGGCATCCGGTACCCCCGCGCCGTCGGACTCTCATCACCGCGCATCCGTCCCATCGAACTAAACATCACCTTCCTCCAAAAAACGCCGGTCCATCCCTTGATAGGCATCAATGCGACGGTCGCGGAAGAACGGCCAATGCGTGCGCTGCGTGTCCAACGCGTCCAAATCAATCTCTGTCACCATCACCTCCTCCCGATCCACTGAGGCCTTCGCAATAATCTGTCCCGCAGGGTCCGCCACAAAACTCTGACCCCAAAACTCAAGCCCCGGCCCGCCATCCGGCGCCTCATGCCCCACGCGATTCGTCACCGCCACATAGCAACCGTTCGCAATCGCATGTGAACGCTGAATCGTTTCCCACGAGCTATGCTGGCGAGTCCCGTACTCCGCTTTCTCCGACGGATGCCAGCCAATCGCCGTCGGATAAAACAGAATCTGCGCCCCCCGCAACGCCGTGAGCCGAGCAGCCTCCGGGTACCATTGATCCCAGCAGATGCAAACCCCAATATCCGCATAACGCGTTTTCCACGAACGAAATCCGAGATCGCCAGGCGTGAAATAAAACTTCTCGTAAAACAACGGATCATCCGGAATGTGCATCTTGCGGTACTTCCCAAGATAACGCCCGTCCGCATCAATCACGGCCGCCGTGTTGTGGTACAAACCCGCAGCCCGCCGCTCAAACAAGGATGCCACAATCACCACCTCCAACTCCGCCGCCACCTTGCACAACACGTCCGTCGATGGTCCCGGAATCGCCTCCGCCAACCCAAAGTATTTGTGGTCCTCTATCTGACAAAAGTACACCGAGGTGAACAACTCCTGCAGACCCACAATCTGAGCGCCCTGCGCCGCAGCCTGCCGAATCTGCCCAACCGCCCGCTCCAGATTGTCCGCAGGGCTCAACCCACACGCCATTTGAGGCGTCGCAATTCTCACTTTTCCAGTTCTTTTCATAAAAAACTGCAGCCCCTCAACAGACTGAGGGGCCGCCAAAACACTCGTGCGGATTTTCGGCCAAAACCACCTCGAGACGTCACTTCGCCAGATCGGACACTTTCACAATCTGCACACTCTTCACCTCGACACGCTCCTGAGGCTTGCTTCGCTCACCACTGCGACTCGCACTCACTGGCGTCTTTCCAATGGTTTTCAAAACTTCCTCCCCCTTAATAAGTTGGCCAAATCCCGTGTACTTACCGTCCAAAAAAGGCGCATCCCCAAGCATCAGGAAGAACTGGCTTCCCGCGGAGTCTGGGTGCGCGCTGCGCGCCATCGAAATCACGCCAAACACGTGCTTCCGGTCGTTGAACTCCGCATTGATCTTGTACCCTGGGCCACCCGTGCCAAACGCGTCTTCATTCGCTGCATCTTTGGTATTCGGATCCCCTCCTTGAATCATGAAACCATCGATGATTCGGTGAAACGCCGTCCCATCGTAAAACTTCTCCGAGGCAAGTTTCTTGAAGTTCTCAACCGTCTTCGGTGCCTTGTCCGACCAGAACTTTACCACCATCTCACCCTTCGTCGTTTTAATCACCGCCACCTCTTCCACAGGTTTACCGCTCGGTGAGCCCGACGGCTCCTGAGCCGACAAAACACCAGCGGCCAACAGGGGCGAAGCAAACAACACGGTGCGAAGAAATCCGCGACGAAGAGAGGAGGGAGTAATCATGACCAGCCTCCTTTGCCACGTCCTTCCCTCGGTGTCACGCGGAGAGTCGTGACAAACCGCGCGCCAAGCCGGCGCGTCACGCCGCCGATCCCAACGAAATCAGCTCGGGTTGCTCCACCTCAGCCACCGCTTCCGGACTCCGGAAAATCGGCACGATGGCAACCCCCATCACATCAGCCAGCAACCGAATGAGACACCCTTCGTAGTCCGTGACATACCCGCCCTGCCCAATCGCAGCTCCGCACGCCAACAAAATACGCCGTTTCAGAGCCGGAGACGCCTGCTCAATCTGCTCAAGCGCGCGACTCAACGCCGCCGCATCGCCATCAATCTTCATCTGCGGCGGCGCTCCGTCCGCTCCCAGCTTCTCCCAAGACGTTGCATAAGCGTGTGGGTAACCCGCTGATGGGCCACCCATGACTACCATCGTTGAAATCAACGTCCGCAACTCGAGCCAAAGATCCGTGGGCTCATGATAAAGCGCGGGGGAAGGTTCCATGATTCCCAACCCCACCCGCATCCGACGACGAAACGCCCTCAACAAAAGAAACCGGAAAAGCTCGACCTCGTCGCACCGAGCCAGTTCGCGTTCACACCGCAGATAAAGCGTCGCAAAATCCTCGTACCCCATCCGACGCAACAACGGCATCGCCATATCAAACAACGCCATTTTCTGCGAAGGCGCCGCGTCACCCAGCCGCGACTCCGCCCGATGAGGCGCTCGGAAAAGCTGAATCATCAGCGCCTTTACATTCTCGCGCGACCGAGTCCGCAACACCCAATCAGGAATTAAACTGCGACGAACCAATCCAGCATGGATGAAACTTGAGGGATTCATCCGCCCGGTCACGTCCTCGAGCACGTTGGACGGGATATGCTGCTCGGCCGGAAACCTCACGGTCATCGCGGGGTTCTCTGCGAATGCGGGGGACTGCTCCCCTGACCCATCCCCTTCGGAGGCCTCCAAACGCGCAAGAACCTCCCGCATTTCATTCATCCCCCGCTCCTGCTCGAGATCCTGTACATCCGCCCCCAAATACTCCCGATTCCAGTTCGAGTCCGAAGCCCGAATGCGCTCCTCCAACGGCGGGTGCGTGGGGAAAAACAATACGTACGGACCACTGAACGCTTCCGAAAAAAAGATGTGCCCCACCTCAGGCGCGTACTCACTCGAAACCAAACTATTGGTCGACCAACCCCCAATCTTACGCAAAACAGCCACCAACGCGTTCGGCGACCTCAACATGTGATTCACCACACGATCAACGTCCAGTTCCCGCGCTTGCGAAACCGATGACTGAATGATCCGAGCAAACAGCGACCCAATCGAACCGAACAACATCAGTAACATCGCAAAAGCGCGGAGCAACGTGCTGCTCTCCGTAGACCCATTCCGCAATCCCAATAACTGGCGCCCCGTAACCACAGGGAAAGCCAACCCGTGCACCCACGGGAGCAACCGGAAATTGAGGCGCATATCCCCGTTCATGATGTGCACCACCTCGTGAATGACCAACGCCCGAAGCTCCTCCGTGCTCAACCGCCTCAAGGCACCATTCGTCAGCCCCAACACCGCCGACGCAGGATCTAGCCCGGCAACAAATGCGTTAATCCCCTCCTCCCGCTCCAATACCCACAACTCTGGGACAGGAACGCCCGCCGCGAGAGCCACCTCCTCAACCACCTCCACCAGCCGCTTCTCGTACGCTTCAGGACTCGCCGGGTGAACCCTGCGCCCACCCATCTCACGGGCAACGGCAGACCCGCCGTCCTGCAAAGAAAACATCCGGAAAACCGTCCCAACCCCCATCATCACAAACGCAAACCCGAACGTGAACGGGGCGTAACCCCAGTGAGTCAGCCCAATCAAGGTCACCCCGCAAACCCACATGGCAACGACGTGCACCAACGCAGCCGTTCCCAACGCCCCCAACACGAATAACACCGCAAGGGAACCCACCTTCCGACGGGTTTCCTCCTGCGCCAACAGAAAATCCATAATTAGGCTACGGATCGCGAGCCTTTAGCCTTTAGGCAATTCCCGTCCTTCCCGCCCGTTTTTACGGCGCATCGGAGGCCGCCCTGGACCCCGATCACGTCCTTCGCGATCGTCTCGGCGCCCCCCGCGGCCCCCCCCCTCACCACCGTACCCTGACCGCCCATCCCGACGCCGAGGCGGACCATACGACCCGCGGTCCTCGGCCCGAGGCTCCTCCACCTTCGGACGGCCTTTGGGATAAGCCATCACCTCAAGCATGGCCGACACCACCGCCCGAGGGCCCCACTCTCCCCCGATGAAATCCGTCAACAAATGGTCGCGCAGCTTAAACTCGCCCCCCTCCAAAACTGCTCGCACCCGATCTAAAAGCGCCTTCAACCGCAACTCCTCAATCTCCTCCCGTCCCGGTAACGGAATAATCGGAAACCGCCGTCGCACCGAATGCTCAATCCGTCGCACATGAAAAGCGTCGCGACGCGTCGCCAAACTGAGCGCTTTACCGCTCCGCCCCGCGCGTCCCGTTCGCCCAATCCGATGCACGTAATCATCCAAATCACGGGGCAAATCAAAGTTGATTACCCCTTCCACATCCGCCACATCAATCCCGCGCGCCGCCACATCCGTCGCCACCAAATAACTAATCCGCCGCTCGCGGAATCGCGCCAAAACACGCTCGCGCATCGCCTGCGTCATATCCCCATGCAACCGGTCACACACCAACCCCGCATCATTCAACTCCTCCATCACCCGATCTACCGTCAGCTTCGTCGAACAAAAAATAATCCCGTACTCAATCCCCTCACACGCCAACACCCGACGAACCGCCTCCACCCGATCCGTCCGCCCAACGTCGTACACCCGCTCCTGAATGTCCGGTGCCGGCAAACTCTCCGCGCCAATCCGAATCTTCACCGCATCCCGCGTCAACGAATCCACCAACCGCTCCACCTCCCGGTTCATCGTCGCAGAAAACAACGCCGTCTGACGCCCCTCCGGCGTTGCCGCCAAAATCGCCGCGATATCCTCGCGGAATCCCATGTCCAACATCCGATCCGCCTCATCCAACACCACCATCTCCACCCCCTCCAACTTGAGCGAACCACGCTCCAAGTGGTCCAAAATCCGTCCTGGCGTTCCCACCACCACGTTCGCCCCGTCCTTCAACCCGCGATACTGCACCGAATAACTCTGACCCCCATAAATCGGCAACACCGACACGCTCCGAGCCGAGGCCGCGACTTTTTCAAACTCACCCGAAATCTGTACCGCCAACTCACGCGTCGGACACAACACCAACACCTTCAACCCCCGCCCCCCCGCAAGACACCGCTCCACCGCGGGAATCGCGAACGCCGCCGTCTTTCCAGATCCCGTCTGCGATAGACCCGCCACATCGCGACGCTCCATTAACGCAGGAATCGCCTGCACTTGAATAGGCGAAGGCTCTTCAAACCCCATTGCCGCAACGGCTTGAAGCACTGGCTGCGATAATCCGAAACGCGCAAATTGGGAATTGACCATCCGTTAACATGACACCCCGCATGCCCGATGGCGAAGGCTTTATCAAAACAACACGCCGACCTACCCGAACCACCACGAGAAATGATCCCTTTCACGCCCAAGACCGCCACCGGCCCGCCCATCCAAAACTCCGCCGATCCTCAGATTCACTGCGCGCGTCGCTAGCGCACAATCTCACACTCCATCTGTTTCGTGCTCAATGGAATACAATTGTCCTGCACCTCAATCACCAACTTCGCAGGAAACTTCAGCGCTCCGGGCGCACGCAAGACCAAGCGACCCGATCGCCGATCCAAATCAAACGCGCCGCCTTCATCCCCCGACACAACTCGATAAGAAAAAATCGTCCCCGCATCTGCGTCCTTCGCCGTAAACTTCGCGACGATATCCCCCGCACGCGCCGCGCCGCACCGCACCACCGACGGTCCCGCCAAAGCCTCAACAGGCTGATTGCCCGTCCACTCGGGAAGCCGCTGAACCGACGCAATGACCGATGGGCTAATGCCCGCTTCGCCCACCCCAAGCCCGTACTTTCGGAAGTACGGAAACAGGTTTCGACCGGACGCCTCACAAAACAGGAGAAAAAAACGATCCCTCCGCGCATTCGCTCCCTTGCCGTCAATCGCATCCAAGCCCGAATCGGAGCCCGGCTTCTGCAACCAGTCCATCCAACGAGAAAACGCTTTCTCGTACAGCCCCCATCCAAAGCACTCCGCCAAAGTGAAATAGA
>JBIIXW010000093.1:0-12098 GCA_044347165.1 Chthoniobacteraceae bacterium
GATTCGATGGCGCCATCGAGCTGAAGGTCGAAAATCTGCCCCCAGGCGTCACCGCGACCGGTCTCCGAATCCCCGCTGGTAAGAACGTTGGCACCATCCTCTTCTCCGCGACGGAAGACGCGCCGCGTGGAGTCGCCCTAGCCAAAATCTCTGGCCTCGCAAAAATTGGTGAACGCGAGGTCGTTCGAGACTGCCCGACCGCCTCCATGGTCTGGCCCGTGCGCGACGCGAGCGGCGAAACCCCAATGCCTCGACTTTTCGCCGACACGCCCGTCTCCGTTGGAGGCGAAGAACTCACGCCACTTACCATCGCGCCCGCCGAAAATCAGCTGCTCGAGGCAGAAGTCGGTTCAAAACTCGCCATCCCTCTCAAGCTTTCCTGGCGCGGCGAGTTCTCCGGCGGTTCCATGAAAATGTCGGTTCTCGGACAGGATCTCGCCGGCATCAAACCCTTCGACATCCCTGCCAAGGCAGCCGAGGCAAAAGTGGAACTCGACCTCGCCACGCTCAAACTCGCGCCGGGCGACTACACCTTTGCCATCCACGGTGGCGTGGTTGCCAAATACCCGTCCGCTCCAAAACTTCAGCAACCCGCTTCAGCCCCCACCACGACCTCCGGAGGAACACCTCCAGAGTCGAAATCTGGCACAGAGCAACCCGTCGGAAAAGTCGCCGCAAAACCTGCCGAAGCACCGAAAGACATCGTCGATATCGTGACTTCCGAACCCCTGCAGTTCCGCGTTCTTCCCGCCAAAAAGTGATGCCAGCCGCCTCAAAAATCCTGACGACACTCGGCATCGCCGCGCTCGGAGTTAGCCCGGCAGAAGCGGTGGATTTCTATAAAGACGTCTTCCCATTTCTCGAATCCAACTGCGTCGCCTGTCACAACAAAACGACATCCAAAGGTGGACTCAACATGGAGTCGCCAAACGAAATCCGAAAGGACGGTGATTCCGGACCAGGCGTCATCCCCGGAAAATCGGCCGAAAGCCTCGTGCTGAAATCCGCCCTGCACCAAGGCGATGCGGTGATGCCGCCAAAGAACAACAAATCTGGTGCGCGCGACCTCACCCCTGCCGAAATCAAGGTGCTCGCAACCTGGATTGATGAAGGCGCCAAAGACTCCGTTAAACCGTCGCGCGAGATCGCATGGAAGCAACTGCCAGCGGGTGTCGCTCCCATCTACGCCGTCGCGGTGAGTCCAAACGGACGGTTTTCGCTCTGCGCCCGTGGGAACCGCCTTTTCGCCTACGACACCGCCACACGACAACCGCTGAACGCACCCGTCGATGCCAGCGCTGGATCACCCAACGCCGCACACCGTTCTTTCATCCAATCCATCGCTTTTAGTCCGGACGGCAACTCACTGGTCACCACGAGCTTTCGCGAACTCAAAATCTGGCACCGCGAAGAGGCTAAAATGCCGATGCTTCCCAAAGCGACCGGCACCCTCGTCACCCTCCTTAACCAATCCGCGCGCCTCGTCGCCGTCCGTCCCGACAACACACCGGTCATTCTCGATCAAAACGCGCAAGCTACGGAACAGCACTTGGGATCGGCGCTTTCAGCGAAACCCGTTTCCATCCAGGCCGCTCCGGACGACTCCGCTGTCGCCTTCCTGCTGGAGGACGGCCAAATCGACATCCGCGAAGCAAAGACCGGGAATCCCCTTCCAGCTCCCAAGCTCACCAGTAAGCCAACCTTCGCAAGTTGGACCGGCGACAGCTCAGCATTCATCTCGGCAACCACCGAAGGCAACATCGTCCACCAACCGGTCAAACCGAGTGCCTCAGCCGCAGCCACTCCGGCATTCGTCATCCCCAACGGCATCATCGCGCTCGGCCCAGCACACGGATCCCAGTTTGCGGTGCTCGCGAAGGACGCCACCCTGCGGCTGCACTCAACCGATAAGACCGACGCGCTCGTAACCATCAAGACCCCCAATGCCGTTCAGTTCGTCATCAGCGCGGACGGATCTCGTGCCGCGCTTGCACTGGATTCCGGTCGCATTCGTCTGATTGAACTTCCTTCTGGTAAACAGCTAATCGAACTCTCAGGAGACAGCGAAACGTCGTCAAAGCTCGACTCGCTCGAGCGAACCCTTGCGCGAGTCACACTTGAAATCGCGTTCCAAAAGTCTTTGCTCACGAAACTGGAGAACGAAGTGAGGGACTTCGATAACCACACCAAACGCACGACCGACCTCATTGCGACGGCCCGAAAAACCCTGCCTGAACGCGAGAAAGCAGTGACCCCGGCGAAAGAAGCGTTCACCGCGGCGGAGAAAGAGTTAGCAGAGGTAGAGGCCGCACTCAAAGCCGCGCCGGAAGGCAAACCAGACGCTACACTAACCTCGAAGCGGCGTGATGCTCTTAACAAAGTCGACACGACGAAAAAGGCTTTCGTTTCAGCCGAGACGCTTGTCGCCAACTCGAAAAACCAAGTGACCGATGGCGAAGCTCACATCGCTCGGATTGATCAAGGCCGAAAGCGAAATGCGGCGGACGCCGCATCCGCAAAGGACATCATCCAACGTTCAGAAGCAACCCAAGCCGACGCGACCAAGGAGATGGCTTCCTTGAAAGACGCCGCAGGCAAACCACAGCCTCCCGCCACGCTCCTCGCCTTCGGCCCAAATAACGCAACCCTTCACGCAGTGGACCCCTCAGGACGCATCCGCACTTGGGCCACCGAATCAGGAAGGCCTATCGCCACCCGCGTGGCAGATTCAGCATCTCCGCCGACCGCCCTTCGTGTCCTGCAGGGAACCCCACTCTGCCTACTCGAAAACGGGACGACCGTTTCTGGCGAGCCCAGCGTTTCTTGGAAACTCGCGCGCACCATCGGAAGCGCCACCGCCGCATCTCCCTTCAGTGGACGCGTCAACGCCGCGCGATTCAGCCCAGACGGCAAACTCATCGCCACCGGCTCAGGCGAGTTTTCACGGTCCGGAGACATTCACCTCTGGGACGCCGCGTCTGGCAAACAAGTCGCCATGTGGAAAGAACGCCACCGAGACGCAGTACTCGCGGTCGACTTTTCACCCGACGGAAAATGGCTCGTCTCCGGCGGCGCAGACCGTCTCGCCAAAGTCACCGAAATCGCCACGGGCAAGCACGTCTATCTTCTCGAAGCCCATACCCATCAAGTGACCGCTGTCGCGTTTCGGGTCGATGGGCGCGTCGTAGCCACCGGTGGAGCCGACGGCGTGGTCAATGTTTGGGATATGGCGCTCGGCGAGCGAAAGAAAAAGCTCACGAGCTGGAAAAAGGAAATCACCTCCCTTCAGTTCCTCGGTGAAACCAACCAAATCCTCACCTCCTCCGGTGACAACCAAGTTCGCATCGTAGGCGACGATGGCGCGGAAGTGCGCTCCATGACGAATCTTCCGGAGTTTATGCAATCCGCGGCAGCCAACTCGCCCACAGGCACCATCGTTGCAGGAGGTGAAGACAGCGCGCTGCGATTCTGGGACGCCTCCAACGGCAAGGAACTTGCAACCCTCACCCCACCACAAACTCAGCCGACCAAGAAACCCTAATCCTATGTCGAACCCCTTTTCCCTCAGGAACTGCCCCGGCCCGTTAGACCGCCGAGGCTTCATGCGCATCGGACTAACGGGCTTCGCGAGTCTCGGACTTCCCGAACTTTTCCGCATCCGAGCCGCAACGCCTGACCAACCTGCGTCCGGTGCCCGCAACTCCGTCATCATGGTTTGGCAACCCGGAGGCTGCTCGCATGTCGACACGTACGATCCTAAATCCGATGCGGGAAGCGAGTACCGCGGACCGTTCAGCACCATCGCCACGAAAGTCCCAGGAACCCGAATCACGGAACTCCTTCCGCTTCAGGCAAAAATCGCCAACAAGTTCACCATCGTTCGCTCGATGCACCAGAAGGCGGCCGGACACCCCGCTGGCTCCATGCAAATGCTTTCGGGCGACATGGACACCCGCGACAAACCCAAACCACGTCTTCCCGACTGGATGTCCGCAGCGACGTATCTCCGTTCCAAACAAGGCGCACGAAACAATCCACTGCCCAACTACGTGACGGTGAACCCCGTCCTCGAATACAACGGACCCGTCTACGTGGGAGCAGCTTACGCCCCATTCGCAGTAACAGGAGACCCGAGTCGTCCCGACTTCGAGGTTCCGAATATCGGTCTATCAGACCCCGCAGAAGTTGCCCGCCTCAGCGAACGGGTCGCCCTCAGAAAACGGTTGGATCAACTCGAGCGAAGTTTTGACACACTTGGCGAGTTGGGTGCCATCGACCAGTTCGAGTCGCAAGCGATGACCCTGCTCACCAACCCAAGAACCCGCGATGCGTTCGACCTTTCCAAGGAAGACGACCGCACCCGCGACCGTTACGGACGCAACCGCTGGGGACAGCAACTGCTCCTGGCGCGACGCCTGGTAGAAGCCGGTGTTGAAATCGTCACCAGCAGCCTCAGCGGCCCGCTCTGCGGTCGCGTCGGCAACTGGGATGACCACGCCGTAAATCAGCACATCTTCGATGCGCTGCGATTCCGTTGCGGAGCCTACGACCAAGCCGTGTCGGCTCTGATTGAGGACGTGTACGCGCGCGGCCTCGACAAACGCGTGCTCGTGGTCGTGACCGGTGAGTTCGGCCGCACCCCAAAAATCGAGTACAGCCCGAGCACCGGCGCGGGCGATGCAAGCGCTCCCGCAGGCACGCTGCAACCCGGCCGCGACCACTGGCCCCGTGCCTTCAGTAACATTTGGGCAGGTGGCGGCATTCAAACAGGAGGCGTCATCGGCGCATCCGACAAACGGGGCGAAGATGTCATCGAGCGCGCCTGCAATGCTCACGACTTCTTGGCGACCATTTACAACCACCTCGGAATCGACGCCGCAAAGACCACCATCACCGACTTCAACGGACGGCCAACGCCGCTCGTCGACGACGGTCGCCCCATTCCCGAACTGACCGCGAAGAACTCCTAACCGCTTTGAGCCATGCTTCGACGCGACTTCCTAACCCTCAGCGCAGGAACACTCTCCAGCACGTTGATTTCCTCCGCCTGCGCCCTAAAGGCAGCGAGCGACACGCTGGACGTGATTGACTGCCACACGCATTTTTATGATCCCACGCGTCCGGAGGGCGTTCCTTGGCCAGCGAAAGGCACCGCGATTTACCGAACCGTGCTTCCCGCACACCTCCGCGCCGTTCCGCAGCACCGCAAGGTCACTGGGACCGTGATTGTCGAAGCCAGCCCTCGTCTCGAGGATAATCAGTGGTTGCTGGACATCGCGAAGGACGATCCCTTTGTGGTTGGCATCGTGGGCCATGTGAAACCCGAAGATCCGGATTTTCCCCATAACATCAAACGATTTGCGGCGAGCCCACTCTTTCGCGGAATCCGAGTCTCAAGCGCGCTCGTGCGCACCAGTTTGGAATCCGGACTCCTGAAACCCTTTGAGCTTCTCTCGGAACTCGGCTTAATGCTCGACATCAATGGTGGCCCTGAAAATCCAGCGCTCGTCGCTCAACTCGCCGCAAAAATCCCATCCCTCCAGTGCGTTGTAAACCACATGGGAAATGTGGCCATCACCAAAGACACTCCGCCCAAAGACTGGACCGACGGTATGTCCGCAGCGGGCAAACGTCCCAATGTCGCCTGCAAAATCTCCGCTTTCATGGGAGGAGCCTCTCGGAACGGCGCAAAAGCTCCCGAGGATGTCGGGTTTTATCAACCCTACTTTGACGTGATTTGGAACGCGTTCGGCGAAGACCGCGTAATCTACGGCAGCGACTGGCCAAACTCCGAAAAAGCAGGCGATTACGCGGTCCAACAGCGTCTTTCCTTCGAGTACATCAGCGCCAAGGGCGGCGACGCACTGAGCAAGTTCGCGTCGCTCAACGCCAAGCGCGCTTACCGGTGGATTGATCGAGCGGGCCGCCTCAAGTAGCCGCCCCGTCAGCGAGCCCCTCTTCCGTGGGCAGCGCCTCAGGCGAGCCCGCATCTGACGCCGCGTTCGAGGCAGCGAAATCCACTGCCTCCCCGGCCGCCACTTCCGCTTCCTGAGAACGCGCCGCCTCCGAACCGTCCGTCGATGAATCCGTGTCAGAATCCGCCAGGACCCGGGGGTCGCTCGTCCCAGAACCTGCCTCAACCGTGGCCGGCACACCCGGACGCCCCGCAGTGAGCAGATCCATGACTTCCATCTGCACCTCAGCCAGTTGCTCCAGCCGTAGTTCAGGGTCGGGAATCACAAAAATCTCGCCCGTCTTGCCGTGCGTGTACACCCGAACGAGGCCCGACTCCGTCCGTCGCGTTTCCACCTCTTTCAACTGACGCTTTCTCTCCAGCATCACCGCAAGAATGTAGCGAACATTCGCAAAGCCCTGCCCATCCTGCTCCATGTACCAGCGCAGCATCTCCTCCGCACTGGCGCGTTCAATGGCCTCAGGAGGCTTCTCCGCCGGTTTCTCAAACTTCGATCGCCAAAGTGAAAACGGTTTCGGTCCGAAAGCATCACGAGCCCCGTATGCCAACTCACTGAGGTCTTCTCGCCGGAACCCAGCGTCCTCGCGGTACAGAAGCGTATAGAAAGACTGTCCGTCCAAAAACGGCTCCCCCGTTGCGGAACACCGATCACCTCGAGACTGAATCGACCACTCTTGCTGCATAAACGTGAGACAAGCCAACAGGCTACTTCACCCCAGCTCAAACTTCACCTCAATCCACCACCGAAACCGTTGATCGATTTGCTCGCATCAGAGCGTCACCCCCGCTCGAGGCGTCGGTTTCACGGGAGCCAGACGCAGTAAAGACCGCAAACTCGTATTGTTCGACCGCCACCACATGAGGACGCAACCCACCACGAAAAACAGCCCAAGCGGCATCCACGCCGCCACTCCCGCGTCCACCCGTCCCGACCGCCCCAACGCCAGCAAGGTGTTCCGCGTAAAAAACATCACAAAAAACAGCATCAACGCCCAGCTGACCCCCGCCACTACCCCGCGCCGGCTGTAAACAATCCCCAGCGGTCCCGCTAGCATCACAATCACCACACAGCTAAACGGCATCGCCAACCGATCCCACAGGTTCACTCGAAACGGAGCCAACCGCTCATCCGAAAAATCTCCGTTCTTGCCCAAATACTCAAACAAGTCAGACACCGACATCGCCAACGGGTCCAGGCGCGACGAACCCACTCGCCACGGCGTCTCCGTCCACCCCTCCATCACCCGCTGACCGTCCCGCTCAAAATCGTCAAACCCTCCCTCCGCAATCTGGCCCCGTTCATCCAGCGTCACCGCAATCCCACGCTGAAGAATCCACGCCGCACGAACCTCGTCGAACAACGCACGCGCAGCATACCACTTCCTCACCACACGCCCCTCCGCATCTTGTTGCAGAATCGTGACCCCTTCCAAAAGAGACTCGCCCGGCGTAAACCGTTTCACGTACCACGTCCGGATCGTCACGGGATCCCGAAACAAGTGGGCATGCACAAATCGAGATCTCCCGACATCCCGCGAGGTCATGTCCGATAGACGCAACTTCCGCTCTGCCTCCGCCTTCGGTGCCAACTCTGAGTTTAACCAAAGACACACGCCCGAGCCCACCAAACCGCACGCCACCAACGGGAGCAAAATCCGCGGCAAACTCCGTCCAGCCCCCAACATCGCAATCACCTCATTGGCCCGTGACATCCGAGCCAAGCCGAACAGCAGCGACAACAAAATCGCGACCGGTAACGCCATCAAAACAATCTGCGGCGACTGCTCCAAATAAAAATCTGCAACCGTTTTCAACCCGACGCCGCTCCGAAAAAACTCCGGCCCGTTATCGCTGATATCAAAAATAAACCATACCCCGATAAACCCACCCATCGACATCCCCAAGGGCTCTAGAAAGTTGCGCAATACGTACCGGTCCAACAGCCCCATATCATTTCACATTCAACTGGTTCAAAAACGTTCAGCGAGCACCATTCACTCCCCCGACCGGCTTTGCCGGTGGACCATGAATGATGGTATCCTCAAAGGGTTGCCGCAAACTTTCAACTACCCGTGAGATGATCTCGTTCGCAGAGGAAAACGACAGTGACTTTGTCCCGCGTATCCACGACGCCTTCTCAGAAGGCGGTCTCCTCTCGCGCGCCAAAAACTTCGAGTTCCGCGAAGAACAGCGCACCATGGCCGCCTCCGTCGCACGCGCCCTCTCCCGCAACCAACACCTCATCGTCGAAGCTGGCACCGGCGTCGGTAAATCGCTCGCTTACCTCACACCCGCCGTCCTCTGGGCCAAAGAACACGGACGCAAAGCCATCATCTCCACCTACACCATCAACCTCCAAGAGCAGTTGGTGAACAAGGACTTGCCGCTGCTATCCAGAATCCTGCCCGTTGAGTTCGACGTCGCACTCTGGAAAGGTCGATCCAACTACCTCTGCCCCATGCGCCTCAAACGCGCCATGGATCAGGCCGACGGTCTTTTTACCTCCCCAGAACGCCAAATCCTTGAGCGCCTCCGCGATTGGTCCGATCGGACAGAAGACGGTTCACGCAGCACCCTCGGCTTCGAACCAGACCCCCGCGTGTGGGCGGAAGTCTGCAGCGAAGCCCACATCTGCACAGCCAAAACGTGCGGCAACAATCCTCGCTGCTTCTACCAACAAGCCCGTAAACGCCTCCTCGAAGCCGATGTCGTGGTCATGAACCACACCCTCTTCTTTCTCAATGCCACCGGACGCGAAACGGAAGACGACGCACCGGGCTACCTCTTCCGAAACGACTTCGTCATCTTTGACGAAGCCCACACCATCGAAAGCATCGCCGCGCGCCAAATCGGCATGGAGGTCTCTCAAACCGGTCTCCGCTACGCACTAAACCGGCTCTACAACCGACGGACAAGAAAGGGTTTGCTTCAGGCGCTCATGCAGCCTGCCGCCGTCAAACTGACGTCGGAAATCGAAGACAAGGCGGACACCTTTTTCGGCACTGTCCAGTCGCGGGCACAGTTCTCTGACCGCAAACGCGAGTTTCGCGTCCGCCAACCCGAGTTCATCGAAGACACCCTCACCGGATTTCTCGCCGACTTACAATCCGAGATCACCCGCCTCGTGCGCCAACAAGAGAATGACGCCGTGAAATCAGAGCTTCAGGACGCGGGAAGGCGTATCCGGGACGCCCGTGAAGGCATCGCATCCTTCCTAAAACTTGAACACGAAGACCAAGTCTACTGGGTCGAACAAACGGGCAAAAACCAGCAGTCTATCGCCTTGCACGCGGCGCCGGTTGACATCGCACCTTACCTCAAACACCTGCTCTTCCGTCCGGACAACTGCTGCGTTATGACCAGCGCCACCCTCGGCACGTCCACCGGCAGTCTCGACTATTTCAAAAACCGCGTTGGCGCTTGGGATATCGACGCGCACCAAATCGGTAGCCCGTTTGATTATCCGAATCAGATGAAGGTCTACGCCGTCAGCAAAATGCCCGATCCTAAAGACGAATCGCGGTACATGGCTGAGCTGACCCGCCAGATTCGGGCGTTCGTCGACCGCACCGAAGGCCGGGCATTTGTGCTTTTCACCAACTACCGACACATGGCGGAGGCGGCGTCACTGCTTCGCGAGGAGCTCGACGACGCTGACTACAAACTCCTCGTCCAAGGGGAAAACCTTTCGCGGGAAGCCTTGGTGCAAGAGTTCAAAAAAGATCAGCGCCACGTGCTGTTCGGAACCGAAAGCTTTTGGAGTGGCGTCGACGTGCCGGGCGACGCACTCAGCAATGTCATCATCACGCGCCTCCCATTCTCCGTGCCTGATCACCCGCTCATTGAGGCCAAACTCGAGCAACTCGAATCACGCGGAGAGGACCCTTTCTCAAACTACTCGCTCCCCGAGGCGATTCTGAAGTTCCGACAGGGTGTCGGCCGCCTCATCCGCACGAAAACAGATCGAGGAATCATCGTGATTCTCGATCCGCGCGTCCTTAACCGGCGCTACGGCAAAGCCTTCCTCGAAGCACTGCCCGAGTGCCCCGTCGAAATCCTCTAACCATGCAACCTTCTCGCAATCTTCGCTCCCTCGGAACCATTGCAATCTGTGCGCTCGTTCTCGCCGCGTGCTCACCCCTCATACCGGAAAAAGAGTACAAGGCTGCGCGCGCTGGCCTCGCCGATTCCATTCAGCAAGAGCGTCCCGGAAGCCACTACATCGGCCGGCGCATCTACAAACGCGACTACCGCTTCTGGGGATATCTCCGCGTACCGGGACAACCTTGGTCATCCGCAAAGCTCGTGATTTTCAACGAACAACGCACCTACGCGCCGGATCGCGAAATGAACCATCTCGGAGGAGACAACAACCACGAATACATCATTCACGGCCGCTTCTCAGGCGAGAAAGTCTACGAACCAGCAAGCAACCGCGCCTTCCCTGAGTTCATCCTCACGGGATGGTCCCTGAAATCTGACACGCCGCCCCCCATCTTCCGAGACCGGCGTGCCATCGAGCCGAGCGTCAATCTCTTCCCCGATCCCGAATGACGCTCCCGCCGATTCCCGCTCGCGCACTCGCCCTTGCAATCGCACTCCCGATTGTCGTTCAGTGCTCACTCGCCGAGAACCTCAGCACCCTCACGACCGATCGGCTCACGGTCGGTGTCGATCTCGATAAAGGCGGCGCCATCACCCTGCTGGCCTCAAAAGAACTCGGCAACGTCGTCAATAATCACGACCTCGGACGGCAAATCCAGATGTCCTACTACAGTGGTCCCGTTCCCTTTTTTGCGAATGGGCAGTCACCAAAAGACCACTGGAAACACCTCGGCTGGAACCCTATCCAAGCCGGTGACGATTTTAAAAACGGCTCGACCACCGAGTCGCACTCCAATGACGGGCACGAACTGTACACGCGCTCCATCCCGCTCCAGTGGCCACTAAACAAGGTCGAGGGGGAGTGTCGCTTCGAATCATGGGTCCGTGTCGACGGCAACCGGGTTCACCTTCGGTGCAAACTCACAAACCGGCGAACCGATACAACCTCCTACCCCGCACGGCTTCAGGAGTGCCCAGCCGTTTACACGAACGGAAACTTCCACCGCGTCGTCAGCTACACCGGTGATCAACCCTTCACCCAACAACCCGTCGCAACCATCGAACGCCTCAAGGGAAAGCCGGGATGGGCAGAATGGAGCGGCACCGAATTCTGGTCCGCTACCCTCGATGACGCAGATCAAGGACTCGGACTCATCCGAGAATCCAGATCATGGTTCATCGGGGGCTTCGACGGAAAACCGGGGCCCAATGATACCCAAGCCGGACCTACCGCTTACATTGCCGGACACGAACTGGAAAAAATCGATCACGACCTCGTCCACGAGTACCACGTCACACTCGTCCTCGGCTCGCTTAAGGAAATCCGCAACGCGGCATCTGAACTGGCTCCCAAACAGAATGTTCCGATGTGGACGTTCAACGGCAATCGGCAGGGCTGGCACTCGCGCCATGTGGGAGATTCAAATCCAAACGGCAGCGACGCATGGACGATTACCCCCGACGGACCCGATCCTCAAATCGTCAGCCCCCAGACCTTTTGGCGGGCAGCGGATGGCCCAGTGCTTGAAATCGATGCGTCCTTCAAAACCGCCTCAGATCAGGCAAACGTTTTTTTTCGTCCGCACGGCACCCGCGCATTCGCGAAGACGGTGATGTTTAAAACCACCCCTGATGGGACCCGAAGAACCTATCGCGTGCGCCTCGCGGACTCGTCAGAATACAAAGGCGGGATGCTCCAACTGCGAATCGATCCCGTGCCACAAGGCAGGCCCGGCGATGAGGTTAAAATTTACTCCGTTCGCCTGACCCATGACTGATTCATGGTTTAAGCCATCAGGCGGATGAACGGGTTCGGTCGGAAACACGCGTCCAAAACGCGTCTGCCACCACCAGCGTCACCCACACCGCGAGCAACCACCCGCCCAACGGATGGTCCCGACGCACGCGGTCTGGCTTTTCCCAACACCCCGACAAATCCACACGCTCCCGACCACCCGTCGCCTGCACCAACATCCGCACGTCCCCGACCACGCCCGCATCACGCACCCATTCCGCTGAC
>JBIIXW010000247.1:0-12068 GCA_044347165.1 Chthoniobacteraceae bacterium
CAAGCGCCGGAGCTATTCCGTCCTGAACCCGGCAAGTTCCCTCCCCTCGAAAAGGCCCACGCCTACCGCGGGGAAATCGTGTTCGTTGATCACGCCAACCGACGTGGCAGCATCCGCGTCGAGGGCTCGGGGAAGTTTTATCGAAATGATCCGCACCCGTTCGCGATGCTTCCGTACGGGATCGTGCGACTAACGGGAGCAACGGCAGACCTGCGCGACGTTCCGCTTGGTACCGTCATGCATGCGAAAGCATTTTTGCCTCCCGAACCCAAAACCTCCGCGGTGCCCGTGCTACCGCCCGACAGCAAGCTGAAGGACGCCGGTCACTACCGAGGCACCGGAATCTTCCCAGCCGAGAACCATGTCGCTCTACTCGAAGACGAACCCAGCCACTGCCTCCGCGAAGGGCTCGTCTGGAAGTTGCACGAACTCGATATCAATGACACCGAGGGCACTATCATTGCCTCGCGCGAACCTCGTCAAGGCACTGGCAATAAGGTTACTCCAGAAAAGATGACGTTCGACGCCGCGACGCGCGTCTGGCGCGGCAGCGAGCGGTTCGGCATTCAACGTCTCCTCGCAGAAAAGGCGTGGCCCACGACCGGGAAGAAAAGTCTCGGCGCGCAGGAAGTTCTTCTCGGAATCACGTGGAAACCCGCTCCTGGAGACGGGCTCAGCGGTGCCTTCACCCGCTTTCACATCTCAGACATCTGGCTCGATGAGGCCGCTATCCAACAAGCCGCCCAACTCCAAACCGAAGCGCACAAATCATTCGTTCGGAGTCGCTGGATGCCCGCGTGGGTGGACGACGTAAAGTACGGCGAGTTCGGACGCGCAACGGTCACTGCAACCCTCTTCGGAGGAATGGATGACGCCCTCTATGGGGACTTTAAAAAAGACGTTGCGGGACAAATCAACGGAGCCGAAAACACCTTGAAGCATGCAGGCGGTCATTACGGACCGGGCCATCTTGCTTCCAATGGAAAAATCACCGACGTGACCCGCATCGCGGGCGAGGTGCCATTTTGTAGCAGCGGTATCCAAGTAAAATTTGAAACCGACCTGATCATCGAGGGAATCCGCCCCACACGGGTGATTCGCATTCGGCCCGAAAGCTGGCCTAAGACGCAAATCCCGCGTGAGGAGTATGTAAATGATAGTCTCGAGGAACGCTTCCCCACTCCGGCCATCTTCCCGAAATACTGATTTCATGAAGCCGATTCGCGTCCCCACCTCCGCCAAACGAATGACGCGGGACCTCATCCGTCTGCTCGCCGCTCTCATCGCCACAGCCCGTGTGTTCGCGCTCAACGCGCCCGCTCAGACGAGTGGATCCGAATCCAAAAAGCCCGATGAGGAGGCCGCTCCATTTCGTCCCGAACTCGGCACATTTGCGCCACTGGAAAAAGCACATGCCTTCCGCGGCGAACTCGTTTTTGTCGATCACGCAAATCGGCGGGGAAGCCTTCGCGTCACCGGCGGCAGCGAGGTGTTCTTTCAACATCGTCCGCAACCGTTCGCCCTTCTACCCTACGGCGTTGTCCGCTTCCACAACGCGCCTGCGGACCTGCGGAACATCCCCCTCGGAACACTCCTCCACGCCAGCGGATTTCTCCCACCGGACCCCGCCAACTCGGCGGTGCCCCTCGTTCAGAAACCCACGATTGAACAACCGGCTGAAAACCATCTTCTGCTGCTTGAAGACGAACCAAGCCATTGCATCCGTGTCGGCAAAGCGTGGTGCCTTAAGCAAGTCGACGTTCAAAAGCATCTCACCAAGCTCGTCGCAACCCTCGAGCCTCGAGAAACGCGCGACGCGAGCGCCCCCGAGCAAACCCTGACACTCGACGAAGGCACCCGAATCTGGCGCGGACGCGAATGCCTCGCCTTGCGGGACATGATTGCGGACGGATCATGGCCCGCAGAAGGGAAGCGCTCCCTCGACGGACAACGCGTGCAACTCGGCCTGTCCTGGCTCCCCGCAGGCACTTGGGAAAATCGCGTCGAGAATCAGTTCCACGTCACCGACATCTGGCTCGACGACGAGTCGATGCAGCGATCCCGCGACCACCAGACCGGCCTGCACAAGTCCCTCATTCGGACCCGCCTCATGCCCGCCTATGTGGACGCAGTGGAGTACGGAAAGTTTGGGCGCGCCACGGCGACCGTCACTTTGTTTGGAGGGATGGACGCCTCCCTCTACGCTGATTTCAAAGCGGGAGAGCAGGGCGTCATTGTCTCTGCGGAGAACACGTTGAAACCGTGGTCCAGCATCGTGAGTTCGTCGCACATCGGTTCAAAGGGGACCATTCTGGGCGTCGGGAAATCCACAAGGCCTCCCTCGTTCGGGAACAGCGGCATTCAAGTGCGCTTGGAAACCGACCTGATCATCGAAGGCATCCGACCGGGTAAAATTGTTCGTATTCGTCCCGCGAGTTGGCCTCATGTTTCCGCGCCGCGAGAAGAATATCTCATCGATCCGCGCATTGATTCCGACGATCGATTTCCCTCGCCAGCTATCTTTCCCAAATACTGATTTCCAAACGTCTTGCGTTCTCTCGCCTGTCTTATGTCACGATCTCGCCCCTTTCTTTCGCATAAAGCATCCCCGCTCCTCTGCATCGCTTCTCTCGCTGGCGGCATGCTCATGTTTCCCCTCAACGCAGCTGAAAAACTGGGCGAAAATAAACCGGCTGCAGCGCCCGTTGAAGGGCCGTTCCGACCCGAAGTTGGCAAGTTCCCGTCCGTCGACAAGGCGCTCGCGTACCGAGGCGAGATTGTCTTCATCGATCACGCCAACCGCCGCGGCAGCATCCGCGTTCAGGGCGAGGGCACCTATTTTCGCAATCCCCCTCATCCGTTCGCTTTGCTTCCCTACGGCATGGTTCGCTACCACGGCGCGCCCGCAGATTTGCGAGACATCCCGCTGGAAACCGTGATGCACGCTCTCGCCTACCTGCCGCCCGATCCGGCCACATCGTCCGTACCCGTGCTTCCCGTGGATCAACGCAACAAAACGTCGGGGTACAGTGGCAAAGGGATTACCCCCGCAGAGAACCATGTGGCGCTCCTGGAGGACGAACCAAGCCACTGCCTCCGAAACGGCCTCGTTTGGAGGCTGCAAGACATCGACGTGAAGAATCGCGAAGCGATGGTGACCGCGAGTCGCGAACCTCGAGCGGGTGGCGAACCATCCGCTGCACGCGAGAAACTGACGCTCGACGCCGCAACGCGCATTTGGCGGGGACGCGAGCGCGTTGGTATCGACGAAATGATTTCGGAAGGAGCGTGGCCCGCCGAGGGAAAGAAGGTGTTGGACGGCCAGAGCGTGTTGCTGGGCATCAGCTGGATGCCGACGCCCGATGGAATCTTCACTCGGTTTCACATCTCCGACATTTGGTTAGATGAAGCCTCGATGGAGCACGCCGCCAAACATCAGTCGGAGCGCCATAAGTCATCGATTCGTAAACGTTGGATGCCCGCCTGGGTGGATGAGGTCGAATACGGAAAGTTTGGCCGCGCAACCATCACCGCGACATTGTTTGGCGGAATGGATGCCGCACTTTACGCGGACTTCGAGAAAGGCGTTCAAGCGACGATGAACGGAGTGGAGAACACGTTGAAGCACGCCGGCGGCGCGTACGGTCCCGCCCACATGGCATCGAGGGGCACGATTTTGGATGTCCTTCAACCAAAGGGTGAAGTGCCATTTTGCAGCAGTGGAATCCAGATTCGGTTTGAGACCGATTTGATTATCGAAGGGATTCGTCCTGGCCGCGTCGTCCGCGTCCGGCCCGCCTCCTGGCCTCTCGTAAACGTTCCCCGGGAGGAGTACATCGGCGACAGCAACGCCCCCGAAGACCGCTTCCCCGCCCCCACCCTCTTCCCCAAATACTAAGCCCGACCTTTGGGGTGAAGGAAGCTCGCTCGACAGTGCTGGAGACTCCAAGCGTGATCATCCCAGAGGAGCCGAGCTCGCGGCTCAATCCAGCGCATCCCGGCTTCCAAAAAATCTCCTTCGGCAAGGTCAAGCCGTTCATCTTCGACCAACGCCTGCCGTAGTTCCCGCTTCCAAGCAGTCCCTTGGCAACGCCGCCAGTTCCACCTCCAGCAAAACGCCCAGGCTTACGTTCCGTGGATTGATCAGCGCGCTGATGTCGCTCGCGCCAACCGAGGCGTCCTCCTTTGCGACAGCCTCCCCGCCGCGCAACAACGCATCAAGGAAACCCTCGCCCCGTATGCACTCTCCGCTCCCAATCGCGCTGCGAAACTGGAAGAAAACTTGCCCAAAGGCTTCACCGTTTTCGCTCTGCCACCCGCCCATCAGGCACGCTTGAGAACCTTCAATGCGCTCGAACAAATCAACCAGGAACTCAAACGCCGTACCGGTTTTCGCCAACAAACCCTCCCCGCACCGCCTGATCACCGCGCTCCTCTGTGAAGCCCGCGAAGAATGGAAAACAGGAAACATCGCCACCCGACATGGAATACCAATACCCCTCCTCCCCTTAATCCTCGCTCCGTTTACAAAAAGGAGTTTGAGCGGCCCGCGAGCCTCTGATCGTAGGCGAAGGGAACCGGCTTCCCGATCCTTAATCCTCTAAAGTCTGGATGTGTTGGGTTGAGGAGGAAGTTTGATTCCGAGGGAATAACAACACTGGGCACTCGGAGAGCCACTGACGATTTGGCGCGCGCCCAAACGTCACCCACTTTCATCGTGGAGATTGGTGCGGGGTAGCTTTTCCAGTTTCTCGGGAGCTTTGCGACATCGGCGACCATGAACCCCTCAATCTCGACGGAAACAGCGACATACCCAAGGTCGATGAGATCGTTCGGATCGGCGGTGTGAACGAGTATTTCCAAAGCCGCCAAGGATTTCGTCGCGGCAGCATAAACGACAGGAGTTCCGGGCGAATTCCAACGCCCGCCATTGAATGCAGCTCCCTCGCCGGTAAACGCGTTCCTCAAGTGCTGCTTTGTGCAGATTCGCCAGATTGTCATCACGAAAAAACTCCGTGCTCAATCCGGCCCAAGAGCCTCTCCGCCTCTCGGGCGCCCGGTTCCGTAGAGGCAAACTCAAATGGGGTATGTCCACCAAGCGCGCGATTCGGGGAGAAAAGCCAGCGTCGCGCCTTTTCATTGCCCTGCAACACGTCCACCGCCCGTAGATGGAGCCTTGCGAGTCGGAGCAATCTTTCTGACTCATCGGATTTTAAGCGCTCGCTCCTTTGTTTCCGCCGCATGAGTGTCCGAATCGGCACACTGATGATTTGCGAGAGCATTTCTGGTTGAATCGCGAGAGCGTCACGGACTTGGAAGAAGAGCTCCACAGGCAGGCCGCGACGGATTTCTCGGTCCATGAGCGCGTCGTCAAAAACTTGTTCGTGGCTCAAAAGCGTAATCGCCATTTTGCATTTTTTATACTGCCATTTGGCAGCTGTCAAAACCAGATTGATGGTTCCGAAAGGGAACCGCATCTATAACCAGCGAAAACGTGTTCGAAAGATTTTAACTAATGCTAACTTTGCACTCACCTTTTTTAAAAGCTTGAAAAGTGAAAATCGGCCTCAATGTGCGTCCATTTAGATACAAACCACTCCCATACGAAAACAATCCTGATTCGGGTTAACTCAACAAAACACTCGACTCCCTCTGAGAAGAGGCTTCTTCAATCTGCATGTGGTTCAGTGCCGCACGAGACCATCTTTCGAACGGATCTATCAGCAGATGTCTACGCAGTCCAAACGCGGGGAACTCATTCTCATCCTCAGTACTAAGCGACGAAATAATGGCGTTGAAGTGTACGACACGAAGACTACCGGACGTTATTGCACGTAACAGTATACCTAGAGATTGAGTGTCAATAGTCAGTCGTAGCAAGAACTCAGAATCGCGATCTTCCAACATTCCAAAACCAGAGTCTTTTTCATTCAAACTCAAATCTCCCTCCCTCAACTCGAGTTTGAAACGTTTGATGCAACTCTGAGGTAAAGTTGGGAATGTCGCTCCATCTCCTTCAACCCTGAGAGCGCAAAACATTAATTCTTTTAAATCTTCACAGGTAAACTCAGCAACCACTGACACCGACACATCACCATGACCAGTTATGGTCACCTTCGCATCATCAAATGCATCTTTATATTTATAAACATGACAGTCATGACGCACAAATAACTTCGACACAGAAAACGTGAGCCGATTGAAGTTTCGCTTCCACTTTCGGCCACCGCCGCCCCCGTCGGAATCACGCTCCAAAAATAGACCTTCACTAAGGCGTGTAACACTTCTTTCTCTGGACATAATACAACTCAAAAGAAAACTCATTAATCATCCAATCAAAAATAAATGTTTCAACCAAAACACGTCGGAAACGAACGCGGCGGGACTGCATTAATAAACTGGTATGAATGACAACTTTTTCCAGCACCTTAGATTTCACAAACGACAGGCCATCAAAATCTCTACCGTTGGGGGAGAAGCGCACCTTAGAAGTTGTTAACGTTTCTCTTGTCGGACCCCCCCCGAACATAACACACATTAAATATATAAATGCTTGCACTTTATCCTCGAAAAGCAACCTTCAACTTTTTCAACACCTATCGGACTTTTTAGCCAGTTACACACCGCCAAAAAGAACCCATTCCCCGCATACAATGCTAATAGCCTTATTTGGTGTACTTTCACTGACGGAGAAACCCGGTAGCAAGCATTCTAATCTTAAGCGAATCACTTCTATCTATGACTTCCACTAAAGCCCTCTCTGCAAGCGGGTGACGCCGAACCAATGCAATCGCGATGAGGGCGGCGCGCCTTTCCGAAACGTCAGGATGAGCAATAGCGACGCCTGTCAGGAACTGAACTCGAGATTCTGTGTTATCATCCACATGGTTATCTATTCCCCTACGAGCCAGTAACTCACACCACGCTTTTAACCCTCGGATGCGCGTCCTGTCGTCCTTTTCGGTGTCAGCCAGCGCTCCGACCACCTCCGGAGACGCATCCATCTGATTCCCAAGCGCGCCGTAGTATTCCCCGCGACGGACCGAATCGGTCTCCGATGCCATCAACGACAGTAAGACGGTAGCGGCGCGAGATTCGGCAAGCAGAGAGAGTCCCCGCAGAGCTCCATCCCGCAAACTGTCGTCGGAATCATAAAGGTAACCTACCAAAAACTCAGCTGGTTTGGAGTTATTTAGTCCAATCATTCTCAACAAGTTCTCTTTCTCCTCGGATGCCACATCTTGTCTGCGAAGGAAGGTGTCTATGAACACGCCGGACTCAGATTCAGCCCGAGACACTATCGCGTCCACCAAATGCTCCCGCAAAACGGCGCCGCGCGTAGTTTCAAGAGTAGACTGCAAAACTCTGGATACGTGAGGAAGCTGAACTGTAGCCAGTGCCAAAGCCGCCTCCGTGCTCTCCTCAACAGCAACTGAGTCCGAGATGTATCCCAGCAAGCAGGACACAGCCCGATGCGTCTGCGTGGCCGCAATCCCTCGCATCGCGACCAACCTCATCATCTGATCTGGATGCTGCAATGCGCTGAACAGCAGCGGTAACGCGGCATCACCAAACTCACCGTGCCGCTGCAGTAAGTTCAACAGTTCCGACCGCTCGCTCGACGATCGAGGCGCCCAAAGTTCAAGAATCCGAGCCTCTGATTGTGCTTTATTCGAATCTGTTGCGGAATCACTGGCAGCTCTCCCTCCGCCTTTGGGGGTCACCGCGGCCGAGTCCCCCTCTTCATCTGTGTACTCGGCCGCACGATCATCACTCGATGTAGAAAACCAAACAACCAATGTTGCAAAAAAAATGACGCTAACCCCGCAGCCAATATACAACCCTCGACGACGGAATCCACAAAACAAGCTCTCAGAACTTTCGGGTTTGTCCGTACGCATTGATGGAACTTTTCCCAAGGATGGTGTCCCCCGTCGAATCTAGATAGTTGAGCGTGACCCTCACCTTTGATGTCGCCTTGCTCGACCCCGTGCCGTTGATACCAACTACACCGGTCCTGCGGTTCAAGGAGCCTTTTATGCTTTGATTCACTACTGAAAAAGGATCCGAAGAGGGCCCCACGATTAAGTCACCATGACCCACGATTTTCCCACTCGGATACACGTCTGCCCTAACCTCCGCTGACCAAACACCTGCGACCTCCCTCCAGTCAGACTCCGAGGAATAAATTGTTGGCCTCGGGATGCGGGTCATCTTAGGAGTCTGAACTAGCGGGAACTTCCTGCCGTAAGCGTTGACCGCGGTAGCTTTGTAGGACATCAGACCGACTTGTTCGCCCGTAAGCGAATCTAGCAGCATGTTACGGTAGGTCCAAATGCCAGTCGTTCGCCACGTCTCAGGATAGCCCACGCCAGTTTTCAAAACCAACGGCCCCGACATAGCCGCAGAACCGCTCCACCTCAATGAGTTACCCGCCTGCTTGACGACACCTTTTGCAGCGATGTTGAACTCCATACCCGCGAGAACATTCACGCCGTTCGCAGTGAATGATCCGTACGTGGAAGTTTTACCCGAGCAAGTGATAGAACCCGACACAACTTCCATAGAAGCCTGCATGTCGTTCTCATAAAACCAGTCTCCCCCCATCATTGAGATGGAACCAGACTCCTTCATATCTCCCTCGATAACGTAAATCGGTGCAGAATCAGGGCCCTCAAACTCAAAAGTGTCTGCGAGTGTCAAACTAAGATTGAAGGACAAAAATAACCACGCGAAAAGATGGCGCGCAAACATTTACCTAGTGTCCGAGGGCACGCTTCCCTATGTCAAACAAAACACACCGTGTTGCCTCATTGAAGCGGACACTGAGGAGGAATCCTACCTTGGGGGGTGAACTTCGCTCGGCCTTACCAAATCGAACGACCCGTCGTCGTTTCAAGGTGCGCCGCTGGCGGACTGGAACGTAAACTGTTCCTGAGATTTGCCCGCAGAGACGACCAATCGGGCCCAGAACAAAATTCCCGCGACGGCGTCACCGCCGAACATCACTCGACTCCATCACGCTCATCCTCCCCCCCTTCACCTCATCAAATGAACTTTCCGTATTTCTCCTGCCTCGCTTCGTCTGCGATTTTCGCGAGTCTCTCGGCGTCTGCAGTCGAAGTTTCCCATTGGCCGTTAGACAGCTACAAAACGGAGCGCTGGAGCCTCCCCCATGGACAAGTGCACAGCGCACCCGGAGCAAAAGGAGGATCGCTCCGACTCGACGGTGAATCTGTCATCGAACTCAAAGAGAGCGCTCCCCTCGCCAGCGGATCCTTCACGCTCTCCCTCTGGTTCAACCCCTACGACCTGTCCGGCGGACAACAAATCATCGCCGGAAAAAACCGCTACTCGCGCGGTGAACGTCAGTGGAGCCTGACCATCGAACCCGACGGCAAACTCAAGGCGCATCTGTGGCAAAACGGTTGGGTCACCATCCCCTGCCCGCATTCCCTGCAACCCGGCGCATGGCACAAGGCAACCCTTTCCGTGTCACAGGACAAGGCAGCCCTGTATCTCAACGGCAAACCCGCGGGCGAAGCTCGCCTCAAATCGCCGATTGCCCCCACCGACTCACCCATCACCCTCGGCGGCATCTGGGACTCCGGACATGTGAGGCAACCTTTCACCGGGGCTGTCGATGATTTCATCATTCACGCGATCGCACGTTCTCAGGAGGAAATCGCCAGCGAATACGAACCGTCCGCGGTCACCCATGACATCCCCAAGCCGGCCTCCGCTGTGCCGCTCTGGGACCCTTCCAAAACCCTTCCCAACGCGGAGGACCTTCCCCAAGTGGAGGGCGCGTCCTTTCATGTCATCAAACCGCGACGTCCCGATGCCGACGGCTGCAAATGGACCCTCGGAGTCGGCCTCGAATGGCACAAAGGAAAACTCTACGCATCCTACGGTTTCAACACCGGTGAAGAAAATACGCCGACGGAAGAGGCCCACGTCCGGGTCAGCGAGGACGGTGGCAAAACCTGGGGCAAACCGGTCGTGATGGATTCCGGTGAAGGCGACCTTGGGGTGAGCCACGGCGTCTTCCTTTCCCACAGCGGTTCCCTGTGGGCCTTCATGGGAGCCTTCCATGGAAAGTTTGTTGGAACCACTCACACGCGAGCCTACCGGCTGGATGAGCAGACTCAGCGCTGGTCTCCACTGGGTACCGTCCTCGAGGACGGATTCTGGCCGATGCAACAGCCGCAAAAAATGGCTGACGGAAACTGGATCATGGCCGGCCTGCATGTTTCACAAGCGTTTGGAAAAGCGGGTAATCCGCCCACAGTTGCCATTAGCAAAGGCGACGACTTCACCAAGTGGGAACAGATTGTTATTCCGACCGCCCCCAACCTCGGCACGAACATTTGGGGCGAGTCGACTGTGATCGTTGACGGCAAACGCATCCTTAACGTCTCACGCTACGGAAAGAAGCCTCTCGCGCTGCTGTCTGTGAGTGAGGATTTCGGGCGCACTTGGTCGCCCGCCAGCGCATCGAACCTTCCGATGGCGACCAGCAAGCCGTACGCGGGAACTCTCAGCACCGGACACCGCTACCTGGTCTGCACAAACACCGCCAACACAGGCGGCGCTCGCACCCCGTTGACAATCGCCCTCAGCAAGCCGGGCGAATCTCTGTTCAGCAAGGTCTACCTGATCCGCACCTCCGAGTTCGCCGGCACACCGGGTGTGTCAGCACCCAAAGCCGATTTCAGTTACCCGTACGCCGTTGAACATGCCGGTATGTTGTACATCGGATACACGCACAAGAGTCATGCCGCGAATGAGTTGGCAGTCATCCCCGTGAAGAGCCTGACGACTGAACCATGACAACGCGATCCTTATTTGCCTGCTTATTAGCTACTTCCGTAATGGCATTGTCCCTCCTGAACGCGCTGACCGGATGCAACCTTGCCGGCGGGGCCTATCCCGAAAAAGGAGGACCGAAGTTTTTGATGGAGCAGGGATTTTCCGCACTGCTGGCCGAACGGGTCGTCCAAGGTGATCCTCTCGAGCCCGCTGAACTTGAATCGCTCGGCAAGCTACGGAATCAGAACGTGCATTTTCTGCTCGCGCGAAACCCTCACTTGCCACCGAGTGCCATCGATCGATTCATTCGAGACCGAGACGATTTTGTGCGCTCCGGAGCCGCTCGGAACCCGAGCCTCACGGAGCAACACATCGAAACGCTCATGAACGATTCTTCTCACACCGTCCTCATCGGGTTGGCGGGTAATCCCATCCTCACAGACGAACGGCAAATGTGGCTTCATCGAAATGATCGCATTACCCTCGTGTACTTTGCGATGAACCCGAACTGCGCAAAGCCGCTGCGCGATGCCATCCTCCGCTCGGATGATGCTGATGCGAAGTACTGGCTCAAGGTAACCGCTGACTGGACCGAGCAAGGAATCTTCGCAAAAGGAGCAGACGGACGTTGGAAACGAGACCGCGTTTCACATTCGGCACGCGTGCTAACTTCTGCTCGATAGGCGTTTCACAAATCGTTGGGGCTGCGTCATCATACCTCATATCCTCCGTGAGTTTGGGTCCCGATTGCGTACGTTCCAAACGCTTGCACTGCGGCATCCCGAATCAAAGGCTCTTGATCAAAGATTGGGGACAGAGGGTTTAAAATCCCGAGATGTCCCGCATCATTACCAGCATTGGAATAAAGGGTTATAAAGTTCTTAACCAAACCACCAAGGGAGATTTCCTTGAGATTGATCTCCAAGCCCGCTCGAAAAGGCCGAAGGCCTGCATTCGCTGTGGTAGTCGCAGCCTCCAGAGCAAGGGGCACTACTTGAGGAACGTTCGCCATTTAGAGAGTTTTGGACGCTCAGCCAGGCTCAAGATTCGGTGCCGTCGCTTCAGATGCAAATCGTGCGTGCGCTCCTTCGTGGAACCTCTGCCAGGCATCCTGCCGGGCCGCCATTCCAGCGAACCCTTCCGAGAGAATATCTACACCCTTCACCACGAAGGCATCCCCAGTTCCGTCATGGGCCGGTTCAAAAAGCTCGCCTCTGCAACTGTCTGCCGCATCTATGCTCAGTTTACAGCCCGAA
>JBIIXW010000204.1:0-3769 GCA_044347165.1 Chthoniobacteraceae bacterium
CGCCCCCGATTTCTGCATTGCTTCGTATGAACCCTCGCTTTCCTCTCCGCAAATCGCTCGCGACACTCGCATTGACCATCCTCACCGCAAGCGCCCTTCAAGCCGGCACGCCTCGCGTCGGTTCTGCCTACCCTTCAGGCGTCACCCGCGGATCGGAAATCGAGATCAACTTCAATGGCAGTAACCTCCAAGACGCACGAACCGTGCTCTTCAACGAACCCGGCTTTGAAGTAACCTGGGTGGAAACCGCGGCAAACAAGTTCACGGCGAAAATCAAAGCCCCAGCCAACGCCCGCATCGGTGAACATCTCTACCGCGTCGTGACCGACAGCGGGATCGCTGACCTTCGTCCGCTCTACGTGCTTCCCTTCCCGCTCGTGGAGGAAATGCCAGCGAAGGAGAAAACAGCGAAAGGCGTCAATGCAACTCAGCCCATTTCCCTCGGAACCACCGTCTACGGACGCACCCAAAACGAGGATCAGGACCACTACGAAGTCGAACTCAAAAAAGGACAGCGCCTCAGCGTGGAAGTGATTGGATTTCAACTCCAAACACAGAATCCATACGACCCGCACGTCACCATCAGACGTCCCGATGGCGAAATCCTCACACAAGTCGACGACACTCCTTTCGCTCGAACCAACCCCGTGACGTCGATTCTCGCCCCAGAAGACGGCAAATACCGGATCACCATCAAGGAAACCACTAACTCGGGTGTCGGCGAATGCCACTATCTCATGAGCGTGGGCACCTTCCCTCGCCCCGTCGCTTCCTTCCCCCTCGGCGGCCAACCCGATAAGGAACAAAAGTTTGCTCTCAATGGTGATGTCTCCGGACCTCGCGAAAAAGTCGTGAAGCTCCCCGCGAAAAATGACTCGCTCCACGGCATTATCGATGAAGACGGCCAACCCGCTCCATCCCCAGTCAACGTCCGCGTCATCGACATCCCCAACGTGCTCGAAGCAGAACCGAACAACGCCATCACCGAGGTCTCCGCTGAACCCGTCGCCCTCCCCGCTGCGTTCAACGGCATCATCAACGACCGAACCGATGTCGATCACTTCAAGTTCTCCGCAAAAAAAGGGGAAGCCTTCGATATCCGCGTTTTCGCGCGCGCTCTTCGCTCGGGAGCCGATACCATCATTTCTGTCCTCAACGAAAAAGGAGCAACGCTCGGCAGTAACGACGACGCGAATGGCCCCGACAGCTACCTGCGCTGGACTTCCCCCGCCGACGGAACCTTCTTCCTCTCCGTGCGCGACCAGCAAAGCCGCAGCGGTCCCACGTTCGGCTACCGCGCTGAAATCACGAAAGTGCAACCCAAAGTGACCGCAGCGCTCCCTGAAATGACCATCAACTCTTCGCAAGACCGCCGCGCTATCGTGGTTCCGCGAGGAAACCGTTACGCCTCAATGGTTCGCATCAAACGCAGCGACTGGGCGGGCGGAATCGCCCTCGAACCCCAGGGCCTGCCAGCCGGCGTGAAGGCGTCCTTCGGCCCCATCGACAAATCCACCGACACCATCGCGATGGTCTTCGAAGCCGCCCCCGACGCTCCCCTCGCAGCGACGCGCTTTGGGTTCAAGTTCACTCCCCAAGACCCCGCGGCCCCAGCGTTCATCAACGGAGTCGAGCACAAGGTGGACGTCGCGGAAAATGGCAATCAGCGCGCATTCTACACCGTCATTGAGGACGCCCTCTCTGCCGCTATCACGGAGGAACTCCCTGTCTCCCTGGAACTCGTCCAACCCAAGGTTCCGCTCATGCGGAATGGCCAGATGCAGCTCAAGGTTAAAGTCAACCGCAAGGAAGGGTTCGATAAACCGTTCGATCTGAACTTCATCTACGCCCCGAACGGAATCGGAACAGCGGGTGTTCAAAAAGTCGAAGAAAAGGCGACCGAAGGCGCAGTCACGATCAGCGCAAACGGAAATGCCGCACTCCAAAAATGGAAAGTCTGCGTCGTCGGCAACGCCGATTTTGGAAAAGGAAACACGTTCTTCAGCACCCAACTCATCGACCTCGAAATCGTCGAACCCATCATCGAAGGCACCCTCGAACGTGCCGCTCTCGAACAAGGTGCCGAAACCGAAATCAAAGCCAAACTCGACGTCAAAACCCCATTCGAAGGGAAAGCAAAAGTGCAGCTCGTCAGCCTGCCGCCCGACGTCACCAGCGAAGAGAAAGAAATCTCTGCGGAGGACAAGGAAATCACTTTCAAAATCAAAGCCGGTTCCACCTCCCCAGCTGGACTCCATAAACAAGTCGGGATTCAGTTCAGCCTCACCAAGGATGGCGAACCTTTCAACACCGTGTTCGCCAGCGGCGGCATCATCCGTATCGATAAGGCATCCGCCCCGACGCCCGCTGCGAAGTCGGCCACGTCCGACGTCGCACCAGCAAAACCAGCGACCGCTGCAACCACTTCCAAGTAACCTCCACTGAAAAACTCCCCATGAAAATGCTACGCCCTCTCCTCCCCGCGCTCATCGCCCTCGCGCCGGCCGGTGCTCTCGCAGCCAAGTTCGAGGTCTACCCAGAACAAATCAACCTCACCTTCAAAAACGATAAACAAACGCTCGTCGTACGAACCACGGAAGCCAACGGCGTTCAACGGGACATCACCTCGGAAGCAAAGCTTTCCATCGTCGACCCCGCAAAAGCCAAGGTGACAGGACGCACCCTCACACCCGTCGCCGACGGCGAAACCGCACTGAAAGTCGAATGGAAAGGTGAATCCATCCAGTTGCCCGTCAAGGTAGAGAAGGCCGACACCGCCCCTTCCATCTCCTTCCGAAATGACGTCATGCCCGTCTTCATGAAGGCCGAGTGCAACCGTTGCCACGGGGCTGCCCGCGGTCAGGACGGATTCCGCCTCTCCCTCTGGGGCTTCGACCCCGAAGGCGATCACTTCCGCATCACACGCGAACAGCCAGGCCGCCGAATCAACCTCGCCGTCCCAGAAGCCTCCCTCATGCTGACCAAATCGGACGGCAGCGCCCCGCACACCGGCGGTAAACGCTTCGAAAAAGGGTCCCCCCTTTACAACACCATCCTGCACTGGTTGCAGGCAGGCGCTCCAAACGATCCCGCTGACCTCCCCACCCTCACCGGAGTCGAACTCCTCCCTAATCGCATCGTTCTCGATAGTGACGGGTCAAAGTTCAAAATGGTCGTCCGCGCCAAATACAGCGACGGGAGCGACCGAGACGTCACCGACATCGCTCTCTTTCTCTCCAACAATGAAGGCACCGCAAAGCTTGGCGAAGATGGCACCGTCTCCACCGGACAACGTGGCGAAGCCTTCGTCATGGCGCGCTACGGTAAGTATACCGTTGGCTCGCAAGTCATTGTAGTCCCGAAAGGCCAGAAATACGAATGGCCAAAACTCGAGGAAAAGAACTACGTCGACACCCTCGTTCACAAGAAGCTTCAGGACCTTCGTCTCGTTCCAAGCGGATTGTGCGATGACCCAACCTTCGCGCGACGCGCCTACATCGACATCAACGGCGTCCTCCCCTCCAGCGAACAAGTCGAAGAGTTCGTCAACGACAAGGACCCCGCCAAGCGCGAGAAACTCGTCGACAGCCTCATCGCGCGGCACGAGTTCGTCGATGTCTGGGCGCTCAAGTGGAGCGAACTCCTCCAGATTGCAACCAATCAACAGCGGCAGATGTACTATAAATCGGTCATCTCCTACTACTCTTGGATCAAGGAACAGCTCGACAACAACCTGCCGCTCAACGAAATCGCGGCACGACTTCTGAGC
>JBIIXW010000094.1:0-12054 GCA_044347165.1 Chthoniobacteraceae bacterium
TGGATATTGGAAGTTGGTTCCCACGCATGATTCTTTTTTTGGCGACCCATGATTTGCGGATGCACGACAATCCGGCGCTGGCTCAGGCGTTGAGGTGTTCGGAGGAGCGGGGCGAGCCGCTGCGGGTGGCTCGGGTTCGACCGGACGGGTGGGGGGGCGAAGGGCTTTACGGAATCCCTCGCTTTTCTGCGGGGCGGATGCGGTTTTGGGAATCGTCGTGGAGCGCGTTTGCTGCGGCGTGTCGTTCCTGCGGGTGGGAGGTGACCGAGGGAGATGGGGAGCTTTTCACGGAGGAATCGAGTGCGCCGGTGGCGGTTTTTGTCAGCCGAGCGTTTTCATGGAACGAAACGGTTCGAGAGAGGGAATGGAGTGAATGGTGTGCTCGGCGTGGGGTGAGGTTTTGCGCGGTGGAGGGGCACGATTTGTTTGCGGAAGCGGGTTTAGGGTTCCCGTTGGACCGATTTCCCGAGACGTTTACTCCGTTTCGAGGGCGAGTGGAAAAGTCCGGCGTGCTCTTGGGGGGTGTGGAGGGAGGGGAGGGCGAGCGGGTGGTCGATGACGAGGGTTTGAGTGGTTTTAGCGATGGGGCGGACAGTTTTCCGTGGAGTGGCTCGGAGCGGGAGGCCTTGGACCGATTGCGTTGGTATGTTTGGGAGAGCGAGGGTTTGCGGAGGTACAAGGAGACGCGAAACGGGCTGATGGGGAGCGCGTTTTCGGGCAAGTTTAGTCCGTGGTTGGCGACGGGCGCTTTGTCGGTTCGGCGGATTTGGCGGGAGACGTTACGGCATGAGAGGAGGTTCGGGGCGACGGACGGGACGGTTTGGATGCGGGTGGAGTTGTTGTGGCGCTCGTATTTTTTGTGGAATGCACGGTTGCGCGGCACCGCGCTTTTTCGGCGGTCGGGGTGGAATGCGCGTTCGGCATCGCGGGGTGCGGATGGGGCGCACGATACGGGTGCGTTTTTGGAGTGGTGCGAGGGGCGGACGGGGGACGGGTTGGTGGATGCAGGGATGCGCGAGTTAGTTGCGACGGGGTTTATGTCCAACCGAGTGCGGCAGAACGCGGCCTCGTTTCTCATTCACGAGTTGGGCTGTGATTGGAGGGCTGGAGCAGCTTTTTATGAAAGCTATCTCCTTGATTACGAGGCGGGGAGTAACTGGGGAAACTGGGCCTACATTGCGGGGGTTGGGAGTGATCCAAGGCCGGTGCGGCGCTTCAATACGCGGGATCAGGCGGAACGCTATGACCCTGATGGGGAGTATCGCCGCCGATGGTTGGGGGTGGCGCGCGCTTGATGATTTGGGGACCGAGGCGGTTCGGTGCGTTTAAGGGGCGAGTAAGATTTTCCCGAACAGACCGCGTTCGAGCTGCATTTCGTGCGCGCGGGCGCCCTCGGCGAGGGGAAGTGTCGCGTGAATGGGGGCGGTTAGTTTCCCTGCAACGAGCAGGCCTGCAATGTGGGCGTGGGCTGCGGCGAGAGCTGGCGCTGGGCAGCGCATCAGCATGACGCCGCGGAGGGAGGCGTTTCGCGCCATGAGATCTCGCGGGAGGATGGTGGCGGTTCCGCGGCTTCCGACAACGAGAGCTGTGCCTTCTTGGGCGAGGAGGCGGAGATCGGCACCGAGATGATCATGTGCGGCAGTTTCGAGAATCAGTTCAACACCTTTGCCACGAGTGAGTTGAAGCACTTGATGCTCGATTGTTTCAGGGGTTGATGCGGAGTCGATGACATAGTCCGCGCCGAGCTCTGTGGTCAGTGCGGCACGCGCAGCTGGGCTGCCCGCGATTGCGATGGGTTTGGCCCCCGCGTCGAGCGCGAGTTGGATGGCGGCGAAACCAACGCCGCCCCCGGCGCCCCGGACAAGCACGTGTTGGGAGGGGGTGAGAGTTGCATGATGGAAAAGGGCGATTGCCGCGGTGGCGTAGGGGATACCCAGAGCGGCTCCGGTATCAAATGATGCTGCTTCGGGAAGGGGGAAAAGCTGGTCTGGTCGACAAAGCGCATACTCTGCGCAGGTTCCGGACAGACTGCCTGCGAGGTAGACGCGGTCGCCCGCGCGCCAGTTGGTGATGGAATGGCCGACCGCCGCGATCACGCCGGCTCCGTCGTGTCCGGGAGTGTAGGGGAGCGCCGGCAGTGATGCGTATGCGCCGCTGCGAATGTAGGTGTCGACAGGGTTCACTCCAGCGCGATGAATCTGAACGAGAACCTCTTCCGCGCCGGGATTTGGCACTGGGATTTCCTCCAGGGTGAGGTTGGCGGCGGGACCGAACGAGTGGAGACGAAGCGCTTTCATGAGGATCCGAGCGATGATGGGGGGATGCGCAGTGGTGGGCCAATTCGGTTTTTATCGAAAGGAGATGAGGCAATGGACGTTGCGAAGCGTGTCGGTCCTGCTGTCGAACTCTCGCAATGCCGAAACTCGTTTAAGTCTGACTGTCAGACCATTACACGAAAATGCAGTTCGTTGACGATGCGACACAAATGCCCGTCACACGATTGTCACAATCAAGACATGTCGGCGTCACATAATCGTCATGGAGTGTCACGGTGTCGCAAAGAAACCGCGATTCAGACGACGAAATGACCACACAAATGACGCAAAAACGGTTAGTGAGCGGAGCGATGGGCTTCTTGGTTGCACTTGGGTGCGGGGTGTCAGCTTTTCACGGGTATGCTGAAGATGAGGCGATGGAGAAGCTGTTGAAGGCGCTGAAGGAGCGCGGTTCGATATCCGACGCTGAGTACGGGGATATTTTGAAGGCGAGCAAGAAGTCGCCAGTCTCGCTTCAGGGCGGCGCGGCTGAGGTGTCGTTGGGTGGTCGGTCGGTGTCTCAGGAGTTGTTGGCGCAGCGCAAGGCGATTGACGAGATCAAGGCGCTGAAGGGGGTGGATTTGAAGAGTTCTCTCAAGGACAAGTGGTACGAGAAGCTGAGTATCCGTGGATATGTGCAGACGCGTTACACGACGTTGATGAGCGGAGAGGGGCGGGGTGCTTTGGAGACGTTCAATGACCCGACATTAAAGAATAACAACCAGCTGCTCCTTCGTCGGGGGCGCATGATTTTCAGCGGGGATGCGGCTGAGCACGTGTACCTTTACGCGCAGATCGACTACCAAGCGTCCGTGGGGGCGACCACTGACTCCACAGGTAAATCCGTGGGTGGACAGCGGACCGGCCTCCAGACACGGGACTTGTATGCGGATATCTCGATCGACAAGGACAAGGAGCACCGGTTTCGGCTGGGCATCAGCAAGGTTCCGTACGGGTGGGTCAATCTTCAGTCCTCGCAGAATCGCTTGTCGATTGAGCGGCCGGACGCGTTGAACAGCGCGGTCGAGGGCGAGCGTGACCTCGGCTTCTACTACATGTGGGCTGACAAGGAGGCACGGCAGCGTTTTCGCGACCTTGTTCGGACGGGGTTGAAGGGGTCCGGCGATTACGGTGTTTTCGCTTTGGGTGCTTACAACGGGCAGACGTTGAACCAGAACGATGCGAATCGGAATCAGCACTTGATTGCGCGACTCACCTATCCGTTCCGGTTGGATAATGGGCAGTACATCGAGGCGGGTTTTGGTGGGTACAGCGGGCGGGTGGTTGTGCCGCAGTCGACGGAGTTCACAGATCGCAGGGCTTCTGCGCACTTTATCCTGTACCCGCAGCCGTTCGGGATTGAGGCCGAATGGACGGTCGGTGAGGGGCCTGAGAACACTGCGAACAATATCCTTTTTGATGGAACTGCCAGGAAGGCGGCTGGTCCAGTGGGTGTGGGTTCTCTTCAAGGCGGCTACGTAACAGCCTCGTACAAAATCGACAGCTCTGCGGGAACGGTGATTCCGTTCAGTCGGTGGCAGTATTTTGATGGCGCACGGAAGATGGGGAACTACGCGCCGAAGATGAAGGTGAACGAGGTGGATTTCGGGGTTGAGTACCAGCCCTGGCCGGAGTTCGAAATTGCCGCGATTTACACTCGGGCTTTTGAGCGGACTTCGTCTGGAAGTTCCTGGAACAACACGCTTTTCAAGGACCAAGACCGCTTCACGCTGCACATGCAGTTCAACTACTAAATCGTTTCATTGCAGGGTCGTAACACCCCTTTCCATCGATGGATGGAGGGGGTGTTTTGCTGTTTTGGGGATGACGTGGAGTTGCTTGCTGATGTGTTTTACATCCCCTTTACAAAACTCAGCTTTGAGGTTCACACGCCCTTCATGTGAGGGGTGTTTCATGGGCAACGTAAGCAAAACGAATGAAACCTATGAAAACTCCGAAGACGATCTTGGCGGCGACCCTGGGGGTGGCCATGAGCATTCCGATGGTGGTTGGCGCGCCGTTGCCTCCGCCTCCTCCGAAAGGGGGAAATCCGCCTCGCGCAATCGCAGGGGTTTTGAATCCACCTCCGGCGCCAACCGGAATCGCGGCGTTGCCTCCGGGTGCGACGCCTCCTCCGCCTCCTCTTGGTCGTTCGATTCCGATTGCGGGACTCGATGCGACGAAAGCTCGCGACTTTGCGGACGGGCTTGCGGAGTTCACGAAGGTTGAGACTGCTGCGGGGGGATTGGGGCCGATTTTCAATGATGTCTCGTGTGTGGCGTGCCATCGCGCTGGGGGTGCGGGCGGGGCGAGTCGGGTGTTTGTGACGCGGTTTGGGAAAATGGTGGATGGCGCCTTTGATCCGATGGTTTCTGAAGGTGGACCGCTGATGCAACGTCGGGCGATTGCGCCGGAGTTTGTGGAGCGGGTTCCGCTGACGGCGAATGTGGTGATTCGGCGGATGACGACGCCGGTATTTGGGCTGGGGTTGATGGAGGCAATTCCGGACGCGACGATTCGTGCGGGAGCGGTCGCGAAGGGAGACGGCATTGCAGGGAAGGTGGCCGTGGTGACGGATCCGGTGAGTGGCAAGGAAGGGGTTGGGCGGTTTGGGTGGAAGGCGCAACATGCATCCATCTTGGGGTTTTCAGCGGACGCGTATTTGAATGAGATGGGAATCACGAACCGCTATTTTCCGACGGAAAATGCTCCGAACGGTGATGCGGCATTGCTTGCTCGTGCGGATACGGTGAATGACCCGGAAGATGCCGCGAATGGCGTGACGGAGAAAGGTGATGTCGACCGTGCGGCGGACTTCATGCGGTATCTCGCGCCGATTCCACGGGCGAAGGCAACGGCGCGGTCTGCCGCGGGGGAGCGGACCTTTGGAACGATTGGTTGCGTAAAGTGTCACACCCCCGCGATGAGCACGGGAGCGTATCCGGTCGCTGCGTTGGCGAATAAGCGGGTCGAGTTGTACTCGGACCTGTTGTTGCACGACATGGGGAGTCTGGGTGACGGGATGCCGCAAGGGGCTGCGGGTGCGCGCGAAATGCGCACGGCGCCACTGTGGGGATTGCGGTTGAGGGACATGTACCTTCATGACGGGCGCGCCATCACGGTAGACGCCGCCATTCGGGCGCATGATGGCGAAGCTCGGATTGTGAGAGATCGGTATGCGGCGCTGAAGGAAGCGGACCGTGCGGCGTTGCTGGAGTTTCTTGGAACCTTGTAGGGAGGTGGTTTGGGGAATCGACCGGCCGGTTGGCGGATACGCTGACCGGCCGGTTATTTTTTTGTCGCGTCTCAGGCCGGGCGCGCTGGTGCGAGCGGTATGGTGGTGTTCCGCGTTTCGAAGGTGAGATCGACGATCAGTCCGTGGGGCTGCGCATTGCGCAGAGCGACGGTGCCTCCGCAGGCTTCGATGCACCGTTGGACGATGGCGAGTCCGAGTCCGAATCCGCCTGATTCGCGGCTGCGCGCGTTTTCCGGTCGAAAGAACGGGTCGCACAGGCGTGGCAGGAGATGTTCGGGAACCCCTGGTCCATTATCTGCGATGGACAGGATGATTCGTCGTTGAGTGCGGGCTGCCGAGACGTGGATCTCCGATTGTTTGCCTGCGTAACGGAGGGCGTTTCGCAGCACGTTGGCGATGGCACGTTTTGCTAGTCGGGCGTCGACTTCGACGGTGAGGTGGTCTGGCAAGGCCATCGTTACGGGAGTATCGTGGCATTCTTGGGTGCAGGCGTCATTGACGAGGTCTCGGAGGGAGAGGGTTTCAATGTTGAGTTGGGCGCGCAATCCGGCTCGCGTGAAGGTGAGCAGTTCATCGACAAGACGCGTCATGGCGGCGGTTTCCTCGCGGACATCTTGGATTTCTCGCTGGAGTTCTGGCCCCGCGCGTTGTTCGAGAACGCTGAGGGACCATTCCATTCGGGCGAGGGGTGAGTTGAGTTCGTGGGCAATGTCGCCGAGGAAACGTTTTTGTCCGGTGACGAACTCCTCCAAGCGGTCAGCAAGTTGATTGAGTGAGTCGGAGAGGCTGCAGAGCTCTTCAGGACCGCGGACGGAGGCGCGACTGTCAAAATGGCCTGACGCGATATTTCCTGCGAACTGGCGAATTTCTCTGAGAGGCACGGTGATGCGACGCACGAGTGGAATCCAAAACAAGGCAGACGCGAGGAGCACTGCGATGCCGATCCAGAGCGGAGTCAGTTCGACGAGGAGTCCTCCGACTCTGAATGAATCGGATGCCAGAAGCAGAGTGGTGGGGCCGCGGTTGGTGTGTCCTTCTTCGGCGCGGGGGAGGCGGGCGCCGATCCAGTAGAGGCCGTCTGCCCGAATCGCGAAGTGTCTTGGGGGAGGCCCTTCTGCGGGATGATGCGCTTCGGGGGGTGGGTCGTGAGGACGGGGCGGTGCTTCGCGGATTTTTTTTACCACGGATTCTGGAATGGTTGGGAGGGAGCCGGCTTGGAGGGAGCCGTCGTTGCGGCAGAGGCCGGCTCGGGCTTCGTAGGTGGAGGCGATACGTTCGAGCGGCTCATTCCATCGGTTGCGCGGGAGTCCTCCGATTTCGTCGGAGCATTCGATGGCGAGTGCGCTCACACGATTTCCGGCTTCGCCTTCGAGCAACGCGCCGAGCACGGGTTGAATTTTGGAGGTGAGGATGAGTAGTGCTGCTGCGGAGAGAAGCAATGCGTTGAGGATGAACCACCCAATGATTTGGGGGCCGATGGGGAGTGCGAAAAATCGGCGTTTGGCGGGAGGCTGTGGCGTGGGGTCAGGGCGCATCGGGATCGATGAGTGAGTAGCCGACGGAGCGGATGGTTCGGATGTGGCGAGGCTCCTTGGGATCGTCGTTTAACTTTTTCCTCAGCTGGGAGATGTGCACGTCGATGGACCGATCAAAGACTTCGTAATCACGATGCCGGATTTCATCGAGCAGGGCCTCTCGGGTTTTCACGCGGCCCGGTGCTTTGGCGAGTGAGAGAAGTAAATCATATTCAACCGCAGTGAGTTGAAGTGGCTTGTCATTGAGATTGGCGGCGCGTGTGGCGGGACAGATCCAGAGTTTTCCGACGCGAATGGCGGGTTCTGCGGTGGGGCGTTCCCGGCGATTCGCGCGTCGCGTCACGGCTCGGAGGCGTGCCAGCATTTCGCGTGGGGAAAGTGTTTTCGGGAGGTAATCATCTGCACCGAGTTCAAGGCCGACGATGCGGTCGGGCTCCTCGGAAAGGGCGGTGAGCATCAGGACAGGGACGTCGCTTTCTTTACGGATGCGTTTGAGGACTTCAAAGCCGTCGAGGCCAGGGAGCATCATGTCGAGGAGGATGGCGTCCCAGGTTTCGGTGAGAGCGGACCGCAAGCCGTCGGTGCCGGTGTGGACAGTGGAGACGTGGTAGCCCATGGGGGCGAGGTAGTCGCTGATCAGGCGACACAGTTTCCGGTCATCATCGATCAGAAGAATTCGGTGGGGCGCTACGTCCGGTTCAGTGTGATTGGACATTGCAGGTGAGGTGGTTGTGCGCGCTAGCGGCTAGGGCTGAGTAGGCACGTCCGGCGCGGAGTTGGTGAGGGAACGGTGATGGAAAAGTTCGCGAATGACTTCCTCGATACTGGGGTCTTGAACGTTGAAGTCGGTGACGGGCAGTTGCGCGAGGAGGTTGCGACACGTTTCTGCAACGTCCGCACGTGGGATGCGGAGTCGTGCGGTGAGGCCGGAGTGTTCGACGATGGATGCTTCGGGGAGATCGGCGCGTGCGACGTCGCGGCTGAAGGCGAGGTCGATTTGTTTGTGGGCGGAGAACCGGTCGACGATGGTGGCGAGAGGGCCGTCGTAGAATAGTTTTCCGTGATCGATGATGATGACGCGTTGGCAAAGTTCCTCGATATCAGCCATGTAGTGGCTGGTGAGCATGGTGACGATGGGATGTTCGCGGTGGTAAGTGCTGAGGAAGTCGCGCACGCGCTTCTGCGAGGTGACGTCGAGGCCGATGGTGGGTTCGTCGAGGAAGAGAACTTTTGGGCGGTGGAGTAGGGCGGCGATGAGCTCCATTTTCATGCGTTCTCCGAGGGAGAGTTCGCGGACCATCACGTCCATTTTGTCGGCAACTTCGAGGAGTTCCGCGAGGGTGGAGACGGTGGATTGAAAGTCGCGGCGCTCGATTTGGTAAATGACGCGGTTGAGTTCGAGCGATTCGCGCGCGGGGAGATCCCACCAGAGGGCATTTTTCTGGCCCATGAGAAGCGAGAACTGGCGTTTGAAAGCGTCTTGTCGGTCCCACGGGGTGAATCCGAGGACAGAGGCCGTTCCCGAGGATGGCTGGAGGAGGCCTGACAACATCTTGAGCGCGGTGGTTTTACCGGCGCCGTTTGGGCCGAGGAACCCGACGGTTTCACCGGCGTTGATGTCGAACGAGATGGTGTCGACGGCTCGGGTGTCCGTGTGTTCGCGATGGAAAAGACCTTTGACGGCACCGAGGAGGCCGGGGGCTTTCCGGTAGGTTCGGTAGACCTTGGAGAGGTCGTGGACGGAGATGGCGGGTTGCGCCATGGCAGGTTAGGAAGTTGCTTTCGCGCGGGCAGTATCGCCTCCCTTTTTTTGTGCGAGGGATTCTTTGATTTTGGCGACGGCAGCTTCTGCGGTGACGCCGTGTTTTTTTCGGAGGATTTCGACAGCGCCGTGTTCGATGAACTCATCGGGCCAGCCGATGCGCACGACGGGTGTTTGGATGCCGGCATTTGAAAGGTGTTCGAGGACGGCAGAACCGAAGCCGTTGGTGACGGTGTGTTCTTCGAACGTGCAGAGGACGGCTGCTGAGCGCGCGAAGAACTCGAGGGTTCCGGTGTCGAGGGGTTTGATCCAGCGCGGGTTGATGACGGCGGCGGGAATACCTTCGGCTTCAAGGAGTCGCGCGGTGTCGGAGGCCATGGAGCAGAGGTTGCCGAGCCCGAAGAGGGCGACGAAGTCGTGACTGACGGGAGCGTGTTGAATGACCTCGGCTTTTCCGACTTCGAGGAGCTTGGGCTGAGCGGATGGGACGGCGCCGGTGCCGGTGCCGCGTGGGTAGCGGATGGCGATGGGACCGGCATTGTAGTGGTTCATCGTCCAGAGCATGTCGACGAACTCAGCTTCGTCTTTGGGTGTGCAGAAGACGAGGTTGGGCACGTGGCGGAGGTAGCCGATGTCGAAGAGGCCGTGGTGGGTTGGGCCGTCGTCTCCGGAGAGGCCGCCGCGGTCCATACAGATGGCGACGTTGAGGTTTTGCAAGGCGATGTCGTGCACGATCATGTCGTACGCGCGTTGCATAAAGGTGGAGTAGATTGAGAGAAACGGTTTCATGCCACGCGTCGCCATACCTGCGGCGAAGAGCGCGGCGTGTTCCTCTGCGATTCCAACGTCGAAATACTTTGACGGATGCGCTTTAGCAAAGTGGGCGAGTCCCGTGCCGGTTGGCATCGCAGCGGTGACGGCGACGAGGCGGTTGTTGGATTCGGCGAATTTGGAAAGGGTGCGTCCGAAGATTTCCGAGTAGGTCGGAGTGGAGGTTGGTTGGGTGGCACCGGTGACGGGTTCGAAGCGACCGAGGCCGTGAAACTTGTCGGGCTTTTCGAGCGCGGGCGCGTAGCCGCGTCCTTTTTGGGTGAGGACGTGAAGGATGACGGGTTGATTCTGGGTTTTAAGGAAGTCGAACGTCCGTGTGAGGAGGTTGACGTCGTGCCCGTCGATGGGGCCGTAATAGTGGAAGCCGAGTTCTTCGAAGATGACGGAGGGAACGAGGAGGCTCTTCATTCCCGATTCGATGCGGTGGGCGAAGTCGAGCGCGTTTTGGCCGCCGATCATTTTGACGAAGTGTTCGGCTTTTTCGCGGAGATGGTGGTAGGTCGGGTGGGTGGCGATTTTGCTGAAGTAATCGGCAATCGCTCCGACGTTTTTGGCGATGGACCATTCATTGTCGTTGAGGACGACAATGAGCCGTTTGGTGTGTTCCTTGGCGTTGTTGAGGGCTTCGAAGCTGACGCCGCAGGTGAAGGCTGCGTCGCCGGCGACCACCACGACGTGTTCATCGCCGCCGAGGAGATCGCGCGCGGAGGCCATGCCGACGGCGGCGGACAGAGCGGTTCCGGCGTGTCCGGCGCCGTAGCAATCGTGTTCGCTTTCTGTGCGGAGGAGGAATCCGTTTAGCCCTTCGTACTGCCGGATGGTGTCGAACCGGTCTAGGCGACCGGTGAGCATTTTATGCACGTAACCTTGGTGGGAGACGTCGAAAACGAAGCGATCCTTTGGGGTGTTGAATACGCGGTGGAGGGCGATGGTCAGTTCAACAACGCCGAGGTTGGGGCCCAGATGTCCGCCGACAGAGCGTGGATTTTCCTCGGAAAGAACGCGAATCAGTTCGTCGCGGATTTCCTGAGCGAGTTGGGGAAGGTCGTTTTGCGCGAGCGCTTTGACGTCTGCGGGTGAGGAGATGCCGCTGAGCAGGGTGGTGCGGGACATGGTGTTAGGTCGGGACGGTTTTAGAAGAGGCGGATTTCGTCAGACGAATCCTCGGCGGGGCTTTGAGATTGCCGGCGGGCGCGTGGTTTTTCGGAGCTTTCGGCTGGGGCTGTTGCGGTTGCTGTCGCGGATTCGCTGCGTGCGTCGCGGGTGATGGTTTCGATGCGGCGTTCCGCGGCGGAGAGACGTTCCATGCAGATGCGAACGAGGCGAGTTCCTTCCTCGTATCGGGCGAGGAGTTCGTCCAGCGCGAGGCGGTCACCTTCCATATCGGCGACAATATCGTCGAGGCGCTGGAGGGCGTCTTCGAAGGAGGGGCCGGTGTTGGGGTCGGGAGCCTTGGACATGTGAAGAGGATGGCGATGGCTGGGGTTTAGGGAAAGCGGTAAGCCGCGTTAAGACGGGGTGGGTTCGGTGTCGGGATCGACCCATTTGCCGTGTTCTTGGATGAGTTCGCGCAGGCGTTCGACGGCTTCTGTTTCGGGGATGTTGAACTTTACGGGGGATTTGCCGACGTAGAGGTTGACCTTGCCGGGTGCGCCGCCGACGTAGCCGAAGTCTGCATCCGCCATCTCGCCCGGGCCGTTGACGATGCACCCCATGATAGCGATTTTGACGCCTTTGAGGTGGGCGGTGGCGGCTTTGATGCGAGCGGTGGTTTCTTGGAGATTGAACAGTGTTCTTCCGCAGCTCGGGCACGCTACGTAATCCGTTTTGAAGGAACGGGATCCCGTTGCTTGAAGAATATTGTAGGCGAGGCGCAGCGAGGGAATGCCTTTGCCTGCGGTCCGGAGCCACAGGGCGTCTCCGATTCCGTCGCAGAGGAGGCTTCCGAGGTTGGAGGCTGCGTCGAGCATGATGTCGCAGGACGGCGGGGAGCTTGGGTCGAGCGTGTCTTTGAGAAGGATGGGTTGGCGCGTCGGTACACGGGCGGCGAGGAGGCGGAATGCTCCAATGAGCGGGAGCGGGGTGTGGTCGGCGACGGTAATGACACGCTCTTCACCGGCTTTGAGGGCGAGCGCGATACTGTTGGGGTCGAGGGGATTGACCGGTAGCGCGTCGATTTCCTCGGGGGTGAGCTCTGGGAGCAGGGGTGCGTCGGGGCCTGAGGATGGGAGGCTCTCGCGCGGCACACGTGAAACGACACGAATCGGGTGTGCGCTTCCGACGGGGTGCTCGGCGAAGGGCGCAGTCGTTGTTTCGCGGCGTTGGTAGGTAAAGGGATCGAAGGGCAGCGCTGCT
>JBIIXW010000095.1:0-11934 GCA_044347165.1 Chthoniobacteraceae bacterium
TGACCGGAAGCAAGAAAGCCGAGCGCGTGCTGGCGGATTGGGACGCGATGCGTGCGCGGTTTGTCAAGGTCATGCCGAAGGACTACAAGCGGGTGTTGCAGGCGATTGCCACGGCAAAGGGCAAGGGCTTGAGTGGGGATGACGCGTTGAACGAGGCGTTCGAAATGAATGCCCGCGACGTAGCCCGTGTGGGTGGCGGCTAGGTCATGAGGGCGGCGTTTCGGCGCCGCCCATTTCCATCGAACCAAAAAACAAAACACATTTTCAGACCATGGGTAAACCAACCGGATTTTTTGAATACGAGAGAGAGCTTCCAAAAGACCGCGATCCGCTGGAGCGGATTGGCGATTGGAAGGAGATTCATCACCATCATCCTGAGGACAAGCTGCGTACGCAGGGGGCTCGATGCATGGATTGCGGTGTTCCGTTCTGTCACACGGGCAAACTCATCAGCGGAATGGCGAGTGGTTGTCCAATCAACAACCTCATCCCAGAATGGAACGACCTCGTCTATCGCGGGTTGTGGCGCGAGGCACTGGAGCGTTTGCATAAGACGAATAACTTCCCTGAGTTTACGGGACGGGTTTGTCCGGCGCCCTGTGAGGGTTCTTGCGTGGTGGGAATCAATCGTCCACCGGTCACGATTAAGAACATCGAGGTTTCGATTGTGGACAAGGGGTGGGAGAACGGTTGGGTAGTGGCCAAGCCGCCAACGCGTCGGACGGGCAAGAAGGTGGCGGTGATTGGGTCGGGTCCGGCGGGGTTGAGCGCTGCTGCTCAGTTGAATCATGCGGGGCATAGCGTGACGGTGTTCGAGCGCGCGGACCGTCCGGGAGGGCTGTTGATGTACGGCATCCCGAACATGAAGCTGGATAAAAACGAGGTGGTTTTGCGTCGGATACAACTGTTGGAGGACGAGGGAGTGAAGTTTGTTTGCAACACTTCTGTCGGGAAGGATTTGCCGGCGGAGAAGTTGCTCAAAGATTTCGACGCGACGGTGTTGTGCACTGGAGCGACGAAGCCGCGTGATTTACCGATTGAGGGGCGAGAGTTGAAGGGGATTCATTTCGCGATGGATTTCCTGACGGCGAACACCAAGTCGGTTTTGTCGGGCACTCCGGCGGACGGGTTCATTGATGCGAAGGGCAAGGACGTGGTGATTATCGGCGGGGGCGACACGGGAACGGATTGCGTGGGGACCTCGGTGCGTCACGGATGTCAGTCGGTGGTGCAGGTGGAGATTATGCCCAAGCCGGCTTTGACTCGGCAGAAGGACAACCCGTGGCCGGAGTGGCCCAAGGTGTACAAGATGGATTACGGGCAGGAGGAGGCGGCGGCTAAGTTTGGTGATGACCCTCGTGTCTACGTGACGACTGCGACCAAGTTTGAGGGGGACGCGGCGGGAAATGTGACGGGTGTTCACACGGTTCAGGTGGAGTGGGCGCGGAATGAGAAGGGACAGTTTGTTCCGAAGAACGTGCCGGGAACGGAGCGTGTGTTGCCGGCGCAGTTGGTGTTGTTGGCGATGGGATTCCTTGGGCCGGAGCAACCGCTCTTGGAGGCACTTGGGGTGGAGCGTGACGCGCGTTCGAACGCGAAGGCGGAGCACGAAAAATACACGACGAACATTCCGGGCGTTTTTGCGGCGGGCGATTGCCGGCGCGGGCAGAGTCTTGTGGTTTGGGCGTTTAACGAGGGGCGGGGTGCGGCGCGTGAGTGTGATCGTTACTTGATGGGCAGCACGGAGTTGCCGTAATTGATGAGTGCTTAAAAAAGGCCGTTCGCTCTGAGGTAGCGAACGGCCTTTCTGCTTTTTGTGGGGGTGGTTTTTGGGTTGGGCCTCCTGAGCGGGCGCGTTATTTTTTTGGAATGAAAATGTTCCGAGTGATGCGTCCAGTGGTGATGCTGTGGGCAGCGCTGGGATTCCTAATGGTTTCGGGTGCTGAGGGCGAGCGGGCGGGTGGGGGGCAGGAGGTGGCGGATGAGGATTCTACGATGGCGGTTCTTTCCGTGTTTGCGCAGGCGCTGCACGCGATTCGGCAGGATTTTGTGAAGGCGGACATGGCGACGATTGAGCGATTGGTGCGTGGGGCGATCGCGGGGATGGCGTCGGGATTGGATGGGTTCAGCGCTTATCTTGATGCGGATGCGGTGCGTGCTTTGAACGATGCGGAATCGAGCCGAGCGGCGGGGATTGGCGTGATTGTTGAGGAGCGGAAGGGGCGTTTTGTGGTGGCGGCGACGGTGGAGGGGGGGCCTGCGGCATTGGCTGGGATTATGCCTGGGGACGAGTTTTTGAAGGTTGGCGATCGGGCGGTTCGGGGGCTTCGGATGGAAGAGTTGTCGGGAATGTTGCGTGGAGTTGCGAACAAAGTGGTGCGGGTGGCGGTTTATCGAGGGCACGTTCAGACCGCGTTGGAGTTTGATGTACCTCGGGCGCAGATTGAGATGCCGTCGGTGAGAGGCGCGCGGGTGTTGGCATCCAACGGTGCATTTGGTGGCGGGGCTCGCGAAAGAGAGGCGCGGGTGGGTTATGTGAGGATTAGCCGGTTTGTGGATACGACGCCGTCGGAGGTCGATAAGGCGTTGGAGGTGTTTGGGGAGCGTGGGGTGGATGCGTTGGTGTTGGATCTTCGGTACAATCCGGGGGGGGCCTTGGAATCTGTTTTGCGGGTCGCCGCGCGTTTTTTTGAGGGCGGAACCTTGATTGCGCGCACGCATGGGCGTACTTCGGAGCAGATCGAAGACCTTCGGGTGGTGTTGGATGAAGGAGAACAGGTTTCACGCTCGGAAGTTCCAGTGGCGGTGATTGTGAATGGGGGGACAGCGAGTTCCGCGGAGATTTTGGCGGGTGCTTTGAGGGATCATGGTCGGGCGGTGGTGGTGGGGGCCACGACGATGGGCAAGGGGTCAGTGCAGACGTTGGTCCCGCTTCGGGACGGGTCGGCTCTCCGCTTGACGACAGCGCTTTATGTTACTCCGGCGGGAAATCCGGTGGAACGTGTGGGGATTGAGCCGGATTGCGTGGTGTCGCTCAGTGGGGCTGAGGAAACTGCCTTTGATGAATACCGGCGGGAGGAGGTTTTGGGAAAAGAGGGATCGGTGAAGGCAGTTGCGTATCGCGATCGTCAGATGGACAAGGCGCAGGAGCTTTTGCGAGGGATGTTGCTGTTCAAGCGGCGCGGCGAATCGGTGTTGGCGGGGGCTGGGAGGGGGCGTCCGTGAGCGAGCAGGTGATCTTGGCGTTTGAGTCGTCGTGCGATGAAACGGCGGTGGCTGTGATGCGCGGGGGAAGAGTTCTTGCGAGTCGGATCGCTTCGCAAGTTGAGATTCACGAGCGATTTGGGGGCGTAGTGCCTGAGGTGGCTTCTCGCAATCATTTACGGGCTGCGGGGCCGTTGCTGAGAGCGACGATGGAGGAGGCGGGGATGGGGTGGTCGGACGTGGATGCCGTTGCGGCGACGATTGGGCCGGGCTTGGCGACGTCACTCATGGTGGGTGTGTGTCTGGCGAAGGGCGTGGCGGTTGGGTTGGGGAAACCATTTTTGGGAATCAACCACATGGAAGGACACGCACTGTCGCCGTTTTACGGGACCGCGGACGGAGTGGTGCCTGCGGTGGGGTTAGTGGTGTCGGGCGGGCACACGATGCTCATTCACATTCGTGGCCTGGGGGATTACGAGCTTCTGGGGCAGACGCGGGATGATGCTGCGGGGGAGGCGTTTGACAAGGTTGGGAAACTTCTGGGGTTGCCCTACCCCGGGGGGCCGGTGGTTAACCGTTTGGCGGGTGAGGGGAGGCGGGATGCGTTTGCGTTTCCGCGGAGTATGGTGGGATCAGGAGACTTGGAATTTTCGTTTAGCGGATTGAAGACGGCGGTGCGTTACCTTTTGCCGGAGATTGATGCAACGCGGGTTGCCGATGTGTGTGCGTCGTTTCAGGAAGCCGTCGTGGATGTGTTGGTGAAAAAGACGCGAGCGGCGGTGCGACAGACGGGGTGTCCGCGTGTTGCAGTGAGTGGCGGCGTTAGTCGGAACACGCGATTGCGTGAGCGATTGGTTCAGGTGTTGAAACCTGCGGGTTGTGAGGTGCTTTTTGCGCCGGATGGGCTGACGACAGACAACGCGGCAATGATTGGGTACGTGGCTGCGTTACGTGCGGCACGTGGCGAATCCGATTTGCTTACGACGGAGATACGTCCTTCGTTTCCGTTGGCGTCGTGAGTTTGCAGACGGTTTGAAGGGGGTGGGTGAGGGTGACCCATTCGCGCACGGGGTTTCCGCCGAGGACGTGTTCAGTGAGGATTCGATCGAAGCGGTCTGGGGTGACGGAGCCGTACCAGATACCGTCGGGGTAGATGAGGAGCCAAGGGCCTCCTGAGCAGACGCGGAAACAGAGGGCTTTTGTGCGCATGACGGGTGCGGCCGTCTTTTTGATGGCCGCTTTTGCGTGTTCCCACAGGGAGTTGCCCTCGTCGGGATTGCAGCATTCGGGGCCGATGCAGAGGAAGAGGTGTTGTTGTGCGGAGGTGACGCCTGCTTTTTCAAACAGGGAGGGGACGGGGTTGGACATGTTCGGGTGAGAATCGGTGGAGAGCCGGTGGTTGTGAAAGGCTTATTGCCAAGGAATAGCGGGATGCTCCGCACTGATGGGCGGGCGGAGGGATGAGGCGGAGTTTTCCAACGTGTTTTCGAGGGCTAGAGGGTCAACGTGTGCTGAAGATCGCGAGGCCTAAGGATGCGGTAACCAAGTCGGTTATCATATTGCGGCGCCTTTCAGGTGTGTGGGTGTGCGCAAGTTTGTTGAGTAGGTAAGAAGAAGTGTCGGGTGGCCCTGCCGCCCGGCACTTTTTTGTGAGAGAGTTACTCCCGAGTGAGTGTCAGTCGGCGCAACTCAATGGCGGAAGCTCCGTTGAACTCGGTTGCTCGGACTTTCAGGTTTCCGATGCCTTTGGGTAGTTGGACAGAGCCCATTTTCCAGGTCCGGAAGGGCTTCAGCTGTGACTCGGCTTTCGGGCGAATGAGGGTGTCCTGATTGGTGTTCAGAGGCGGGTCCCACGGCTCGGTGAGTGTGTTGGTGAGGTAGGATCCGTTTAGCTCGAGTACGAGCGTGAGGGGGACGGCTGATGCGGGGCAGGTGAGGTCGATTGCGACCTGATACGTTCCGGCTTCGTGCACATCGACGTTCCAAACCGCCTCGCAGTCGGTGGATTTCCAGTCGATGAAATAGGAGGAGTTGGGGGCGTTGCTGCTGCGTTTTAGACCGTTGGAAGGAATGCCGTCACGAGCGGGGAGGATGGTGATGGGAAACTCTCGAAACCCAACGGTGAACGGCCGTGCGTCGATGGTTGCGCCGGCGCCTCGCGTTGGACGTGAATCCATTCCGCACTCTTTTCGCCAGGCTTGAACCGCAGTCGCGAGCCGGTTGGCCGTTGCTTTTTCGGCTGTGGAGAGGTCGTGCGTTTGTGCAGGGTCCGACGCGAGATTGAAAAGTGCGCCGTTCGCATCGAGCAGGAAGTTGTCCTCGCGAATCGCCGTTTTGTTGCCCCAATGAGAGATGAGCTGCCGAGCGTTGGGGCGCGCCGTCGGGTCGGTCCAGCGGGAGGCGAGATTTATCCCGTCGAGGAGTTTGCCGGCGTCTGGCTGATGTTTGATGCCGACGGCCGCGAGCAACGTGGGCACGAGATCGACGACACCGGTGAGGTCGTCGATGGCGCGTCCTGCTTGAATGCGGTCTGGCCAGCGCACAGCGAAGGGCGACCGCACGCCGCCTTCGTCGACATCTCCTTTTTTCCCTTTGAACCCGTTGTTCCACCGGTGGGTGTTGGGACCGTTGTCAGAGAAGTAAATGACAATGGTGTTTTGGGTGAGTTTCAGTTGATCGAGCTTGGCGAGGATTCGTCCTACGTTGGCGTCCTGATTTTCGATCATGGCCAACGCGCATCGGGTTTCGTCAGGCAATTCTGCTTTTGCGGCAGTGGCCGTTTGCTGGAGAGGGCGATTTTTCCAACGATCCCAGTCGGTTCTAGGGACGCTCCAAGGCGAGTGTGGGGTCGTGAATGGAACGTAGCACAGGAAGGGCGTGCTCTGATTTTGCTCGATGAACTCGAGCGCTTTGTTTGTGCAAATGTCGACGATGTAGCCGGATTCGCGGTTGAGCACTCCGTTGAGTTCGAGTTCAGGGTTGAAGTATTCGCCCCAGTGTCCTGCGGTGTAACCGAAGAAGGTATTGAAACCGCGCGCATTCGGATGAAATGGCCATTGGCTTCCGTTGTGCCACTTGCCGAAAGCGCCCGTTTTGTAGCCGGCATTTTGCAGATGATTGGCCAGCGTGGTCTCATCGAGATTCAGACGTTCTTGGCCGAGAGAGACTCCTTGTACGCCGCATCGGGGGTAGTAGCGGCCGGTGAGGAGTTCGGCACGCGTGGGAGAGCATACGGGGCACACGTAGAAGCGATTCATGCGAAGGCCCTCCGCCGCGATTCGGTCGATGTTCGGGGTTTGAACCGTTTGGTTCCCTGTGAAGCCGAAGTCGCCAAATCCGGCGTCGTCCGCGAGAAGGATGACGATGTTTGGGGGTGCTGCGAGTGGGTTGGCGAGCGTTGACGCGAACCAACACAGCATTAGCAGCGGCGCGATCAATCGAGGTGTCGAAGGATGTTTCATTTGAGTGCTTGGACATGCGCGAGCACTCCTTTGGCGAGGCCCTCGAGCGAATAACCGCCTTCCAACACGCTTACGACGCGGCCGTTTGCGCTGTGGGCCGCGATTTCGCGCGTGAGGGTGGTCAGGTCGGCAAAATCTTTGTCGGTGAGACGGAACTTTCCCAGCGGATCGCCCTCTCGCGAGTCAAAGCCTGCGCTGATGAGAACGAGTTCCGGCCGAAACGTTTTCATGGCGGGAACGAGTTGGGTTTCGAAAGCGCCGAGAATCTCGGTGCGACCGCTCCCTGCGGGGAAGGGGCAGTTGAGCGTGGTGCCGGCACCTTTGCCCCGACCGGTCTCGTTGGCGTGTCCCGTTCCCGGATACCACGGGTGTTGGTGGGTGCTGAAAAAGAAAACGTTCGGGTCTTCGTAAAAGACATCTTGAGTGCCGTTGCCGTGGTGAACGTCCCAATCGACGATGAGGATTCGGCCGATGCCGAGGTGTTTACGCGCATGCGCTGCGGCAATGGCAACGTTGTTGAGCACGCAAAATCCCATGCCGACGGAAGGCCGCGCGTGATGTCCGGGGGGGCGAACCACGCAGAAGGCGGTGTTCGATTTGTTCTGCACGACCGCGCGCGTTGCCGCGATGGCGCATCCTGCAGCGGTAAGTGCGGCTTCCCAGGAGGCTTTGCAAACCTGGGTGTCGCCGGTGCTGAGATGATCATAGCCCGCGTTGATTTCGCGCTCGGCAAGCTCGAGATAAGGGGCGGTATGAACAAGGCGCAAATCCGCAGGGTCGACTGCGGTTGGGGGCTGAAATCCGGTTTCATCGGTCAGTCCCGCTGCTTTTAGAGCCGATCTGACTGTCTTGTAGCGAGCGGGTTGTTCCGGATGACCGCGGCCGGGGTCGTGCGTCTCGCAACGCGGATCAGCGAAGATGAGCATGATCAGTCGATGTAGGTGGGTAACCAGAGGCCGGGCTTGAGTTCGGGAGGTCGTCCGGATTCCGGGAAGGTGGTTGGGATGATGGAGCGGAGTTGTTTTGAAAGGTCGCCGACGGTTGCTTGGTGAGCGGGTTGTTCTGCGAGGTTTTTGAGTTCTTTGGGGTCGGAATCGTGGTCGTACAGCTCGCGTCCCCGCTTGCCCTCGTCCCATTCGGTGTAACGCCATCTCGGAGTCCGGAGACTGTATCCGTAGAACTTGTCGCCATCGGATCCGACATCGCCGCGATTGGCGCGGCCGGCATTTCCACTGCCGCGTTGAACCTGAGTGAGGGCCCATCCGCGGCCGGCATGGTTGGGGTCCTTCAACATGGGAACGAGGCTTTGTCCGTGAAGATTTTTTGGGGCGGAAATGCCGCAGAGCTCGGTGAGGGTCGGGAACAGGTCTATGTGCGCAACGGGGGCAGGTGCGGCCACGCCTTTTGAGTGTCCGGGCGACACGACGAGCATGGGGACGCGGGCGCTTTCCTCGAAGAGGCTCATTTTTTGCCAGAGCCCGTGTTCGCCGGTGTGGTAGCCGTGATCGCTGGTGAAGACGATGACGGTATCGTCGGCGAGGCCGAGACGGTCGAGGGCGTCTACGACGCGTCCGACCTGTGCATCCATGAAGCTGATGCTGGCGTAGTAGGCTTGGAGACATTTGCGACGGAGGTCGTCCGTAAGTTTGTCCTGCTCTTTTTTGTAACTTCCGAGGGCGGCCTTGGGCAGATCGGCTTGGTCTTCAGCAACCCCCTGGACGACGCGCATTTCGCTTTCGTTGTATTTTTTGAAATAGGGTTCAGGAGAAACGTAGGGCGTGTGCGGGCGGAAGAACCCGACGGCGAGGAAGAAGGGCCGAGAGCGGTCTTTTGCGCAACGTTCGAGGACCCATTCGGCATCACTGGCATTTTTGCCGTCCGTGTGTTCGGCATCGGATTTGGGGGACGCGTACCAACTGAGTGTGCCGCCGAACTGCCCGGGAGTAAGGGAGAAGATTTTGGATTCCTCCTCGGTTCGATCGACGCCGGCGGGGTTCATTTCGATCTCCCAAGATGCGGGATCGTCATGACCGTTGGTGCCGATGGATTTTGGGACGTGGTAGTGGAAGAGTTTTCCGATGCGAACGGCGAGATATCCGTTCTGTCGAAACACCTGTGGGAGCGAGGGTTGATCGGGGATGGATTGGCGGAAGATGAGGGCGTTTGCAAAGATGCCGGTGCTGTTGGGGTAGAGTCCGGTCAGGAGGGAGTTTCGGCTGGGGCCGCAGAGGGGGAAGGCGCAATAGGCGCGATCAAATCGGACGCCACGTTGTGCGAGTTTGTCGATGTTGGGGGTCTTTGCTTGAGGATCGCCGTAGCAGCCGAGGAGGTTGTTGAGGTCGTCGGATACGATGAAGAGGACGTTCTTTTTCCTCGGCTCTGCGGCAGGGCTTTCGGAGGGAAGCGAAAGGATAAGTGATGCGAGAAGGGCAACGGCTTTTAGAGGGCGGTCGAGAAGTGAGAAGCGCATGGTGGGTTAGGGGATAAACACAGAGTGGTCAGGATGGTTGCCGGTGATTATTCGACTCGGCCGACGGGACGTGTTCCGGTGGCGGCGCGGTTTGTCAGATCATCGCCGAGGTCAGCGCGGGCGGTCTCAGCGAGGGCTTCGAGGCGTGCCACGATTTCTGGGTGAGCGGCGGACACGTCGGTGGTTTCGGCGATGTCAGCCGTGAGGTCGTAGAGGGCTTTTGGGATGTTCTGCATCCGGTACTTTCCGGGTTTGCCTTCGCTGCCTTTTGGTTGGTCTTGCATGGTGCGGGAGCGGTGTGGGAGGACGAGTTTCCATCGGTCAGATCGCACCGCCTGAAGGTCGTTTCGATTGTAGTAGGTGAAGTAGGCAGGGTGCGGATTTTTTGCGGCGGGGTCTCCTGTCAGAAAGGGAAGAATGTTTGCACCGTCGATGCGTTGAGGCGGAAGTGTGGCGCCGGTGATGGCGGCGAGGGTGGGTAGGATGTCGATGGTCATGAGGGGTTCTGTGCAGGTGGTTCCAGCGGGGATGTGTCCGGGCCAGCGCATGATGCAGGGGACGCGAGTGCCGCCTTCGAAGCTGGTGCCTTTTCCCTCGCGGAGCGGAGAAGCGGAGCCGCTGTGATTTCCGTAGGAGAGCCACGGGCCGTTGTCGGAGGTGAAGATGACGAGGGTATTCTTTGTCAGTTGGTTGCGCTCGAGAGTGTCGAGGATGCGTCCGACGGCGTGGTCTATTTCCATGATGACGTCGCCGTACAAGCCCGCTTCGGACTTTCCTTTGAACGATTCGCTCGCGAAGAGCGGTACGTGGGGCATGTTGGGGGCGAGGTAGAAGAAGAACGGGCGATCTTTGTTCTTTTCGATGAAGCGGATGGCGCGGTCGGCGTATTTCGATGTGAGAAGCGCTTGGTCTTCGCCGGTGAGGCCTTCTTTGGTGATGGACGCGTTTTCGTACAGGGGTAGGGGAGGGTACGCGCCGGGCTTGGCCTCAGGATGGTAGGGCCACATGTCATTCGAGTAGGGGACGCCGAGGTACTCGTCGAAGCCGTGCTGGGTGGGGAGAAACTTTGGGTGGTCGCCGAGGTGCCATTTTCCGGCCATTCCGGTGGCGTAGCCGCGTTGTTTGAGGAGGGAAGCGATGGTGGTTTCGGCGGTGTTGAGTCCGATTTTTGAACGAGGTCCAAGTGCGCCACTGAAACCGACGCGGTTTGGGTAGCAACCGGTGAGGAGCGCGACGCGGGAGGCGGAGCAGACGGCTTGGGCGACGTGAAAGTCGGTGAACTTGCGGCCTTCGGCGGCGAGGCGATCGAGGTGGGGCGTTTTGAAACCTTTCGCGCCGAAGCAACCGACATCGGCGTACCCTTGATCGTCGGTGAAGATGAGAACGATGTTAGGCGGTGGTGGGTTTCCGATTGCGGTGGGGGCAATCAGAGTGATGGCGAGGAGGAGAGCGAGAAATCGGGCCATGGCAGCGGTGGAGGTAAAACCGTGCCAGAGCCGGAGGGTGATGGAGCGCTTCGTTAGGACGCGAAGCGGCTTTGCGTCTTTGGGTTATCGAAATGGTTCAGCGCGAGCGGGTTTAGGCAAAGACGCGTTGCAGGGGCGTGGCGAGGGCTTGGTAGCTTTTGATCGCGGCGGCTTTTGGGTCGTACCCTGATTTGCTGAAGACTTGTCCGCTCACTTCGACGCAGACGGGTCCGGTGTAGTTGAACTTTTTGAGGAGGGTGAAGAACGCGAGGTAGTCGATGCTGCCTTCGCCGGGAAGGACAAAGCGGAACCCTTTTTCGTCTTTCACGGAGTCTTTCACGTGGATGAAGCGGGTCTTTGGCAGGAGGGTGCGCATGCTGGATTCCATCTCGATTCCTTGGAGTTGGAAGTGGCTGAAGTCGTAGGCGGCTGCGAGGGAGGGCGAGGGAACGGATTCGAGGAGGAGGGCGAGTCGTTCGGGTGTGTTGACGGCGCTGTTGACGTGGGCTTTGAGGGCGATGAGGGCGCGGTGTTTTTCGGCGGTTTCGGCCCAGCGGCGCAGGTTTGCGATCATGCCGTCTTTGAGTTGGTCCCATTCAGCGGGTTTGCCACCGAGAACGGTTTCGATGACGGGCGGCTGGGTTGGGTTGAGGTGCAGTGCGAAGGCGGCTGCTTTTTCGAGGAGGGGAATCCCTTCCGTGACGGCTTTTTCGCCGGCGAGGGAGAGGTTCACCATGAGGCAGGGCATCCCGAGTTTGAGGGTAGCAAGCTCAGTGGCGAGGGCGGTTCGCTGCTCGGAACTGAAGGTGTCAGGATCGGTTACATACCCCTTGTTGAGAGCGATTTCGACGTGGTCGTATCCGATTTCTCTGCATAGCTTAAGCGATTCGCTGAGGGGCACGTTTTTCATTCCGTACAGGCTGAATCCGAGGCTGGGTTTGGCGGGTGTGACGGCGCCGATGAGTGGGGTGAGCGGAGCGAGAGCGCAACCGGTGACAAGGGATGAGGTGGAGTGGAGGAAGGATCGGCGGTTCATGGAGCAGGAACGGTTGATGAGGGTTGAAAGGGGTAAATCAGTGGCGCGGCGTTTGGTTTCTGAGTGGGTCGGTTTTCAAAGAGCAGGGCAGGTTCCGCGGGCGTTAGAATCCGCGATTTCGTGGGTGGTGGGTGGGGGTTTGTGCTCTGGGAGATTTCGGGTTTGGGAGGTGTCTGCGGCGTGTGTGGACGCGGCGGCGCGGCATTGGCTTATGGAGAGATTATGATTAAGAAATGCGCGTTGGTGCAGTTGTGCCTGTGGCTTTTGGGATTGAGCGGAGGAGTCGGTGCGGAGGCG
>JBIIXW010000205.1:0-3725 GCA_044347165.1 Chthoniobacteraceae bacterium
CTCGTTTCAAAAAAGGCGATGTCCATTTCCGAGGGTTCCGCGGACGAGGTAAGCGCTGCACCGAGGAGGAGAGCAGCGATGAGTGGGAGAGGAATCTTCACGGCGTTCTCCTTTGGGGAATCAGATATGATGCCACCGAGTTTGTGCCACCGCGCATGGTCATCAGACTGTGCAGGATCAGCCGGATCAACCTCATGGTGCGGGGTGTGCTCGGAAGAGGTTCATGAAGAGGCAATTCTTGATGTGCGCGTTCGCCGGACTTTTCGCTGGGGTCTTATTGCCTCGCGGGATTGCAGAACAAACAGTCGTCTTTCGGAATGGGCGTATTCTGACGGTGGACGCCGCCTTCTCGGAGGTTTCGAGCATTGCGGTTCGTGGTGAGCGAGTGGTTGCAGTGGGAGAGACCGAGGTGGCGGAGGCGATTCGAGGTCAGGAGGCGGTGAAGGTGGTGGATCTCGGCGGCCGCATGGTTTTGCCCGGGTTGATGGACAGCCACGCGCATCCGGTGGGGGCAGCCACCTTCGAGCACGATCATCCGGTGCCTGACATCACCAACATTGCGCAACTATTGGCGTATATCCGGTCGCGGGCCGAGGCGTTGCCGGAGGGAACGTTAATCTCGGTTTCGCAGGTTTTCATCACGCGATTGGATGAGCAGAGGTATCCGACGCGAGCGGAGTTGGATGGGGCGGCGCCTCGGCACCCCGTTCGATTTTCGACGGGGCCGGATAGCATGCTGAACTCGCTCGCCATGCGGTTGGCAGGGATTGACCGAGGCTACCGGTTACAGGAGGGGCACCCCGGTTTGGTGGAGAAGGATGCGAATGGAGAGCCAACTGGATTGCTCCGGTCGGTTTCCGTGAATCTGCCTGCGGCGAAGTCGAAGCCGCTCTCGGCGGAGGATACGCGCGCTGGGTTGAAGGCGTTGTTTCGCGATTACAACTCGGTGGGTTTGACAACGATTGCGGACCGCGGCTCGAGTGCATCGGCGATTGCCCATTATCGGAAGTTGAAGGAGTCCGGGGAGTTGTCGGTGCGATTGCGTTTGTCGCACACGTTTGGGGTAGGTGGGCAGTGGATCACCACGGAACGTGCGATTGATGATATTTTGCAGCATCCTCTCTGCAAGGGGGATGCGTGGCTGAAAATTGTCGGAACGAAGGTGTGGCTTGATGGGGGCATGCTGACGGGCAGCGCTCTGATGCAGGATCCTTGGGGGGTGAGCGCGATTTACGGAATCACGGACCCCGAATACCGGGGGACGCTAAAAATTCCTCGGGAGGATTTGGTTCGGATGGTTCGGAAGGTGGCGGCGGGTGGGTTGCAGTTCACGGCGCACAGTGTGGGGGACGGCGCGGTGGCGATGTTGCTCGGGGTTTACGAGGAGTTGGCGAAGGAACTGCCCATCGCAGAGACGCGTCCGTGTTTGACGCACAGCAACTTTATGGCCTCGGAGAGCATTGCGAAGGCGGCGGCGATTGGGGTGGTGGCAGATATTCAGCCGGTTTGGTTTTATTTGGATGGCAGAACGTTACTGCGGCAGTTTGGGGATGCGCGGATGAGTCGGTTTCAGCCGTTGCACCGGTTAGTGGAGGCGGGAGTGAAGTTTGGGGGAGGCAGTGATCACATGCAGAAGATTGGGAGCTTGAGATCAATCAATCCCTACAATCCGTGGTTGGGGATGGCGACGGCGGTGACTCGACGCACACGCGGGATGGATGAACCGCTCCATCCGGAGGAGGCCTTGTCGCGGGCCGAGGCAATCCGAATGTACACATCGTGGAACGCCCATGTGCTCAAGATGGAGAAGGAAACCGGCAGTCTGGAGCGAGGTAAACTGGCTGATTTGATTGTCATCGACCGCGACATTTTGAGTTGTCCGGCGGACGAGATTCGCGAGACGCGGGTGCTATCGACGTGGGTTGGAGGGCGCGAAGTGTGGCGTGCTCCAGGGGAGTGAAATTGGTTGGCACTGAGGATGATGGGTTGAGTGCCAGGATTCGATTGCTGGCGCTCGACGAATGTATCTCCCCGTCCGCCGCGTCCTTGGTGAATGAGGGGGCTTCTCAGCCATGCTTATCTGCAGAGCTCCGTTGAATACCCGTTTTGAAGGGGAATACTCTGACTTGAAGGTTCGGATTGAACCTCTCGATCAGGAGAATGGTCGCACGGGGAACATTCCCGAGCTCTGAGTGCGGGCAGCCACCTCCAAGGGTAGAGACCACGGCTTCCGCTAGATTCAAGTTTGCGTGCTGAGGAAGGCTTCGAACTCTTGCATGAAGAGCTCGTTGCGGCACCAGGAGGCACGGACTTTTTCGCGCAAGGTGTGGCGGTGTTCGTGGAGGGGTTGGGGATTGATTGCAAGCTCAAGCGCTTTGGCGATGTAGGCCTCCGTGCAGTGCGTGATGAACTCAGAGGCCCCGATGCGGCGGAGAACCGCAGCCCCCGCGCGACTTGGCGGGACGTCGCCTTCGATGGTGACGCAAGGGAGGCCCATCCAGCAGGAGAGGAGTGTCACGGTGAGTCCGTTGTAGGGGAACGTGTCGAGCGCGAGGTCGATGTCTCCGAGGAGGTCGAAGTACACGGGGAGGGCGCTGCGAGGATGTTCTGTCAGGCGTTGTGGCGGGATACCTCGCTGTTCCATCCGCTGTTTGAAGGTGCTGCCAGGCTGAGCGAAGTAAACGAAGCGGGAGTCAGGTATCTCCCTGAGAATGCGAGCCCAGACATCGAGCACGGCATCGCCTGCTTTCAAGAGGTCGTTCGCGGATCCGAAGGTGAAAGGTAATCCCCTTTGGGAAGGGCATTTCTTCAGCGGGGCGTCTGGGACGGGCGGCCGGAACGTCATCGGGCCGTGCTCAAGGCGGATGATGCGTTCGGAGCTGAACTGGTCAGCGTCAGGAGGCGAAAGAAGATGGTCGGAGATTCGGTAGTCGATGGCGTCCAGCCCGGTGGTTTGCATCTGACCAATCATCGTGATTTGTCGATACGCGGGTTTTAACGCAAACACGCCGAGGCGGTTGCCAGCGGTATGCGTCGAACAGTCGATGAGGATATCGATTCCGTCGGCACGGACTTGATCCGCAAGTTGTTGGTCGCTGAGGTGGGTGACCGTCCGGGCAGAGTCCGCGTAAGCGAGCATTCGATGGGTGAACGCATCTTTGTCTGAGCGAGTGTGATAGCAACTGAGATGAAAGCGTTGGCGGTCGGCGTATTCGAGCTGGGGTTCAATGAAGAATGCGGCGGAGTGGTTCCGGAAATCTCCCGAAACGTAACCGATTCGAATTCGGTCTTTGGGAGCGCGGAAGCGGCGGGGCGGATTTTCTGCGGGAGGGAAAAGCGCGTTGAATTTGCGGATTTCTTGGAAGCGCGCGTCGCGGGACGGCATGGGTACGTAGTTCAGGAGGGAGAGGTATTGTGTGAAGGTGACGCGGTCTTCTGGGTTGATAACGAGTGCTTTGCGTAGTTCAGCAATGGCCTCGTCGTTGCGGCCGAGGTTGGACAGGGCGGATGCGAGGTATCGCAGGGTGGCTGAGTTGTCGGGGTCGGTGAGGAGGGCTTCGCGAAAAGTCTGTTCCGCTGCGGCGGAGTCGAGCAGGTCAACTTGGACGGTGCCTAGGCGGACCCGCGCCCGGTTGTGCTTCGGGTTGAGGGAGAGGGCATTTTTGAGCATGGCCGCTCCCTCCGTGTGCCGGCCTTCTTCCGCGACAAGGCTGCCAAGGCGAAAG
>JBIIXW010000018.1:0-37017 GCA_044347165.1 Chthoniobacteraceae bacterium
CTCCTGAGCCTAGGAATGAGGGGGACGCCACACCGAGACGATGCGCCGATGGCGCCGGGGAAGGCGTTGCCAATGAGGAGATCGCTCCGAGGAGGCGGAAATAGGCTCACCCTTTGGGTGAGTTAAAAAAGACTCCGTTTTCACCTGCATGATCCCCATCCGCAGATGGTTACACTGATTGCAGCGCCAACCTCAATCCCGTTTTTAGGCTAATCGGATGGGGATCAACTCTCCCTCGCGCGCAGAAGCCCGAGCGGGCGGCGAGTCATCCTTCTAAGAACGGTCTCCCGAGCGGACCGGCCCGTCCAATCGCGCGAAGGTTGGGAAAAGAAACTTGATCGCCCTCCCGTCTTTTCAGACCCCGCCCGTCCAAGGCAGGGCCTGCTTGCTCGGACGAATGCCCTTCACAGCGTTTTCCCCGCTACCAACGCGCCCGCCACCTTCCGCGCGGCATGCGTCTTTCTCTCATACCCGCATGCCCATCCCTTCCCCCGCCAGACTCACGCCTCTTCTGATTGCCCTCGCCGGCCTGAGTGAGCTTCGGATGCACGCAGCACCCGAAGCCATCGAAATCACCAGCGCTACCAAACAGCTTCTCCCGCGTGGCAAAGAGGCAGACGGAATTATCGGGGACTTCCTCCTCCGGAATGACCGCATCGAGGCCGTCATCAGCGCGAACCTCCCCCTTCGCCGCGCAAACATGTCCACGTTCTACGGTCCGGACGGCATTACCCCCGGTTGCCTGTACGACCTCTCCCTCAAAGAGCAGAACAATGACCAAATCACGGTGTTTTGCCCCTCCTCCCAACAGGGCGCCGTCTCCTGGGTTCGAATCCTCCCCGGTAAGTCCGACGAAGCGCTCATCGAAACCCGCGTCACCGCCGGCGCGGGCGGAGGCCTCTCAAAAACCCATCTCTACCGTTTGAAAGACGGATGGCAGGGCGTGGAAATCACAACCACGCTCACCAACGAATCCCAGCAACCGGTCAAAACAACCTTCCAAGACCGATGGACGAACTTCATCAAAACCGGAGTGGCCCCCGACGGCATCCTCTGGGCAAATGCGGTCGATCCCGCCGATGGGTGCGGTTATGCCGCCGGTGCCCTCTCCGATCCAACGAACGCTCTGCGGCGTCCAGCGGGGGAACTCATGCCCGGAGAAGCCGTCTCCTACTCGCGCTTCCTCGCCGTCGGAAAATCACCCGCCGACGCGGTCAGCCAAGTCCTCGCTCAACGCGGTGAAACCGCGCGCCTCTCCGGCACCGTCCGCGACGCCGATGGAACCCCAATCGCAGGTGCCGCACTCTTCCTCCGCCCCCTGTTCCAAGTCGCCCCCGTCAATCCCCCACCCGCATCCGGAAAGCCTGCCGGGCCGTCCAACCATCCGGATAGCAACGGGCGCCTCGCCGGTATCGCCTACACCGACAAAGACGGACGTTTCCATGTCACGGTCAAAGCCGGGAAATACCGCGTGACGGCAAACACCCAGGGCCGTGGCGACGTCGAGCGTGACGTCGAAGCCAAGAACGCCGCTAACACCAACGCCGACTTCCAACTCGGCCCCGAAGGACGGATCCAGTTTGAAATCACGGACGAAAAGGGCGTGTCCATCCCCTGCAAAGCGCAGTTCCTTGCACTCGAAGGAACGGAGCCCGTGAACCTTGGGCCTGACCAGCGCGCGCACGGTTGCCGCGACCAGTACCACAACGAAAATGGACGATTCGAGGTTCCCCTGCCGGCCGGTCGCTACCGCGTCATCATCACGCGCGGCATCGAATACAGCCACCTGGCTCAAGAAGTCGAAGTTGTTGCCGGAAAACCGCTTCCCATCAAGGGCGTGCTCAAGCGTCTCGTTGACACCAAAGGATGGGTAAGCGCCGACTACCACAACCACTCAACCCCAAGCGGCGACAATGTCTGCGGCACCGCAGACCGACTCATCAACCTCGCTGCCGAACACATCGAGTTTGCGCCCACAACCGAACACAACCGCCTGTTTGACTGGCGTCCGGAAATCGAGCGGCTTGGGCTAGCCCCCTTCCTTCAAACGGTTCCCGGAATGGAGCTCACCGGAACCAAGGCGCACTTTAACTCATTCCCCTTCGAACCCGTCCCCTTCACTCAAGACAACGGGGCGCCCGTTTGGAATGCGGACCCGCGCATCACCGCGCACACCCTTCGCGAATGGCAAAAAATCGAGCCCTCCCGCTGGGTACAAATCAACCACCCGGACGTGTTCTCAAACTTCTTCGAGGACCGCGGCACCGGCGACCATGAGGGCGGCTTCGCGGGCTTGGTGCAGATGATCGACGGGTACGAGACGGAAAACTTCAGTCCCTCCAACATCCTCAGCGGAAAACCGTTCTCCATCACCCGCTCGGCCTCAGGTGCCGAGAGCGTGACTTGGAGTCGTCCCCACCTCTGGCTTCAGATGCTCAATCAAGGACGGCGCACCAATGCTGTCGCTGTTTGCGACGCTCACTCCGTTTACGGGAACGGTGTCGGAGGGTGGCGCATGTACATGCCGTCCTCCTCGGACGAACCCGCATCCATCGACTGGAAAGAAAACGTTCGTCACGCGAAGGCGGGCAAATCCTACCTCACCAACGGCCCCTTCCTTCAGGTCTCAACCCCTCAGGGGAACGGTCCTGGCGACACCTTTCGCGCAAAGGACGGAACCGTGCTGCTAAACGTGCACGTCCAATGCACCGACTGGATCGACATCGACCGGGTTCAGCTGTTGATCAACGGTCAACCTTCCCCCCAGCACAACTTCACGCGGAAGTCTCATCCGGAGGATTTCCGTGATGATGTCACGAAGTTCATCAAAACGTTGAAAGTGGAGTTGAAAGCGGATGCCCACCTTATCGTGGTTGTGACGGGTGAGAATCACACCCTCAAGACCGGCTACGGAACGAGCACCCAAGCCAGCATGAAGCCGCTTGCCTACCACAACCCGCTCTTCATCACCACGTCCGATGCTCCGTTCCGTCCGTGCAAAGACGACGTGGGAATCCCCGTTGGCACGCGCAAACCCACCGTCACCGAAGCCAAAGCACTGCTCGAGAAAGCTTCCTCACACTAGCCCCATCCCTCCGCTGTGATGCGATTCATCCTCCTCACTCTGCTCTCCGCTGTCTCTCTCGTTGCGGCCCCTACCACCCAGTCCGCGCTGCGGGCAGGCGCCGCCACGAGCAACATCACACCCGACCTCGGCGGCGACGTCGTGGGCGGCTTCGTCCCGTTTCCTGCCACGAACGTTCACGACGAGCTCCACGCGCGCTGCCTCGTTCTGGATGACGGAAACACGCGCCTCGCCTTCGTCGTTTGCGATTTGCTTGGTCTGCACCGAACCGTTTCCGTGGAAGCCCGAAAACGAATCACCGACGAAACCGGTATCCCCGCGGAAAACGTCCTCATCTCTGGCACGCACACGCATTCAGCGGTGAATGCGCTCGGTCAAATACCGCGCGGCTTCCATTCGGACGTCGAACTCACGCCGTACCAGCAGTTCATCGCGCGTCGCATCGCCGACGGGGTGCGTCGAGCCATCCACGCGCTACGTCCCGCCGAACTCGCATTCGGCCAAATCAACATCCCGGAGCACGTCTTCAACCGACGCTGGTTCATGTCCGAGGGAACCGTTCCTGTGACGCCATTCGGCAAGCTGACGGACAAAGTAAAAATGAACCCGCCAGCCGGGAGCTCAAATCTCACGGAACCCGCTGGCCCCATCGACCCCACGCTTTCATTCATTGCCCTTCGAGAGCCCTCTGGCCCGCTGATTTCCGTGCTTTCGGCCTACTCCCTCCACTATGTCGGAGGAGTCCCAAACGGAGACATTTCCGCCGATTATTTCGGCATGTACTGCGAGGAACTCAAACGGCTTCAGGGCGAAGGCAACCCAGACCGGCCTTTCGTCGCTCTCATGGCCAATGGCACCAGCGGCGACATCAACAACGTCAACTTCCGCACTCCCCGCGCCGGTAAAAAGCCCTACGAACAAATGCGATACGTCGCTAATGACGTCGCCTCAAAGGTTCACGCCGCGCTCCAGTCCGCGCAATGGAGCCCCTCCGCCCCCCTCGCTGCCCGTTACCGCGAACTCCCCGTCGCATGGCGAACTGTGGATGCGGATCTCCTCAAATGGGCAGATGAAACCGAGGCGAAGGCGAAGCCCGATGCCAAGCCCGACATCCCCACTGTTTATGCGGGCCGCGTAAAGCGCCTCGCCCAAGCAAGTCCTCAAACCAAGTTCCCCGCGCAAGCCTTCCGCATCGGCGACATTTGCATAGGCACCTCTCCCTGCGAGACCTTCGCCGAGACTGGCATTGAGTTCAGGAACCGCTCCGGATTCCGCCACTCGTTTATGATTGAGCTCGCCCACGGCTACTACGGCTACATGCCCACCCCACGCCACTTTGCGCTCGGAGGTTACGAAACATGGCCAGGAACCAACTCCGTCGAACCCCAAGCTTCCGTCAAACTGATGGATGCTCTCCTCGAGATGTCCAAAGAGCTTAACCACGCGAAATAAATCCCTTCCGAATGACCCATCCCTGTCCGCTGCGCATCGGCATCCTCGGAACGGACACCTCCCACGTCACTGCGTTCGCGGGCGCGCTCAACACGCATACCCCCGCAAATCACCCTGTGCTCGCGAGAGCGCGCATCACGGATGCACTTCCCAGCTTCTCTCCCGACATCCCCAGCAGCGCCTCGCGCCACGAACGCTTCGCCCACGAACTCGCCTCCATCCACGGTGTCCGACTCCACGAAACCCTTTCCTCCATGGCGGAAAAGGTCGACGCCTTCATCATTCACTCCATCGACGGACGTAAGCACCGGCAACAGTTTGAATCCCTCCTCCCCTACGGCAAACCCGTCTTTGTGGACAAACCCTTCGCAGCTTCCCTTGAGGATGCCGTGGCCATGTTCGACGCAGCAGACGCGGCGCGCGTGCCGGTATTCTCCTCGTCGCTGTACCGGTTCCGTCCCTCTCTCCTTCAACTCCTTGCGTCGGATGTCGGCCGCCGTCTGCACGTGCTTTCGATTGGCCCTTGTCACGTGGAACCCTCCCACCCGGATTGGCTCTGGTACGGGATTCATCCGGTCGAGGCCCTGTTCACCGTACTCGGTCCACGTTGCCTCTCCGTCACCCGAACCAAAGGCGAGCATGCCGACGTCCTAACCGGTCTCTGGGCCGATGGCACCATCGGAACCGTGCTGGGCCTCCGAGCCGGACCGATGCCCGCAGGCGTCACGATTCACGGCGAGAAAGGAACCGTTTTCCAGCGCGCGGACGCCTCGACAGCGTTTGGTGCGACGGACGACTACATTCCCCTGATTGAAGCCGTGGTGAGTTTCTTCCGATCGGGAACTCCGCCAGTCCGTCGGGAAGAAACGCTGGCCCTCTTCCAATTTCTCCATGCGGCCCAAAGTGACTCCCCCTCTTGCGGACCCGTTAATCTCACTCCTGACGCGTCCCGAGCGTGTTGCTTCCCTTCAACCTTCTGATGCAGAACGAAACTCAACCCGTTCAGAGAGTAATTGCGTGTGTCATCCAAGCGGGCCCGACGATTTTGCTGGGGCGCAGGCCACTGCATAAGCGGCATGGGGGCCTCTGGGAGTTTCCTGGGGGCAAATGCGAGGCGGGGGAATCGGATGCGGACACCGTCCGGCGGGAACTTGGCGAGGAACTCGGCATCCATGACATCGCCCGCGTCGGCTCCCCGCTTTTTGAGCATCGTGATCCGGGATCATGTTTCCTGATTGCCTTCGTTCCCGTGGCGATTTTCGGCGTCCCTCAGGCGATGGAACACTCGGAAGTTCGCTGGGTCTCCATCGATGACATCCCTTCGCTTGAGCTCGCGCCCAGTGACGCCGCCTTCGTCCAGTTTATGCACCAATCAAGGTGGCATCCTGAGTCTACCAGAGCCTCGCCCCCTGCGACTTAGTCGCTGTCTCCCCCTGCATTTTTTCCTCCCCCCCAACGCCGTTCGGCCTTTCGGATGCTTCTCGAACCCTATGGACCGCCGCTCTTTCCTCATCACCCTAGCCACCGCCACGATCCTACCCTCCGTCCGAGGAGCAGAACTGCCTGAGGGTGTCGCCAGAGTCGACCTGCCGGGATACCCCGGTTGTATTCAACTCCGAAACCGGCATACCGTTACGACCTTATGTCATCACGCGGGTGGGCGGGTGCTGGAATACGCCCACCTCGGACAAAACGCGCTTTACCTCGATCCGAAAGAAGCGGCTTTCGGAACGCCCGACGGACCGAAGAAACCTGCAAGCGCTGGTCGGTTCGACATTGGTCCTGAGTACATAATCCCGAAGCACGAGAATCTATGGACCGGACCTTGGACGGTTGAAGCCACCGGCCCGCGTTCGGCGCGGCTCACCAGCGTGAAGGACGAGGCGACCGGCGTGCAACTCGTACGGGACTTCGCGCTGGATGCCGAGACCACCAAACTGTCCTGCACGCAAACCATCCGAAATATTTCGAATCGACCCGTAAATTGGGCGCACTGGAGCCGTACGTTTGCGGTCCATGGCGGCATCGGAGTTATCCCACAAACACCTTCCAAACGGCGGTTTCCAAATGGCTTCGTGATGTATGAACAAACGGGAGAACACGCGATTATCCTGAAACCGACCGATCCAAATGTTCGAATGCGTGGCGATTTTCTCGAAATCCTCGGACCGACCCGTCTGCCAAAACTTGGGTTCGATTCTCACGCGGGCTGGTTTGCGTACGTGATGCCGCACGGGCAGGCATTTGTGAAACGGTTTGCTGCTCCGGTTGACGCGGCTTACCCCGAGATTGCCGGACTGACCCTTTGCTTTTGGTACCCCAAGGCGGAGTTCGTTCCGGCCTGTGAGCTGGAACCGCACGGCCCTCGAAAAGAAATCCCACCCGGCGGTTCCTCTGCGTTCACTGAAGACTGGTATCTCCTGCCGCACCCCTATCCGAAAGCCGGAGATTCGCTGGATTTGGACGCGCTCCAACGCTCTGTCAACACGCTGCGCTGATGCGATTCATTCGCGAGTCGATGTCGGGCGGGGAAACCATGACCACATTGAAGGGTGAGGGAAGACGTGTTGCCTCATTGAATCGGACACCAAAAAGAAAATCCGAGAAGGCGAGCGAGGTGCGGTTGCCTCATAAATGAGGACACTGTGGCGCAAGCCATGAGAACGAGTGAAAGCAGAATAAAAGAGGATACCGAGAAGATGCGCATTCCGTCTTTGCCCGGCTTGGTAAGACGGGTAAGATGTGGACCATGGAAACCGCGACGCTCTCGACGAAAGGCCAGTTGGTTATCCCCAGCCGCTACCGCAACGCGCTGCACCTCCAGCCCGGCGACAAGGTTGCCTTCTCGCTCGACGGGGAAAAGCTCGTCATCGCGCCGATGAGGGCCGCGCAGGCGCGGCTTGTAAAGGGGCGCGGCGGGCGCAAGGTGCTGGTGGCTCCCGATGACGCCCCGCCGATGACGACCGACGCCGTGAAGGCCATCCTTGCCGACTTCCCGTGAGCCACCTTCTCGATGTGAACTTCCTCCTCGCGTGCGCGTGGCAATCCCATGCAAACCATGCGAAGGCGCGGGCGTGGCTAGAAGCGCGGACGAGCTTTGCCACCTGCCCGATTACGCAACTCGGCTTCCTGCGGGTGAGCTTGAGTCCCGGCTACCGGGCGAGCTTCGCTGATGCAATGGCGGCGCTGGAAGACATCACCAAACGCAAGGAAGCAAAGTTCATCGCCGATGACCTGCCGGGAGCGAAGGTGCCTCCGGTCACGAGCTTTTCCGACATGACCGACGCCTATCTGGTCGCTCTGGCAAAGAAGCATGATCTCAATCTCGCCACACTTGATGCCCACCTATGCGGAAGGCCGTGGGCCAAAGGTATCGCCGAGAACCCGCTTTAGTTGAGCTCGAGAAGCGCTCCAACGGTCTGTCAACACGCTGCGCTGATGCGATTCATTCGCGAGTCGATGTCGGGCGGGGAAACTGTGGCCACATTGAAGGGTGAGGGAGGAGTCCTGAAAATACGACGGACCAATCCCTTAAGGAGCACTCCCTGCATCTCGACTCCCAGCGAGTCGATGCGTTGACGAGTTGAATGCCCAGCGCGAAGAAGGTCGGCGCATGGGCATCCCCTCCCCTCGAACCTGTCTCTTTGTCGGTTTTCTACTCAGCGGTACAGCGGCCGTCGGTTACCAGATTCTTTGGCAGCGACTACTATCGCTGATTCTGGGATCGCAATCCTCGTCAGCCACACTGACCGTTTGCGCCTTTCTCGCCGGCTTAGCGGGTGGGGCGGCGTTCGCTGGCCGCGTTGCCGATTATCTTCCTCCCCGACGGACCTTCTCGTTCCTCCTCCTCATCGAGCTCCTGACGGCGGTGATCGGCCTGAATAGTCCGACCATTCTGCATCATGTTTCCAAAACGGCACTTCCACTGCCCGTCTTGGGCGCACTCGCCTTCAGCGTGGTTGCCCTCGGCTCGTTTTTAATGGGAGCAACGCTGCCCCTCATGGGCCGCCTAACCACCCAAGCAGATTCATCGGTGGCAACCGAGTCGGGCCTCCTTGTCGGGGTCAATACGCTCGGCTCTGCCTTCGGTGCCGCCCTCACCACTTGGATCTTACTCCCGTCCGCAGGCGTGAGCGGAAGCGCCACCATTCTCGCTGCGATCAATCTCATAGCCTCAGCTCTGGTCACCCTCCCGCTGTTCGCACAAGGCAGCCAAGCGGTCATCGATCTCCTCCCATTGCCGAAAGAGCAAGGAAACCGCCATGTACCCATCCCAGTTCCTCCCCTCGTTCTCGCCGGCGCATCTGGGTTTATCGGGCTCGGACTCGAAATGCTCTGGTTCAGAATTCTCGGCGTCAGCCTCAAAGCCCACTCTTTTACCTTCGGAACCTTACTCGCATTTCACCTGGCTGGACTCGCTGCCGGTGCCGCTTCCGCCGGTGCCTTTTTTCAATCTCGTCAGATTCCGAGATGGATGGCGCCTGTGCTTCTCACCGCGCCACCGCTTCTCTCTATGCTCATTCTCGCCTCGGGCGTGTACCTCCTCGACCCCGCAGGGCTATGCGTCAGCCTGCGTGACTACTTGGTTAGCTACGAACCATGGACGCCCTCGTCCGTCACGGCGGCGGGTGGGCCGAATCCACAATGGATCATTCGCTGGCTCCATGTGTGGCTGCCGCTCGTGTCCATCTTTCCCGTCGCATGTTTGACAGGAGCCCTTTTCCCGTGCCTGCAATCCCTCCTCAATGGCCCAAGTCGCGGGTTCGCTCGTCCTCTCGGGATTGCTCAGGCCGTAAATCTCCTCGGATCAATGGTTGGGGCTCCGGCAACCACTTTTGTTCTTATCCCATTCGCCGGAACGGCAGGAACGTTTCGTTACCTCGCTTGCGCCGCCTTGGCTGCAGCCACCGCTTGCGGCGCAACGCTCCCCAGAAGTACGCTGCCTCTGCTCGCGAGCTCCACGCTGGCTCTTTGCTTTCTCGTTCCATCCAACACTCTGCTATGGCGTTCCTTGCACGGAACGCCAAGCGTCCACTTTAAGCATCGCGAAGACTCCACCGGCATCGCAGCCATCACCAGCGACAACCGCATCGAAGCTCAATCGCGCACGCTGCTTCTCACCAACGGAATCGGACAAAGCTGGTTCCCCTACGGAGGGGTCCACTCACTGCTCGGCGCACTTCCCGCCCTGATCCATCCAAATCCAACAGACATCGCTATCATCGGTCTCGGCTCTGCTGACACCCTCTTTGCCGCAAGTTGCCGAAAAGAAACTCGCTCTCTGACGTGTGTCGAAATTCTTCCCGCCGTCCGCGATCTCCTCTCTGAACAAGTTCGTGCTCACATCAAATATCCAGCTCTGGAATCCGTTCTCCTCGACCCCCGAATCCGTCACGTTTCCACAGACGGCCGTTTTTTCCTGCGAAACACCATGCAGCGTTTCGATCTCATTGAAACCGATGCGATTCGCCCGACCAGCGCGGGTGCCGGGAACCTTTACTCCAAAGAGTTTTTTGAGATCGCGAAGGCGCGTTTGAAACCCGGTGGCATTTTTGTGACTTGGTTACCAAGCAACCGCGTGCGCATGACTTTCCTCGCTGTCTTCTCCCACACCTTGGAACTCCCGCACATGCTGCTCGGCTCCGAGTCCCCCATCGCATGGGACTTTTTAGAAGTACGGTTGCGCGCGCATCACCGCCATCACCTCAGCCATTTCCAACGTGCTGGAATCGACCTCCCCCAACTTTTCCATGCCATCCTCCCCACCCCCGAGTATGCCATCCCACGCTCCGGAACGTTTCCCACCACTGCTCCCGTCAGCCTGAACACAGACCTCAACCCAAGAGATGAGTTCCGCCCAGAATAAAGCGCCTCAGCGTCCGGTGATCTCAGACAAATCGATAGAAAAAACCCAATACCCGGTGCACGAACCCTCGCACCCACCGATTCAATAAAAGACGCGAAGCCTCCCGTTCATGATTGCGCCAAACCGCTAGCTCTTCCACCGCCTCCTCAACCTCAATCAACCTCCCGCTGCGTAGCGAGACGTACCTCGGGTACACAATCAGCGTCGCCGCAACCAACTCCTCCAGAGTGCGAGACACACCACGCCTCGGCGTCTCCTCAAGGTCGCGGGTCAGCCCCCACCCCGCGTAAAACGGAATCCCATGGCAAACCACCCGACACCCCCGAAGCAATCCCTCAAAACCAGCCAGCGACGTCATCACATGGACCTCGTCAACAGAACTCAATAAACGCCCCATCGGCACATCGCCGATGACCTCATCGCATCCCTCAAACACCAACTCCTCCCCTCGTCCCGCCCGTCGAAGCCCAGCCGCCACATCCGGATGCGGCTTGTAAACCACCCAAGCACTCGGCCGCATGGCCCGGACGCGCCGCACCAACTCAAGATTCGATCGAACCGTAGGCGACCCAAACGCCAACGAAGCATCTGATTCCACCTGGCCGACCACCAAAACCACCTCCTTCCCCGCCGCGGAACGCCGCCACTCGCCCGTTCCCACGTTGTACTTCGTAAGGTCCAACCCAATGATTCGATCAATCAGACGCCGCGCGCGGTAAACGAGTTCATCGGAAAACACACCCTCCCGGAGCATGCGCTCCAGTGCTGATTCGCGACGGGCGTCGTAGTAAATACCCACCGAATCCACCACCCAAGACAGCGGACGTACCAAACCAGCACCAAGGCCCGCCGAACGTAAAAAACCGTCCTCAAGACGAATGACTCGGGCATTCGCTCCCAAGCGCCCGTCCTCAATCCATGCCGTCACCTGCTCGTCCATCCCAGTCCCCCAAACCACGAAGTCCTTGTGCGAACAACCTTCGGGACAACCAGAGAAAAAATCCACCGATGTGTCCCCAAAAAACTCACGAACAAACCTCCGCTTCCAGAGAGAAAATCCCACCGCACAGACCCTCGAAACGCCGCTCCCTGGCACTGATGGAGAAGATAAACGCATCTGTCGCCTAGAAACCCAAATCTCCCCCCACCCATCTCACAACATCCACAGTGCTCGGGATCACAAGAGGGCAGTGCACTACCGACTGCTAGTCGCCTTTTTGGACGGAACCTCGAGCTTTGTCAGAGCCGACCGAAGTCGTGCCTGAGCCGGTTCATCCACTGCAATCACTGTGTTCTCAAAAGCCGGGAGCAGCTTTTCCCAAACCAAATCCAACTCCGCCTGCATCTGGCCGGTCTGCGCGGTTATCGCAAGCACCGCGTCCTGATCCGGCATCACCAAGCAAATCTGACCGTCTCGACCGTCGCCTCGGTAAGCATTGTGACGGCAACGCCAAAACTGAAATCCGTACCCCTGGCTCCACTCCGGATTTTTCGCGCTGGGAGCTCGGTCATTGTCCACCTGCTTGGAAGTTGCCGCCCTCACCCAGCTCTCCGGAAGCAGTTGCACATCCCCCCACTTCCCGCCTCTCAAAAACAACTCACCAAACTTCGCGATCTCCTCGGTTCGCAAAAACAGACCGTACCCTCCCTTGCTATAGCCCTCCTCACTCGCGTCCCAGCGCGGCGAATCAATGCCCAGCGGGTCAAACAATCGCGGTTTCAGGTAATCCACAACCGTTTGCCCAGTGACCTTCGTCACAATCGCCGAACACATATAGGTGCTCGGCGTGTTGTACCGAAAACACGTGCCCGGCGCATGCACCACCGGATGCTCAAAGAATCCTCGGACCGAAGGCCCCTTCTGAATGTCAAACTTTGGCTCCGTGTCGTGACCACCGCTCATCGACAGCAAATGCCGAACGCGCATCGATCGTAAATGCTCCGAGGCCCCCGCCGGAACCGACTCGGGAAAAAACTTCACCACCTCGTCATCGAGGCTCAGCTTGCCCTCCGTCACCGCAAACCCAACCGCCGTGGACGCAAAACTTTTGCTCAAGGACCACAATACATGCGGCGTCTCCGCCGACTCCGGCTTCCACCACGCCTCAGCAATCACCTTCCCGTGCCGAACCAACATGAAACTGTGCAGCGTGTGAATCCGCTCATTCGCCGCCTCCACAAACTCGCGAATCGCATCCGAGCGCACCCCCTCCGCCTCAGGCGTACTTCGAGGCAACGACTTGCCGGCACCCCACAACGGAGAAATCAGCAGGAAATAAACAAAAAGACGCGCAAGAGGGTTCATGAACACCGGAACATACCCAAAGGAACTCCAAATCAAATCCATTTGCCCACTGCCCCAACGGGCAATCCCTCACGCGAACTCCCAGAAAATCCCTACTCAACGTCCAACTTGGTCCCGTTAAAACGATTCATCGCCACCTGGAGGCCATCTTCCCAAACCGAATGGACGGCCTTCACCGATTCCACAACCACCGCTGACACAAGCTCTCTCTCGGCCGGCGAAAACCGACCCAAAACATGCCCCACAGCGCCCCCAGGCCCAGAGGATCCAATCCCAACCCTGAGCCGTGGAACCGAATCCGTCCCGAAGTGCTCCATGACAGAGCGAATTCCGTTATGCCCAGCGGCCGAACCAGATTCGCGCAACCGCAACCGTCCGAGTGGCAAACTCATCTCGTCATACACCACCAAAACCTGCTGCGGCGAAATCTTGAAGAAATCCGCCGCTTTGCGAACGGCCTCACCGCTCAAGTTCATGTAAGTCAGCGGCTTCAAAAAAAGTACGCCTGCACCCCGAAACTTCTGAGCGCGCCACTTGCGATCCTCCTCCCAACTGCCGCCCTCACGACGCACCAACTCATCCACAATCTCAAACCCAATATTGTGCCGCGTCCCCGCGTATTCCTTGCCGGGATTCCCCAAACCCACCACCAAGCGTAACTCTCTCGGATTCATCATCTCTCGGATTCAGAAAACAAAAAACCGGAGGGACTCATCCCTCCGGCATTTTTCAAGCAACGTTGACCCGCCAAAACGGTAGGTCGCCCATTGCGACTACTTCTTCTCGGCGTCCGCCTTCTTCTCGCGCAACACCTCAGGCTGCGTTGGGGCGTCTTCAGAAGCTTTCACATCCCCCGTCGGCGAGGACACACGGAGGATAGTCACATCCCCGTCCAAACGAGCCTTCACGCCTGCCGGCAAAACCAAATCGCGAACGTGAACCGCATCGCTGACATTCAAAGCCGACACATCAATCGTGATCATGTCAGGCAAATCCTTCGGAAGACACTCCACTTCCACGCTGTGCAACTGGATTTCCAGCAAACCACCAAACGTCTTCACCCCAACCGGTTCACCAGTCGTCTCCACCGAAACCTGCGCGTGAATCACTTCGTCCGCAGAAATCGCATGGAAATCCATGTGAACAATGTCCGGGCTCAGCGGGTGATGCTGAACCTGTTGAATCAAGGCCAAACTCGAGGACTTCGAGCCTGCGTCGTCAATCGTCAACTCCACCAAAACCTGTTCGCCGGTCGCCTTCGAGAGAACGTCCTTCACTTCGCGCTGGCTCAACGAGAGGTTCAGGGCGGCCTGCTTCGCTCCGTAAATCACTGCCGGAAGACGACCGTCACGGCGCAGTTGCTTGGAAACCGAACGACCCGCGCCACTGCGAGTCGATGCCTGGAGTTGGATTTGTTTTGCCATAGAAAAAGAAAATAGTCCTGATTTTGAAACTCTTTTTGAGTCGATTAGCGAGATAAAAACGGAACGAGGCGAGAAAAACCGCCCGACGCTCAAGCCAAGAAACGCCTACCTCTCGTGGCCGTAAAAAACGTTGAACCGGCCATCAATCTCAAACAACGGCCCCAATGACTTGCCTTTGTGAATCCACGAAATCGCCCGCGCTATCAGCTCCGAAACACAAATCTGCGTCACCTTCAACGAGGGCGATTCAATCAAGGGCACGCTGTTCGTGCAGATCAACTCTTGCAGACCCGCATCCGCAAGCCGCTTGAGCGATTCCGCTGAAAATACGCCATGCGACACGCTCGCAATCACGCTCTTCGCGCCACGCTCCCAAAGCAATCGCGTCGCCCCCGCAAGCGTGCCTCCCGTCCCACACATGTCATCCACCAGCACCACATGCTTCCCTTCCACCTCCCCAATCAACGTCACTGCCTCCGTCTCCGTCGCACTCCGTCGCCGCTTCGCCACAATCGCAAGCCCCGCATTGAGCGCCTGAGCATACGCGTACACCATCTTCACTCCGCCCACGTCGGGAGAAACCACCACCACGTCTTCCACCCCGCGCCGAAGCAACTCCTCAATCATCAACTTCGACCCAAATAGGTTATCAACCGGGATATCAAAAAAACCAGAAATCTGCTGCGCATGCAGATCAATCGTCAAAACCCGGTTCACCCCAGCCGCCGTCAGCATATTGGCCACCAACTTCGCCGTGATGGGTACCCGCGATTTGTCCTTACGGTCCTGACGCGCATACCCAAAATACGGAATCACGGCGGTAATCCGCCCCGCACTGGCCCGCCGCGCAGCGTCCACCATGATGAGCAACTCCATCAAGTGCTCATTGGCCGGCTTACAGGTCGGCTGAATAATGTAAATATCTCGTCCACGGATGTTTTCCTCGATCTGAACGGACGTCTCGCCGTCCGGAAACCGCTTCACAGAAGCCTTTCCGAGCGGCACCCCCGTCGAGTCACCGTGCTCAACTTTTTCGCAAATCCGCTGCGCCAGAACCGGATGCGCTAACCCCGAAAAAATCTGTGGCGGACTCAGCTCGATTTCAGCGTCAGAAGGGCTCGTTGTGTACATGGCGGCGGTCGGAGAAACCTAAGTCGACACCCCGTTTTTACAAACGCAAACCAACGCAGACACGCTTCACCCCAGCAAACCCTCCGCTCAGCTCAACAAACTCCGATAAAGATCTCGCGTCTGTTCCGCAATCCGCTTCCAAGTGAAGCGCTCTTCCACCCGAGCCCGACCCGCCGCCGCCATACGAATCCGAAGCGGTTCGTCCCCCATCAAGCGATTCACTCGGTCCGCCAAACCACGCGCAAAACCCTCTGGATCCACCGGCTCAAACTGACGCGCAGCATCTATTTCCACTGGAACTAAAAAACCTGTTTCTCCCTCCACCACGACTTCTTTGATCCCCCCGACCGCACTCGCAACCACTGGCGTCTCACACGCCATTGCCTCCAAGTTGATAATTCCAAATGGCTCGTAAACCGAGGGGCAACAGAACACCGAGGCATGCGAGTAAAGCTCTATCGCCTCTGGTCTGCTCACCATTTCCTGAAGCCACAAAACGCCGCCATGCACTGACTGCGCTTCCTCAACAGCAGCCCTCATTTCGGCAGCAATCTCCGGAGTGTCAGGAGCCCCCGCACACAGCACGACCTGAAAATCGCGGCTCATATGTCGAATCGCCCTCGCCAAATGCACGATTCCCTTCTGTCGGGTCACACGCCCCACAAACAAAACGTACGGACGGGACTCATCCACCCCAAACTTTCTCAGAGCACCGCGGCTTTCCACTCGGCGGTACTCACTGGGGTCAATGCCATTGTAAATCACTTTCACTCGGCTCGGATCCACTTGAAACAACCGCAAAATGTCGTCTCGTGTCTCGCTCGACACCGCAACCACCGCATCCGCCATTTCGATCGCAGTCCGCTCCACCCAACACGAAAAGTCGTACCCGCCGCCAATCTGCTCCCGCTTCCACGGACGCAACGGCTCAAGCGAGTGCACCGTTAAAACCAGCGGTTTCCCGTAGTTCAACTTAGCCAAAATGCCACCAAGATGGGTGTACCACGTGTGGAGATGAACCACGTCCGCATCAATCCCCGCCGAGTTCCAATCCAAGCATCGCTGCAAAGCACCAAAAACTCCCCGCAAGTGCGCGGGCGCCCCGTAGCCCGACTGATCCACCCCAAAACCCGTCGCTTCCAACCGCTCATCCCGAACGCGTGCCTCGCGCAACTCTTTTCCAAAGCACCGCACCTCCACCTGCATCAACTGGGACAACTCCCGAGTTAGATAATCCACATGCACCCCTGCCCCACCGTAAATCGTGGGCGGAAACTCGTTCGTCAGGAACAACGCCTTCATGCGTGCGGAACGTGCCGCGAATCCCACGCCGCTTCAATCCCGTTCCGCGTCCGCGCAAAAATGACACACGCCCGTTGACGCACCCTCCCGAAAACCTAACCTCCCTCCCGACGGGGGAGCTTCGCGCTGAGAGGTCCAGTGAGTGGACGACCCTTCGAACCTGGTCCGGGTAATGCCGGTGCAGGGAGTTCGGGCTGGGACAAAACTCGTCCAGCGTGAAACGCCCGTCGCCCAAACGATTAATCTCCATGAACGCCCCGAATCTCGCGCTTCCCGAAAACGAACTCCCCAACTCCCGCCGGATTTATGTGAACGGAAGCATCCACCCAGACGTTCGCGTTCCCATGCGGGAGATTTCTCAGTCACCCACAAAACTTCCCAACGGCGGCACCGAGGAAAACCCTCCGCTGAGCGTGTATGACACCAGCGGACCATGGGGAGATCCGTCCTTCAATGGATCAGTCGAAACGGGACTTCCTGCCCTCCGCGCCAACTGGATTGAGGCGCGCGCAGACTCAGAAACCTACGCCGGACGAGAAATCACCCCAAAAGACAACGGATACCTTTCTGAAACCCACGCAAAGGCCGCCGCCGAGCGGTTGTCAGTCAAAAACGGCGCATCCCTCAGCGGCGCCGGACCCACCACCTCCGCTCGAAACCCGCGCCGCGCGGCAAAAGGCCACCCCGTCACGCAGCTCTGGTATGCCCGTCAGGGCATCATCACCCCGGAAATGGAGTTCATCGCCATCCGCGAAAACCAAGGCCTCGAGCGACTCCGAGGGCAAATCTCGCCAAATGCCCCCCGTAACACCCTCGCCCACCAGCACCCTGGCGCAGCCTCATGCAACGATGCCCCGGGCGTCTTCAAGCGGTTTCCTCAACGCATCCCCAAGGTCATCACGCCTGAGTTCGTGCGCGAAGAAGTCGCGGCAGGACGCGCCATCATTCCCGCAAATATCAATCACCCCGAACTCGAGCCAATGATCATTGGCCGAAACTTCCTCGTTAAAATTAATGCCAACATCGGCAACAGCGCCGTCGCCTCGAGCATCGAAGAAGAAGTGGAAAAAATGCGTTGGGCCACGAAATGGGGCGCGGACACGGTGATGGATCTCTCCACCGGTAAAAACATTCACACCACCCGCGAATGGATTCTTCGGAACTCGCCGGTCCCCATTGGCACAGTGCCCATTTACCAGGCCCTCGAGAAGGTCAACGGCCGAGCCGAAGACCTCACATGGGAAATCTTTCGGGACACCCTTATCGAGCAAGCCGAACAAGGCGTCGATTACTTCACCATCCACGCGGGCGTCCTCCTCAGGTTCATTCCTCTGACTGCCAAACGAATGACCGGAATCGTCAGTCGGGGAGGATCCATCATGGCAAAATGGTGCCTCGCCCATCACAAAGAAAACTTCCTCTACACCCACTGGGACGACATCTGTGACATCATGGCGGCCTACGACGTCAGCTTCTCCATCGGGGATGGATTACGTCCCGGCTCAAATGCCGACGCAAACGACGAAGCACAGTTCGGCGAACTCCAAGTCCAAGGGGAACTGACGCGTCGGGCTTGGGACAAAGGGGTGCAGGTCATGAATGAAGGGCCGGGGCACGTGCCGATGCACCTCATTCACGAAAACATGGAAAAGCAGCTCGAGTGGTGCCACGAAGCCCCCTTTTACACGCTGGGCCCGCTTACGACGGACATTGCGCCCGGATATGACCACATCACAAGCGGTATCGGTGCCGCAATGATTGGTTGGTACGGGTGCGCCATGCTCTGTTACGTCACTCCAAAGGAGCACCTTGGTTTGCCGAACCGAAAGGACGTGAAAGACGGCGTCATCGCGTACAAAATCGCAGCCCACGCGGCAGACCTTGCGAAAGGGCACCCCGGAGCGCAGTTCCGGGACAATGCACTGAGCAAAGCCCGATTCGAGTTTCGCTGGGCTGACCAGTTCAACCTTGGCCTGGATCCAGTCACCGCGCGGGAGTTTCACGATGAAACCCTACCGCAAGAAGGGGCGAAAAATGCCCACTTCTGCTCCATGTGCGGCCCTCACTTCTGCTCAATGAAGATCACGGAAGACGTCCGGAAGTTCGCAGAGGAAAACGGCTTGACCGATCAGGCAGCCATTGAGGCGGGCATGCGCCAAAAAAGCAGTGAGTTTCGCGAGAGCGGTGCCGAAGTTTACGTGAGCTAGCGCGTCAGCTTGGCGCAAATCACACCCGCTGCGTTCCTACCCTCGGATCGCGGCTTCAGGCAGGGCCGAAAGCAGGGCCGAAAGCAGAGCAGACTGCACGGCCGCAGTGACCGACGCCCGTGAGAAAGGTTTCGGAAGGTAGGCCACCGTAGGCGCTCCCTTCACGGGACCGCTCATGCCGGAAACCATAATGACGGGATGCTCTGGGTGCGTCTGCCGAATGCGTTCCGCGAGTTCCTCTCCTCCCATCCCTGGCATCTGACGATCGGTTAACGTCAGAGAAAACCGGTGCTCGCCAAAGAGGCGAAGGGCATCCTCACCTCCCGCAGCCGTCACCACCTCGCATCCCAGTCCAAACAGGATATCGCGTAAAACATGGCGAATGGTTTCTTCGTCATCCACAACCAAGACTCTCGGCTTCTCAGAAAAATGATTCGCCATGTTATTTCGTGAAAAATGCCCCAACTTCCTCCGCTAGACTGAGGATTAAGGGAAAAACCCTCATTCCGCTCCCCAAGCCGCTCGCGTGCCAGACCGTCATCCCCATGAAAAACCTAACTCGTCAGAGGGAACTCGTCCTGCTGGACTCTGCCGCGTGCTTCCCCGGTTTTTTGTATCCATCCTTCCGCTCCTCGCACTCGGCAGCGTCACCCTCTCACGTCTGTCCGTCAGCGCGGCAGACTCAGATGCCGCAAAGAAGAGAGCCTTCCTGAGCGCTCAAAAAAGCTCCAGCCCAAGCTCCCAGAAGGCTTCTCCAACCAAGAAGCCACCGATTCCCACTTCAAAAAAAAACGCACCGCCTCCAAAGCGGCCCGCGCAGCCGTCATCCGCCAAAAAAACGGGCCCAAAGCCAGTGCCGAAAGCCAGTCCGGTCTCGAAACCCTCCCCTCCGCCCGTCCCAAAACAGCCCTCCATAACAAAAAGGCCCCCCGAGACTCCCGCTCCCAGCCCGCTGCCGACTGTCACCGTTGCCGCGCCCCTGCCACCACCTGTGGTCATCGAAAAGTCCAATGAACTCGTCGCCCCGCCCGAGCCTGAAAAAAAAGGGTTTTTCTCGCTCTTCGGGGCGAAGCCTAAAGGCAAATACATCACGCCAGCCCTCCGCGACCAAATCAGCCGACCAGCCATCACCAAAGGACGCTGGAAGTACATCGTCGTTCACAACAGCGGCACTCGGCAGGGAAACGCAAAAGCCTTCGAAGATTACCACCGCCGCGTGAGAAAAATGCAAAACGGCCTCGCCTACCATTTCGTCATCGGGAACGGAACATCCACCGGCGACGGACAAATCGAAATCGGCAATCGGTGGAAAATTCAGCAAGCGGGAGGGCATGTCCACAGTGACTACCTCAACAACGTCGGGATCGGTATCTGCCTTGTCGGCGATTACAACCACCACAAACCGACCCCAAAACAGCTCGAATCCCTGGAAGAGCTCATCCGCTTTCTGAGAAACCGCGTCGGGAAGTCCGAGGGAAAAGAGGTCGTCGTCAAACCCCACCGCGAAATCAATCCCCCGCGCTGGCCCACCGACTGTCCGGGAGACCAGTTCCCCTACTCGTGGCTCAAATCGCGGTTTTAGCCCGCCCGCCCCACAGCCACCGCGGCAATCAACGCCGCTCGCCGAGAATCACGCTCCGATCCACCGCCGTGGGGTGATGACCGACCCAGTCAAATCCCGCATCATCCATCCACGTCCGCATCTCCATGGTCGAATAACAACGACCCTCCGTCGAATGGGCCAACAGCGCCGAATACTGCGCAACCGGAAGAGGCCCCGTCTTCGCATCGTTCAAATGCGCGTCATGCAACAAAAGACGGCCTCCGGATCTCATCGCTCGCCCGACCTTAAACAAAATCTCCCGAACATCTGCCTCATCCCAATCGTGCAACACATTCGAAACTAAATAGGCGTCGTATCCCTCCGGTAACCGCTCCGCAAACAAATCACCCGTCACCACCCCAACCCGCTCCGCATACCCACGCTTCGCAATCGACTCCGCAGCAATTCGATCCACCGGCGCACGCTCCAGCACCGAACACCGCAGCCCCGGATAAAAGGCCGCCAACGCGCAAGCGTACACCCCACTCCCCCCCGCCAAGTCCAACAACCGCTCCGTCCCCGACAAACCCGCCACTTTCGCCAACGCCGGCCCCAACAGCATCCCACGACAATCCATCGCCGCCGTAAAACGCTCCGCAAAAACCGGATCCTCCATCGCCTTCGCCCACGCCTGAGGATCACTGCTCGCCCAGTTCGCCGGACGCCCCGTCGTCAAAACACCCGCAAAATCCCGCGTCTGCGGTCGGTCCCGCAGCGCATCGTAGTAGGGCTTCAGACACCATGGCGACCCCGTCACCAAATGCTCGCGCGCTCTCAACGTCAAATGAACCACCCCGCCCGCCTGAGTCGTTAACCCCAACGCCGAGGTCAGCGTGAGCAACACGTCGAGCGGACGAATCTTAAACCCGAAATGCGCCGCAATCCCACCAGGGGTCGACGGGTGCTCCGCCAGCCATGTAAAAAAGTCAAAGTGAGACACCGCAGCCGCCAACAAATCCACCCCATAAAGCCCGTCACGCAATCGGTAAATCGCCAGAGGATCCGTCGCGGGTTCCATTGAAAAAAAGTCTGTTTCCATCCCTCAACCCTACCAAAGCCGCAGAGATTGTGAGACGCTTCGTCACAAGATTTTCACACCCTCCCCACCGGGCACTGTTAACCTCCCCCGCACCATGTCCGTCCCCCAAGGTCCTCGCTTCCTCTCCCGCGAACTCAGTTGGCTCGAGTTCAATCAACGCATCCTCGCCGAGGCCGCTGATCCCGCTAACCCGCTGCTCGAACGCGTTAAGTTCTTCACCATCGTCAGCTCAAACCTCGACGAGTTCTTCGAAGTCAGAGTCGCCGGCCTTAAGCAACAGGTCGAATCCGACATCGTTGAACGCTCCAGCGACGGGCGCACCGCCTCCGAAACCTTTCGGGCCCTCCGCCTTCGCGTAAAAAGAATGGTGCGCGACCAGTTCGCCCTCTGGCGCGAAGAACTCGTCCCCGCCCTCGCATCCAACAGCATCCGATTCCTGTCCCCCGACGAACTCTCCCCGCAACACGCAGAGTGGCTGTCCGAGTTCTACCAAACCGAAATCCGCCCCGTCCTCACCCCCCTCGCTCTCGACCAAGCCCACCCCTTCCCCCAGCTCCTCAACAAATCCCTCAACCTCATCGTCAAACTGGAGTCCGAAAAAGACGGCACCCTCCGCCAACTCCACGCCGTCGTCCCTGTCCCAAGAAACCTCGCACGCGTGGTCCGACTCCCAATTGAGGACGAAGACGAAGCCGAACGCTGCTACCTGCTCCTCGGACAAATCATCGGCCACTATCTCCACGACCTCCTACCGGGCACCCGCATCATCGGCTACTGGCACTTTCGAGTGACTCGCAACAGCGAGCTCTATATCGACGAAACGGACGCATTAAATCTTCTGCAAGCCGTCGAAATCGAGCTTCACAACCGCAGAAAAGGCGCTGCAGTCCGGCTCGAATGCGATCACGACACGCCTCGGGAAGTCCAATCCTTCCTGCTCGAACAACATCACCTCACCGAAAACGATCTCTACCTGATCGACGGCCCGCTCAACCCTGTGCGCCTCATGGCCATCTACGAAGGTGACCACTCGCCCGAACTTCGGGACCGACCCTTCATCGCCCCTCGCTCACCCGCTTTCCCTAAATCTGCCAATCCGTTCCAACTCATTCGTAAAAAGGACATTCTCCTCCATCACCCTTACGAAAGTTACGACAGCGTCGTCGACTTCCTCCAATCCGCCGCAGTCGATCCCAACGTTCTCGCCATCAAACAAACACTCTACCGAACGGGCGGGGATGAACGCATCGTAGGCGCCCTCATGGCCGCAGTTGAAAATGGCAAACAGGTCACCGCCATCACTGAACTCAAAGCCCGCTTCGATGAAGCCAACAACATCCGATGGGCCCGCTCCCTCGAATCTGCTGGGGTCCATGTCGTCTACGGAATCGTGAACCTCAAAGTTCATGCGAAAATGACTCTCGTCATCCGACGCGATGACGATGGCATCCGCCGCTACATCCACCTCGCCACCGGCAACTACAACCCCTCCACAGCGAAAATTTACACTGACTTATCCCTCTTCACCGCAGACCCCGCACTCGGTGAAGACGTCGGAAACCTGTTCAACCGTCTCACGGGGCCGCCCTGCCGTTTCAGCGGCGCACGAAAGCTGTTGATCGCGCCACACACCATGGCGACGGAACTCCTCCGGTTGGTTAAAAACGAAACCGCAAACGCCAAAGCCGGCAAACCAGCGCGTATCATCGCAAAAATGAACAGCCTCGTGGATTCCGCCTTCATCGAAGCGTTTTACGAGGCATCCAACGCCGGCGTTCAAATCGACCTCATCATTCGAGGCATCTGCTGTCTACGTCCCGGCGTGCCCGGACTCAGCGAAAACATCCGCGTTCGCTCCATCATCGGCCGGTTTCTCGAACACAGCCGCATCTACCTCTTCCACAACAACGGCAAATCAAACCTCTACGTCGCAAGCGCCGACCTCATGCCTCGGAACCTCTACAACCGAGTCGAAATCGTGTTCCCCATCGAAAACTCGGAACACCGGCGCTACATCACTCAAGAGCTCCTCGAACGGCAAATCGCCGATAACTCCGGCGCGTGGCAACTCCTCCCCACCGGTGAGTACGCTAAAATCACCCGCGCCAAAGCAGCCGAAATCCGTGACTCCCAAGCCGAGTTTCTTCAGTTCGCGCGCGCCATCGAAAAAACCACCCGGCGCAGGAAACCGGCGCCGCAGAATTCGCAACCCGCGCGGACTTCGACCCTGACAAAGCGTCGCAAAAAAGGGTAAACCGTCCCTCGTAATGATTGGCAATCTGCTGGGTCCGGAAATCAAGGAACTCATCGCATCTCGGAGTTTCTCCGCGTTGCGCGAGTTCTTCGTGGAGATGGACCCGACCGATGTTAGCGATTGCATCAACGACCTCCCCGAAGAAGACCAAGCCATTGTCTTCCGCCTTCTCCCGCAGGCTCAGGCCATTGAAGTATTCGAGCACTTGGGAGCGGATGAACAGCAACGCGTTCTGCAAGCCATGGGCAATGAGGACGCCGCTCGCATCCTCAACGAGATGTCGGTCGACGACCGAACCGCTCTCCTCGAGGAACTTCCGCCAGCTGCCGTCACGCAAATGCTGACGCTCCTCAGCCCAAGCCAACGCGAAATCGCGCGAACGATTCTCGGATATCCTGAGGAAAGCGTCGGCCGTCTCCTCACCCCCGATTTTATCTCGGTCCGCGAAAAGTGGACCATTGCCCAAGTCCTCGATCACATCCGTGTGAACGGCAAGGATTCAGAAACCCTTAACGTTCTTTACGTCTGCGACGAAAAAGGACGCCTCATCGACGACATCCACATTCGCGAGGTGTTGCTCAGCCCTCCCGACCGCCTCGTTGATGATATCCACGACAACCGATTCATCGCTGTCCGCGCGACCGATTCCCAACAAAGTGCGCTCGACATCTTCAAGAACTACGAGCGCCAAGTGCTTCCCGTTGTCGACTCGGAAGACCGACTGCTCGGCATCGTCACCATCGATGACATGCTCTTCGTTCAAGAAGAAATCGCGACTGAAGAGGTCCAAAAAATCGGCGGGATGGAAGCTCTGCACGAGCCCTATATTGATGTGCCGCTCAGCGAGTTGGTGAAGAAGCGTGCCGGATGGCTCGTGGTCCTTTTCCTCGGTGAAATGCTCACGACAGGCGCGATGAGTTTCTTCGAACACGAGCTCGAAAAGGCGGTCATCCTCTCGCTATTCATCCCCCTCATCATCTCCAGTGGAGGCAACTCAGGTTCCCAAGCATCAACACTCGTCATTCGCTCCCTCGCACTCGGCGAAGTTCAGCTTCGCGACTGGTGGCGCGTCTTTCGCCGTGAACTCGCCTCAGGCCTCATGCTCGGAATCATTCTGAGTGTCGTCGGTTTTGTTCGAATCCTCGTCGCGGGAAAGTACTTCAACGCCTACGGCGCTCACTACCTTCCGCTCGCGCTCTCCGTCTCCGTGGCCATTCTCGGAGTCGTCCTCTGGGGCACCCTGTCCGGCTCCATGCTGCCCTTCGTTTTGCGTCGCCTCGGGCTCGACCCCGCCACCTCCTCGACCCCCTTCGTCGCCACGCTCGTCGACGTCACCGGTCTCCTCATCTATTTCGCCGCCTGCATGGCCTTCCTCAAAGGAACCATCCTTTGACCAACTCCCCCTCCCTCAAGGCTGGAAGGTGAGGCAACCGATGAAGACCGCTCACCTCGCTAAGATTTGTCGGAATGAATCGTTCCACTCGGTACGTACGGCGAACGCTCACCCACCCCATCCAACAACTCCGAACCCAAGCCTCCCCATCGCCATTGCCTGATTCAGTTCGCAGCCATTTGCCCCATCCCCTCGCCCCCCCGCCCCAAAACAATGTCCCTCCCCCGACTCTGCCTCCTGCTCCTCAGCCTGCTGATCGCATCCCTTTCGAGCGCTGCCATTCCCCAATCCTTCTTGGACCGCCACTGCCTCGACTGCCACGACGCCGACACCAAAAAAGGCGGCCTCGACCTCTCCAACCTTTCCCTCAACCCCGCAAACGCAGAATCGTTCGACCTCTGGGTGAAAATCCATGACCGCATCGACAGCGGTGAAATGCCGCCGAAAAAAAAGCCACGCCCCCCGCAAGAGGAGACACGCGGAATCCTCCGGGAACTCCAAACTCAACTCAACCGCATCGACTCCCAACGCATCGCGGAAGGCGGGCGCATCCGTATGCGCCGCATGACGCGAAGCGAGTTCGAAAACACCCTCGCCGATCTCTTCGCACTGCCACGACTGGAGATTAAATCGCTCCTTCCCCCCGACGGCAGCATCGCCGGATTTGACAAGGTAGCGGATGGCCTCGACCTCTCGCCCGCTCACCTCGCGGCTTACGGCGAAGCCGTCGAGAAAGCGCTGGATCTTGCCATCGCAACCCGCAGCACTCCCCCGCCCGTTTTCAAACGGCGCATTTACCCCGCGGGCCTATTCAAGTTCCGAGGAAACCTCCAGCAGGGGCAATTCGTTCTTCTCAAGGACTTGAAACCCGATCCCGCCTACCCGCCCCGAGGCGGCTTCGAGGACATCACGGGATACATCGCATCGAAAGATGCTCAAGCCGACATGCCTGAGCGAAAGAAACAGTTTGAAGAGAACAAAATCGCCCAAAGCCAGAGTGCCGTCGGCCTCCTCAACCCCAATCTCTCTGGCTATGAAGCCGCCATGAACGTTTCCCCGATTTACTCAGGAAACTACCACATCCGTATCTCAACGTGGGGCTTCCACTGGAACGCAGGATCCGTCCAGCCCGGGCCTGCCCAAGCAGCCGTCCTCCGCGCCCATGAGGAAGGAAAGCAACAGGAGGGCGGTCGCCTGCTCTCCCTGTTCACCGCCCCCTCGCTCGCACCCTCCGAACACGAATTCACCGCATGGCTCGACGCCCACGAAAGCATCGTCTTCGACCCCGTTTCACTGCATTGGTTGGGTTTGCGCGTGGGGCAAGTCGGAGGCCGTGCCGCCAAACATGTCGGCCCCGGAGTGGCCTTGGACTGGTTTGAAATCGAAGGTCCGCTGCACCCCGTCTGGCCCCCCGAGAGTCATCGCCGCCTCTTCGGAAACCTTGTGCCAACCAAACCGCAGGCGAGCGGCGAAACCATTCCACCAAAACGCGACCCCGTGCGCGGCATCGGCGGCTACCTTCCCAGCGTTCAAACCGACCTACCCCCGCATGAACGAAACCCGGAGCTCGAAACCGTCACCTCCAACCAGCCAGAGCAAGACGCGCGAAATCTTCTCTCAACCTTCATTCCCAAAGCCTTCCGTCGGCCAGCCGATTCACGCGAAATCGAGCCCTACGTCCGACTCGTGATGAAACGCATCGCCGCAAATGACTGCTTCGAGGATGCCATGCGCCGCGCCTACCTCGCCGTGCTCACGTCCCCCGAGTTTCTTTTCCACCCCGCAGATCACAAACCAAACACCACCCCCACAGGACACCAAACAGCGTTCACCCTTGCCTCCCGCCTTTCTTACTGGCTCTGGAACAGCCCGCCAGATGACGCCCTGCTCGCCGCCGCGCGGGACGGCTCTCTCCAAAAGCCAGAAAGCATCCGTCAGCACGTTGACCGTCTTCTCGCCGACCCTCGCAGCGACCGATTTATCCGCGACTTTACCGACCAGTGGCTCGAGCTACGCCGCGCTCAAGAAACCACTCCCGACCCCAAACTCTACCCCGAATACCACTTTCTCCTCCACGAAAGCATGCTCGCCGAAACCCGCGCCTTTGTGCGCGAACTCATCGTAACCAATGCCCCCATCACCGCGCTCCTGCGTCCGGGATTCTCCATGCTCAACCAACGCCTCGCCGAGCACTACGGAATCCCCGACGTGAGCGGAACCGAAACTCGCAAGGTCGCCCTCACTCCGGATGCGTCCCGGGGCGGAATTCTCGGACAGGCTGCCATTCACAAACTCACCGCAAACGGCACCACCACCTCCCCCGTGAAACGCGGTGTCTGGGTCATGGACCGACTCCTCAACGAACCGCCCCCCCCTCCGCCTCCCAGCGCGGGAGCCATTGATCCCGACACGCGCGGGACGACCACCGTTCGCGAACAACTCGAGAAACACCGCAACAACCCCGGTTGCGCCAGCTGCCACTCGAAAATCGATCCCGCTGGATTTGCTCTCGAATCCTTCGACCCCATCGGCGGATTGCGCACACGCTATCGCTCGACGGACCAGGGAGAAACCCCGCCAGAAAAAGGACGCACCCACTGGAAAATTAACTACCGCCTCGGCCCGCAGGTCGATGCCAGCGGTGAACTCGTCGATGGAACAACCTTTCGCGAACTGAACGAACTCACCGCGCACCTCGCAGAAAATCCCGAGCGGTTGGCGCAAGCCTTCGTCACCCACCTCTCCCGATACGCCACAGGAACCGATCCCTCATTTGCGGATCGCGCAGAAATCCATCGCATCATCCGCTCAACCGCCCCGGAACGTTTCGGATTTCGTTCCCTGATACACGCGCTCGCCACGAGCTCGCTATTGACTCCGTCGACACCCTGAAATCACGGTTTCCCACCCCAAAAAGCCCTTCACCCCATGCATTTTCACACCACACGCCGTCAGTTCCTTCGTGCCGCGGGAGCGTTTCTCGCGCTCCCTGCCATGGGAAGGGCCGCAGACCGACCCGTCCCGAAGCGCCTTGTTGCCATCCACGTGCCGCTCGGCATGATGCCGCAGTTTTTCTTTCCCAAAGCAGGATCGCCAGGGAGCCCTTACCTCGACTTGCTCCAGCCTCAGCGCCGATTCATCACCAGTTTCGCCGGCCTCTCTCACCCAGGCGTCGATGGGAACCATCACGCGGGACAATGCTTCCTCACCGGGGCGCCACATCCCGGACAACCCACCTTCCGCAACTCTATTTCCTTGGATCAGTTCGCTGCCGAGCGGATTGGATTGGAGAACCGGTTCCCGTCCCTCGCGCTTTCGGTGAAAAATGGCGACCATTACGGTGACTCCCTCTCCGTCTCGCGCTCCGGCGTCGGCATTCCGTCGCTGACCAGCCCAAGCCGCCTCTACCGAAACCTTTTCATCGCAGGCACTCCGGATGAAAAAGCGGCCACCCTCCGAAAAATTGAGGCGGGTGGTAGCGTGCTCGACCTCGTCCTCGACAAAGCCGCTCACCTTGAAAAATCCGTGGCACCCGAAGATCGAGCCAGACTCGACCAATACTTTCAAAGCGTGCGCGAACTCGAAGGACGCCTCCAACGAAGCGTCGCTTGGGAACATCGGCCAAAACCGTCGGTGGAATATCCGGAGCCCAAGGACATTTCAGACGCAAACGAAGTCATCAACAAATCCAAGCTGATGTTCGATCTCGTCCGTTTGGCGCTCCAAACCGACAGCACGCGTGTCGTGACCCTTTCCTTGAGCACCTTCTCGGTTGTGCCCCATGTTCCCGGCGTAAAAAGCGAAACGCACGGCCTCACCCACCATGGAAATGAGCCAGAAAAGGTGACCGAACTTCGCAACATCGAAGAGGCGCAAATCAAGGCCTTCGGCGAGTTCATCCAACAACTTTCAGAGACTCCTGACGGCGAACAATCCCTCCTCAACCAAACGCAAGTGCTCTACGGCAGCTGCCTCGGTGATGCGAACTCTCATTCGAATCAAAACCTCCCCATTCTTCTCGCGGGCGGCGGATTCAAACACGGTGAACACCTGACATTCGACTCAACGAACAATACCCCGCTGGCGAATCTCTTTCTCACCGTGCTCCACCGCCTCGGGATTGAAACCGACAAGTTCGCGAGCAGCTCCGGCACATTGCGAGGCCTCGAATAGCTGGAATCGTTCGTTCACTCGCGAAGCCTTGCAAGTCAGCCAGTGGTTCGGCCCCTTTCGGGCAGAGCGACCCGCGCCGTGGCACACGCCAAGCTAGAACGGACGGTACAGGGCCGCCGACTCCACCCCGTGTCTGCGCTCGACACTGGGGCGTCCTTCACGGGGCGCCCCAGTCCAAAGTAACACTCGGCATGCAATCGTAACCTTTGCCGCGCAGTCCGCTTCTGCAAAGCTGCCCCCCATGGATGTGAATCGTATCGCAGTCGGACTGATTATCGCTGCCGCAGCCATCTACCTGTTCACCAAAATCCGAGCGAGTTACACGGGGCGCCAGTGCGGATGCGATCAAGGCTGTTCCCGAGACAAATCGTCTAAACCCCAGAATCCTGCTGCTTGAACGAGGCAAGGAGCATCAGCCCAACAGCCACGCAAATACAACTGTCGGCCACGTTAAACGCAGGCCACGGGTTCGCTGGCGGAAAGTGAAGATCAAAAAACAGAAAATCCACGACGTAACCGTGGAGCAAACGGTCAGTCACATTACCGAGGATTCCCGACACCAGCAGGAGAATCCCCGTCTGGTTCAGTCGCCCCGGGTAGAAGCCGCGCTTGCAGGCCCACGCGATTCCGGCGAGCGCAACGGCGGACAACCCGATGAAAAACCGGTTGTTATCGTGCATGATGCCAAACGCAGCTCCCGTATTCGGAAAGTGGACCCAGTCAAACCAACCTGGAATGACCTGCTTTTGTTCTCCCAACGCAAAGTGACGCACCGTCCAAAGCTTCGTCGCTTGGTCCAGCACGTAGAGCGGTAATGTGACGAGCGCGAGCAACCTCAACGCCCGCGGCCAATCGCAGCATCGCCCCTCGCTCACATCCCCCTGCCCAGCGTCACTCACGCCACAACCTCCTCACAGCGAACACAGAGCCCCGGATGAGCGGTGCTCGCCCCTACAGACGGACGATACCGCCAGCAGCGCTGACACTTCTGGTCAGGGTTTCGATCAACCACCACCTTCGCCTCGCCCCCGCGAACCACGCGCACTTGGCTCAAAATCAAAAACTCCTCCGCCTCCTCTGGAGAACTGGAAAACGCTTCCTCCAAACTTGCGTCATCGGTTTCAACCGATACAGCAGCCTCCAGTGCATTCCCAATCAGCTTGCTCTGGCGGGCCGTCTCAACCCCCTGCGCAACCAACGCGCGCAGCCTCATCCAGCGATCCACCCGTGCTTCCGCAACCGAATCCACCCGCGCCGAATCCACTTCAGGAAAAAGCGCCTCATGAACCGACCCTTCACGGCCGGAATGCTCCCAAGCCTCGTCCGCAGTGAACGCAATCACTGGCGCCAGCAATCGGCAGAGCGCGTCGAACACCTGCGCCATCACCGCCTGAGTCGCACGACGTCTCGGAGCATCCGCCGCATCGCAGTACATCCGGTCTTTCGTCACATCGACGTAAATCGCCGACAAATCCACCGTGCAGAACTGATTCAACACTTGGAAAACCTTCCGGAAATCAAACGCCGCATACGCGGCACGACACTCCCCGATCACCGCCTGCAAACGCGATAACATCCAACGATCCACCGTCGTCGCTCCATCCAGAGCCGCCCCACCCGCCGGAACGTCGTGCAGATTCGCGAGCAAAATACGCAACACGTTGCGGAACTGCCGGTAAGCGTCCGTCAAAACCGCAAAGGATTCTTCCGAAAACGGCACCTCGTGCGTGAACTCCACGCTCGCCGCCCACAACCGAACAACGTCTGCCCCGTACTTGCCAACAAAGTGCGCGGCATCCATCGGTTTCACGTAAGTCCCCTGCGCACTCTTCGAGACCTTCTTCCGCGTATCCTTGTCCACCACGAATCCGTGCGTAATCACCGTCCGGTACGGCGCCGACCCGCGTAACGCAACAGCAGTCATCAAAGACGATTGAAACCAACCCCGATGCTGATCCGTCGCCTCGATGTAAACATCTGCCGGCGCATGCAACGCGTCGTTCCGGCGCAGCACTGCTTCATGCGAAACGCCTGAATCAATCCAAACATCCAACGTGTCCCCGCGCCGCGTGTAGCCCTCGGGCAATCCCAGTTCGCCACACCACCACGCATCGTCTTTCTCAAACCATAGATTCGTCCCGCCGCGCTCCACCAACTCCGCGACACGCCGCGCAATCCCCGCATCAAGCACAGGCCGCTTCTGGTCATCATAAAAAACGGGCAACGGCACCCCCCAGCAGCGCTGACGCGAAATGCACCAGTCCGGCCGAGCTTCCACCGTCCCACGAATCCGGTTCCGCCCCCACGCAGGAACCCACTCCGTCCGGTCAATCTCCTCCAATGCCTGACCACGAATCGCATCCACCCGAATAAAGAACTGCTCAACCGCGCGGAACACCACCGGTGTCTTGGACCTCCAACAATGCGGGTACGAATGCTCGTAAGCCGTCTCCGCCAAAAGAACGCCTAAGCTACGTAGCAACGCAATCACGTCAGCGTTCGCATCAAAAACGTACTTCCCTTCCCATCCTTCAACCCCAACTTCCGCCGTGTAACGCCCTTGCTCGTCCACCGGCGACAAAATCGGCAACCCATTGTTCACCCCGGAAATGTAATCGTCTGATCCGTGCCCTGGCGCCGTATGAACCAACCCCGTCCCAGAATCCATCGTCACGTACTCCGCGACAATCAACCGGGAACGCCGGTCCAAAAACGGATGCGCCGCCTCTGATCCGTTCAAATCCGCCCCTGAAAACGAGCCAGTATCCGCGTCCCGAACGAGTTCAGCACCAAAAGCCGCACCAGCAGCAGATGCCAGCTTATCCGCCAAAAGGAGCCTCCGAGGCCGACCTGCCACCTCGCAAACGTAAACCGAGTACGTCTCCCGAGGATGCAGCGCAATCGCCACGTTCGCCGGCAACGTCCACGGCGTGGTTGTCCAAATCACCGCATCCGCACGCCCTGCCAGTGGCCCTGACTCAAGTTTGAACGCCACATGAATCGCCGGATCACGCCGATCAGCGTACTCCACCTCCGCTTCAGCCAGCGCGGTCTGCGCGCCCGTGCTCCAATAAACCGGCTTCCGACTCTGATAAACCAAGCCCTTTTCAACAAAACCCGCGAAAGCCCGCAAAATCTCCGCCTCATAGCCGGGATCTAAGGTCAGGTACGGACGCTGCCAATCCCCAAGCACGCCAAGTCGCTTAAACTGCCCCCGCTGAATCTCAATGAACTTGCGCGCATACTCCTCCGAGCGTCGCCGAATCTCCGCTGGCGCGAGGCCGCGACTCTCCTTCACGACCTTGAACTCAATGGGCAACCCGTGACAGTCCCAACCGGGCACAAACGGTGCCTCAAATCCTGCCATGGAGCGCGACTTCACAATCAAGTCCTTCAAAACCTTGTTCAAGGCCGTGCCCATATGCACATCCCCGTTCGCGAACGGAGGTCCATCATGCAAAACAAACTTCGGCAACCCCTTGCGTGCAGCCAAAACCCGCTCGTAAAGACCCGCAGCCTCCCATTTCGCGAGCCGCTCCGGCTCACGGACCACAAGGTCCGCCTTCATCGGGAAGTTGGTCTTCGGCAGCAGCAGCGTGTCCTTGTAGTTCTGGCTCATAACGGTTTGACGAAAACGGTCACAGTAACCGTGGAAACGCCATCGAACAAGCACCCCCGTCTCTGGCTGAAAGCTCCCTCATGAAGTTGGCGCAAAAAGACACGCCGACGGGCACCGAGAAATCGACTCCCTGTCAGAGCCGTTTCGTGCCCCCACGAGCCCCTACTGGCTCCCCATATTTCGCTTCCACCCGCTTGGGGTTCGGACGATACCTCCCACAATGTCTAAAACCCCTCGAAAGCACGTGCGCAGCGTTCACAAGAAGGGTTCCCCTTCTCAAGCCTCTCTCTCAAAAACCATCGAGACCTATCCAGCGGCGCAGGGTGCCTTTGCCTCACTCGGGGTCGATACAGAAACCGCGCTTCGCGCGCTGGCCGCCATCCCCGTCTCGCTCCAGTGCTGGCAAGGCGATGATGTCACCGGCTTTGAAACCACCCGAAGCGCTCTCTCCGGTGGGATTGCCGTCACCGGCAATCATCCGGGCCGCGCCAGATCCCTCGATGAACTCCGAGCGGACCTCGACAAAGCATTCAGCCTGATTCCAGGTACCCACCGACTCAATCTTCACGCCTCCTACGGCGACTTTGGAGGCAAGGCCGTCGACCGTGACTCTGTCGAGCCGCAGCATTTTGATTCGTGGATTCAATGGGCGGGAAATCGCCTGCGAGGAATTGATTTCAATCCCACCCTGTTCGCGCATCCGCTCGCCGCCGATGGATTCACGCTCTCCCACCGAGACAAATCCGTTCGCGAGTTCTGGATTGAGCACGTTCGCCGTTCCCGCCGCATCGCCGCCCATTTCGCAAAAAAACTCGGCACGCCCTCCGTCAATAACATCTGGATTCCTGACGGGTACAAAGACACTCCGGTCGATCGGGTCTCCCCTCGCGAACGCCTGCGTGACAGCCTCGATGCCGCGCTGTCCTCGAGCGCTCCAAAAGTGCGCGACTGCGTGGAACCCAAACTCTTCGGAATCGGCAGCGAATCGTTCACCGTCGGATCGCATGAGTTTTACCTCGCCTATGCGGTGAGCCGAAAAACGTTGCTCTGTCTCGACTCAGGTCATTTCCACCCCACCGAAAGCGTTGCAGACAAAATCTCGGGAGTCCTCGCGTTCCTTCCCGAAATCCTTCTCCACGTGTCACGAGGCGTCCGCTGGGACAGCGACCACGTGGTGACCCTGAATGACGACCTTCTGGCACTCGCGCGCGAGGCGTTATTCGCGGGCCGCGGTGAACGGGTCCACCTCGGACTGGATTACTTTGACGCGAGCATCAACCGCGTCGCGGCCTGGGTCATCGGAACGCGCAACCTCCAGAAGGCCTTGCTCGTCGCGCTGCTTGAACCCACTGCGTCCCTTCGCGAAATCGAAAACGCCGGAGACCACACCGCGAGACTTGCCGTCCAAGAGGAAATCAAATCCCTTCCATGGGGCCCCGTCTGGGATGAGTTCTGTCGAAGAAACGATTCCCCTGTCGGCCTCGATTGGATCCAAGAAATCCGCCTGTACGAACGCCAAACCCTCTCTCTCCGAAGCTAACCGTCTCCATCCGACCGTCCCCCCTTCACCAGACCAACCCAGCAGCATCGCCCGAGGAAGACGGAATTTCCCAACTAACGACTGTGGCTAATCGTCGTCATCATCGTCCCCAGAACTTGAAAAAACAAACGAGGCACGAACCGGTGCGGGCATGGGGAATTCAGCACCGCGGATACTCCGCCAAATAATCTCGTTCAACTGCAAGTCGTCGGCCGCATCTTCTTTGGCGAAGTTCATCCGCTGTGAACGCTCTGCACCCCAAGCCGTCTTTTGATTCGTCTCCTCAAGATTCACTTCCGGCACCAGAGCCGAGTAGGACTTCAGCTCCGCCTGCCCAGTAAAAGCGGGGTACATCGGCGTGGCCGCCGCATCAAACTGGGACATCGGACGCATCCCTAAAATCAGCTCCATCGTTCGCAGCATTGAACTCGTCGAGTACATCGTTGAGTCCACCACCCCCCGCCGTGCATACGGACTCGCCACAAGGGCCACCGTCCGATGCGCATCCACATGATCCGGACCATTCTGGGCATCGTCCTCTACGACAAAAATCGCTGACTTTGCCCAGAACGCAGACTGGCTCACCGCCTCAACCACCCGGCCCAACGCGAGGTCATTGTCGGCAACGCACGCCATCGGCGTCTTCTTTCCAGGACTCGTCCCTGCAGTGTGATCGTTGCCAAGTCGAACCACCTGCAGCCGAGGCATGTCGCCCTCGGCTTCAAACCGTTTGAGCTCGCTGATAAATCTCTCAGCTCGCTTCACATCGGGATAGTCCATGTCAAAGGCTCGAAACTCCGGATCTATCTTGCCTGCCAACGCCTTCAACCGTGGCACCGCCGGATCTCCAGGTTTCTTCCCGTTGTTCACAAACTCACCATAACTGCGAAACGTCACCCCCGCCGCCGCAGCAGCATCCCACAAATATCCCCCAGCAGGGGTCGCAATCGGGAAGTTCCCTTCGGACGGATAACTGTACTTCCTGCTCCGGTTGTGTCCGTAGCTCAGCGGCCAAAACTTTTCCACGTAATCCGTCGCGTAGGCGCCCATCGTCCACTCGTGCCCGTCTGCACTTACCTCGCTCTCCACGTAAAAGTTATCAAACAGTACAAACTCCTCCGCGAGACGATGATGATTCGGCGTAACCCTCTCGGGAAAAAGGCAAAGTGACGGCTCGCCGCGGCCTTTCTTCACGTCTCCAAACACCTGGTCGTATGTCCGGTTTTCTTTCACCACAAAAATGCAATACCGGATCGGGCTCCCCCCTTTCAGATCCCCTGGAATCGGGCTGCCCTCGGGGCGTTTCGTTGTCACGCCAACGTCAGCGCGCAGCGGCGAACACCGGTAAACATCAGCAGTCCAGCGAGCCAGCGCTTCGTCTAAACCATCACCCTTCGGCAAATCAATCACGCTGACCGTGCCTTTGAAGAGCCCGCCAATGTACTCCACAGTGCTCCCCGGTGCGGGCTTCATTCCCGGCTGCGGACCCTTCGGATTTCCCGATGACGAAACTCCTTTTCCATTTGCTACCAGCAACTTCCGACCATCGGGTGTGACTCGGACCGACGTTGGATACCAACCTGTCGGAATGAATCCGCGAGACCGGCTCTTTCCACGAACAGAAACATCAACAACAGCAACGGTATTCACGTTGGCATTGGCGATGAACAACGTTCGCTCGTCCGGCGAGAGAGCCAGCCCGTTCGGAGTCGATCCGGGGGGCGAGTTGGGATGCAAGGCTGCCCAAATCGTCTCAACGGCAACGCCCCGCGTTGTATCGAACGCCGTGACGGTGTTGCGATTCGCGTTCGCCACGTAAAGCATTTTTCCATCCCGCGTTAGCAGCATCTCATTCGGGTGCTCTTCACTCTTCCAACGGTCCGTCACGAGCCCAGTTCGAGTGTCGATCACCGCAACCTCGCCCTTGGCCCATAGGCTCACGTACAACCGGTGTCTCCGCTCATCCAGCCGACACGCGTAAGGATAAGGCGCAGCCGGATCAGCCGGGTCGAGAGCCGCCTCTGCTCGTTTGGAGATTGATGCCTCGTCAAACGTCTGTGGTTTTGCGTCTGAAACGACCTTGGGCGACGTCGACGAATCCCCGAGTGAAATATCCTTCACGGGAGCGGCCCCACCCACGTCCACTCGCGCCACCTTTTGCCCAAGCACATTCGCGACATACAGGACATCCGTTTCAACTCCGACCGCCATCCCCGCGGGAATGCCGCGCTCTTTCACGTCCCGCAATGAAATCTGCTGTTCAGGCCCCAACCCTCCCGTCCCGGGATCGAAATCGAACCAGCGCACCACCTCATTCCCCGCGCCACTCGCGTACAGACGCTTGCCTCCGTGGCCAAACTCGATGCCGTAGAACGTCTCCTCAACCTTGGTTCGACCCACGACCTCTCCTTTGCGCAAATCCACAATCGCAATCTGATGCGTACCAAACCCGGCGTGAAGCACCGCCACAAATCGTCCAGCCTCGTGAACCGCCATATTCACCGGAAAATCCTCCATCGGAATCTGGCGGCCCGCGGGCTTCAGCGACCACATGTTCGGCAGTAAGACCGAGCCGTCCGCCTGCATTCCCGGCCATCTCACCTCCCCAGCCCTCAAACCCATCC
>JBIIXW010000250.1:0-11797 GCA_044347165.1 Chthoniobacteraceae bacterium
ACGACTTTCCAAGGTGGTAGCCGGCGTCCTTGAGGAGCTGGGGGTAGGTGGGGATGGATTCGTCCCAGACGGCGCCTTGCAGGATGGCTCCGCGGCCGGTGCGCCAGAAGTGTTGTCCGGAGAGGAGCGAGCTGCGGCAGGGGGTGCAGGATGGGGCATTGACGTGCGCGTTTTTGAAGAGGACTCCCGATTTCGCGAGGCGGTCGAGGTTGGGGGTGTGGAGGATTTCGTTCAGTCGGCTGCCGCGTTCGTGTTCGGCGTAAGCGCGAGCGAACCGGCCCCAATCGTCGGCAAAAAAGAAGAGGATGTTTGGTCGCTCGGAGGCGGCCTGCGCGGTTGAGAGGAGGATAAGGACGGCAAGGATGGCGACGCCTTGGGGGGGGGGGGGGGGCGGTTTCGGTGGGGGGGGGGTGGGGGCTTCCTGATTAGAAACCCGATGGGAAGGGATTGGTTGCGGGGAGGCGATCTCGAGAAAGTTCAACTTTACCGAGTGGGTAACCGACGATCTCCTCGCGGGCGCCCCACGTAAAAGTGGATCCACCACAACGAGTCAGTGGATCGGTGTCGTTTTTGCGAAAGTTTTCGCTCCGAAGACAGAGGGATTGCGCTCGGTATTTTCGCGTTGCAAGCGGATTCGGGTGAACGTTCGGGGGTAACTGCTTGCGGTATCGGCGCAGCTTCCCGTCGAGGCCGTGCGGACTTTTTTCAACTGTTGGGGATCGACGGGAAAGCCACGTTAGCGATGGTTCGGCAACCTAGAGGGCGATCGTTTCCAGCAGCTCTTCAACGCTCATTCCGTGATGCGCTGCCACATGTTTGAGGATGCTGCTCAGTGTTCCGGGTTTGATCGGGTGATGGTTTGGCACCACCTCGTGATTCTTCCCGTCCCGCTCCGTGGTAATACGAATGTGGGAGCCGTTTTGACGATCAATCTCATATCCCAGCTTCCGGAGAGCCTTGACCAGTCGCTGCCCATTGAGGTCGCGAGGAATCTTCATCGCGCAAAAACTTCATCCCTGACGAAGTGCAGGCGAATCATTCGTGGCGCTTCCTCCGTTTTGTCAAAATAACAGTCCACAGCATCCTTAACCATTGCGCGCAGATCCTCTAGAGTTTCGCCCTGCGTGTGAATTCCGTATCCCAACGCTGCAGCGGTGTAGCCCCCGTCAATCTCGTCTTCTCGCACTTCGAAGATGATTTCGCTCATCCAGTGAGTCTATTGCCCCCCCATTTTTTCGGCAACGCTGCGAAAACGGCGCCGCGAGACCTAGTTAACCCTCAAGATTTTTGGTGTGAGGTGTCAGACTGCGATTTCGAATGGAGCCAGTGACGGGAATTGAACCCGTGACCTACTGATTACGAATCAGTTGCTCTACCCCTGAGCTACACTGGCGTCGGCCGTCGCCCAGCTGGGCGAGAGTGGAAAATCCAACCAGCTTTTTAAGGATACTTCAAGGGGAAAGGTGGCGTGGAGAAGGGAGGGTGGGTATGCGCGGAGAGCGGGTTTTCAGCCCGCTGCTTTTTCAGAACAGCGGACTGGAAAGTGAGGAGAGCGGGTTTTCAACCCGCTGCTTTTTCAGAACAGCGGACTGGAAAGTGAGGAGAGCGAGTTTTCAGCCCGCTTCTTTTTCAGAACAGCGGACTGGAAAGTCCGCTCTCCAGAAGGAACTGTCCTTCGCGGAGATTCGCTTTGATGGGGTTGGCTCGGATGTATTCAACCGTCCTCGAAAAGTGCCGATCATCTCGGATCAGACGATCCCAGTACTCATCTTGCCAAACCGCTCCTTTCTGTCCGGTTCGTTTGTTAAGCGCACGTCCCGTAAAACCTTTCCACGATTTCAGGATGGCCGCCAAGAGGTGTTTCCCCAGCGGCCTGAACAACACATGCACGTGATTCGGCATCACCACAAAAGAGTCCAGCTCATACCAAGCACCATTAAAGTGTCGGAGCGCATCCCCAACGATTTTTGCCATTGCCGCTTCCCTCAGCAGACATGAGCCGAACCCCTGATCCAGCCAATCATCCACATGTCTGGAAAAGCGTCTGCGATACTCAGCTCCCGATTGTTTTTCCCCCACCCCAGCGTGGAGTTCATTCCAGATTTCCTGCTCTGTCCGCAACTGATTCAACTCCGCCTGAGGAAGTGAATCCGCTAGGCGCCAGGTTACAAACACCCAAACAGCACCCTGCTGCCAATGAGGCAGTCGATGTGTTGTTCGTCTAATCTCAGAGTGAGGATCGAAGAAAGGGCTGGTGTCAGTGCGTGGACCTTCCTGTCCGCAGTCTTCAGATGGATGACTCATAGGCGTGTGGGGCTGCTTGACGCCTTGTTCATCGATGGAGGAGAAGCGGTGGATGTCGGATTTTGGAGAGGAAGACGGCGGGTTGGAAAACCCGCCCTCCTACATGAGAATGTTCGCACTGCGGCGTCGCATCGGTTTTTATTCCCCGCTCTTTGCAGCTCGTGAACCAGCCTCCGGACAACTCCCCATCCGACTCCCATCCCAGCGAAACGGCTGAGCAGTTGGCGTTGGCGCAGCACCTCCGTGATTCTCATTTTCGGAGCGTGATTAAGGCGGTCAGTTGGCGCGTGATCGGGACCATTGACACCATCGTCATCTCGTATTTGTGGACCGGGATGGGGGCAAAAGCCTTTGCCATCGGGGGGTCTGAAGTCATCACCAAGGTCGGCCTCTACTACTTGCATGAACGGGTTTGGGCCAGCGTTCCCCTTGGAACGGTGCGGCGTCTGAATCCTGGCTTCGAGGACCGTTCGGAGTCAGCCGACGGAGATGCGCCGCTTCGCGATTCAAAGCTTCGCAGCCTCATCAAAGCGGTCAGTTGGCGCGTCGTTGGCACGCTCGACACCATCTTCGTCTCTTACCTTTGGACGCGCGATACGAGCAAAGCGCTCGTCATCGGCGGCACCGATGTGCTCACCAAAATCGTCTTCTATTACCTCCATGAACGCGCGTGGGCGCGCATTCCGTTGGGGACGATTCGACGCATCTTCAGGCGCTAACGGGGAAGATCGGCCGCTGTTAGCACGCCGAGATGAACTCGGGTTCCGTCGCGCAGGCTGATCCCGTCCGCGACTTTTGCCGGAGTATTCACTCCCGCTTCCGCTGCGGCTTCTTTCGTGCAGACGGCGATTCGAACGCCCGGTCCTTTCAGCCATTCCACGAGTTCGCTCGGAGCAAGGCGGGACGGAAAAGCATTGGTCGTTTTACGAATTTCCCACACGAGACTTGGTTCTTGATACGTTCCGCAAATCGCCACGGCAGAACCGGTCCGCGCCATCTCGCGCAGATGGGGAACCACGTTATAGGTGGCGGAGAAACGACGAATCCCGATGGGGGCCAAAAACAAAATCAGCACCAGTACCATCGCGGTGTACTTCATCAGCGAAAACCACTTCGCGGTGGACAGTCCGCGTGATTCCGCACCTAAACCTGCGACGAGCAGCAGGCCCGGGAGCGCGGGCAGCACATGCGCTGGGTGCTTCACTGGCGCGAGCGTGAACACGGCGAGCGGTACGAGCGCACTCAGGGCAAAAAAGCGCGCGAGATTCGGAGAGGCAGTGTGGGAACGTAAGGCACGAAACCCGTCCGGAAGCAGGTGGGCAAAGGGTAAAACCCCCGCAAGCAGCACGGCACTTTGAAAGGGTAGCGCGCGCAGGTAATCCGTGATGGCGAGATTGGAAAACCGAAAGGGCGATTGAGCGGAGAGTGACTCCATCCACGAAATGCCGGTTTTCCCACTGGCGTAAATCGTCCACAAAAGCACAGGAATCAAGCTGGTCACCGTGGCGGCAACGAGTTGCCGACGGTGCCTTAACGACACGATTGCGACCGCCATCAAGATCATTGGAATCGTTGTTGCAAGCGCGCGCGGCCCGATGGTTAGGAAGCACGCGCTCAGCGAAAGAATTAGCAGCGGAAGCGTTCGTCGCGTGCTCGTCGCGTTCGCCAGTTGCGCGGCAAGGTGCAGGGCTGCGGTGGAAAAGAAAAGCGCTGGCGCGTCTGCGGTTGCGGCCCGGCCACAAAACTGTGTTTGCAGGCACAGGCCGAATGCGAGTCCGGTGAATGCGGCGGTGGCGGGTTGGAGCAGGGTTAATCCGGTTCGCACGATGAGGGCGGAGGTCCCACCTGTGGCGAGGGCTGCGGGAAGTCGCGCGAATAGTTCGCTTTCACCGAACACCGAGAAAACCAAGGCCTGAATCCAAATCGAGAGAGGTGACGTCGATGCTGAAGGGGCGCCGTTGAATGAAGGAATAAGGGAGGGAAGGTTTTGGAGGAGTTCGCGCGCGCTTTCCGCGTGCTGCGCCTCGGAGGGGTCGAAGAGCGGCATCATCCCGCAGCCGAGCAACATAAGGCCGGTCACCATGCCTCCGATGACGTAGGGGAGCGATTCGGTTCGGAGTTGCGGGGTTAGTTGCATCGCTAGGAGAAGGATTTGTGCTCTGGCGGCGTTTGAGGGCGCAAGAGAGGGTCTGGGAGAGAACTCAGGCTATGCGGGTGGATGTTGCCGGCGGGCGCGCGTTGCTTCCCAGCAGGCGATGAAGCCCGAGGCAAAGTCGCTGGGCCGATGCGCAATCCAGCGGTCGATGAGCGAGGGCGGGAAAAAGGCGCCGCACTCAATTTCGGCTGGAGGCAGGACAAACGGGCCTTCGTGAACGCCGCGAAAGATTCGGACGAACTCCATGCCGGTCATCGGGCACGCTGCGACCGCTCCGATTTCTTCGAGTGGAGCCTGCACTCCCATTTCTTCCTCGAGTTCGCGCGGGGCGGTATCCGCGTAGGTTTGTCCAGCGTTGACGTGACCGGCGGCACTCGAATCCCAGCATGAGGGATGAACATCTTTCCAGCGGGAACGCTTTTGCAGGAAGAGTTCGCCTTTAGCGTTGAAGATGAAGATGTGAACAGCGCGGTGACGAAGCTTTTGGCGGTGGACTTCGAAACGCGAAAGCACGGACACGGGCTGATCCGACTCATCGACCACGTCAAACTGTTCGCCGTGCACGTCTTGTGCGCCGGCCGCTGAATGGGCGTTTGGAAGTGTGGAAGTGGCTCCGGTTTCCGAGGGTGCTGGGCATTGTGCGAGGAGGCACCACTGGGCGATGGTGAGTTCTTCGGCTCGGGCGGTGCGTGAGACGTCGGCGTGAGCGATTGCTGAGGACCAGTCGGAGAATGCGTGGGAGAGCAGCTTGCCGAGCTGTTTTCTTCGCTGTGAGTACCCGAGTTTTACGATGCGCGAAAATCGGTCGGGATCGCATGCGGGCAGGCTTTCTGGCGGTCGCGGAGAAAACGAGACCACGGCGGAGTCCACGTGCGGTTGCGGCAGAAAAACGGAGGGAGGGAGTGTTCGCTCCAGTCGAATGATCCAGCTCCGGCCGAGGATAACGGAGGGGCCTCCGAAATCGCGGGTGCCGGGGCCTGCGCAGAGTCGGTCCGCCAGTTCGCGTTGCAGGGTGAAGATCATGCGCTTCACCGGAAGGATGGGGTTCGCGAAGTTGAAGATGATCTGGCTGGAGACGTAGTACGGAAGATTCCCAAGCACGGTCAGCGGGCCTTCGGGGAGCAAGTGGCGAACGTCAAATGCAGACGCATCCCCATGAATCACCTCGAGTTCCGGGAAGCGAAGGGCGAGGTGACCGATGAGGCGATCATCCTTTTCAATGAGCGTGCCCTTTGCGCTTCGCTGAGTTGCGAAGTCGGTGAGCGCTCCCAACCCTGGGCCGATCTCAATCCACGGTTCCCCGGATTCGATCCCTGCGAGGTCCACGATTGCGCGGGCGAGGTTCTGATCGTGGAGAAAGTTTTGTCCGAGACTTTTTGTGGGACTTGCACCGAGTGCATTGAGCAGGGAGTTGATCTCGGAAAGGGTCATGGTTGCGGGGTCATTCGCCGCGCGGATCGCGGGCGAGGAGGGATTGGAGGGCGTCGGTGGGAGAGAGTTCGCCGAGCAGGATGGCTTTGACGCAGCGCACGATGGGAGCGTCGAGGCCGCGACTTTCGGCGAGTTCGGCCACGCTGAGCGTCGTGGGAACGCCTTCAGCCACCATTTGCATGGACGCGGTAATTGCGGGAAGCGTTTCACCGATGCCGAGGCGTTCTCCGACCAGCCGATTCCGACTGTGCTTGGAGAAACAAGTGACCATCAAATCGCCGACACCGCTGAGACCGTAGAAGGTCGATTGCTGTCCGCCTGCGGATGCTCCGATGCGCACCATTTCGGCGAGCGCGCGTGTGATGAGCGCCGCTTTGGTGTTATCGCCGAGGCGCAACCCGTCCGCCACTCCCGCCGCGATGGCGTAGATATTTTTGAGCGCGCCACCGAGTTCGACGCCTGTGACGTCCGTGTTGGTGTAGGTTCGGAAAAACTTGTTGGAGAACAGGTTTTGCAGGGACTTTGCTTCGGCTTCATCTTCCGAAGCGAGCGCGACGGCGGTTGGGGCGCGGCGGGCAACTTCTTCGGCGTGGCCGGGACCGGACAGAACGCTGACGCGGTGTGCGGGCAATTCCTGACGAAGCACTTCGCTCATTCGGAGACCGGTCCCGAGTTCCATGCCTTTGGTGCAGGAGACGAGGAGGGCGCTTTCCGGCAGGCTGGATGTCCGGATTCGGCGGGCGGTTTCGCGAATGGCTTTTGAGGGGGTGACGACGAGGAGGAGGTCGCAGTCGTGGAGCTGTGCGAGATTGTGCTCGAGCGCGATGGTTTCGGGGAATGGGATGCCAGGCAGGTAGGTTCGATTTTCTCGGTCGCGCGCGATGGCCTCGAGGGTGAGCGGGTTGTGCGCCCAGAGGGAAACGGGGAGTCCGTTGTGGTGGAGGAGAATCGAAAGTGCTGTGCCCCAGCTTCCCGAGCCAATGACGCCGGCTTTTCGGTAGGTTCGGGCGTTGGAGGTGTCAGTGCCCACGGGGTTCATGGCTGTGGGAGGGTGTCTGAGGGTTTCTTTTTTCCGAACCGATTTTCTGTTCCGTTGAGCAAGCGGGTGATGTTTTCGCGGTGCCGCCTGACGACAAGAAGCGCGGCGAGGCAGGCGAACGGGAATCGTCCACCGTTCCCCTTGAGATCGTCCCATTGCGCGATGAGGGATAGGATGGGGAGGCAGAGAGCGGCGACGATGGAGGCGAGTGACACGTATCGGGATGCGGCGAACACGAGGCCCCAGACCCCAAAGACGACGAGGCTCTGGAGGGGCATGAGGGCGCCGATGACGCCGAGGGAAGTTGCGACACCTTTTCCGCCTTTGAAGCGGAGCCAGACGGGAAAGCTGTGGCCGAGGATGGCGGCGAGGCCGGCAATGGTTCCGCTCCAGGCGATGGCGTCTGCCATCACCTTGGAGGGTTCGAGTACAAGGGTGGCGAGGTGGCGGGTGAGGAGGACAGCGCCGATGCCTTTTGCGGTATCGAGGAGGAAGGTGGGAAGGCCCCAGCGCCAGCCCATGACGCGCCAGACGTTGGTGGCGCCGATGTTCCCGCTGCCTGCGCTCCGGATATCCACTCCGCCGAGGCGCGAGAGGAGCAATCCCCAAGGGATTGAGCCGAGCAAATAGCCTGGAAGAGCGGCTGCTCCGAAGAGCAGCGCGCCGTTGAGGATGAGGACAATCAGGTGTGGAGCCTGGGGCATGGCGTGTTCCGGCTAGAGCACGCGGATGACGTCCTGCTTGGCGTAGCGCACTTTTTTCATGGTCGCGTATCCGTCATCCGATGAGCGGTATCCGAAGGCGAGTCCACAGAGGGAGGTGTAACCTTCCGCGCTGATACCGAGGATCTCGTCGTACTTTGCGGGATTGATGCCTTCAAGGGCGCACGTGTCGATGCCGAGCAGTGCGGCGGCGGTCATTGCCTGGCCGAGTGCGATGTAGACTTGTCGCGCGGCCCATGGGTTGAGCCAGCCTTGTTCGGTGGCGGTTTTCACGAAACCGGCCATCATCCCGCGGTAGCCTTCCAGACTCTCTTTCGAGGCTCCGCGCACGTCTGAGATGCGTTGGATGAAGGTGTCAACATCGTTGATTGACAAATCTTTGCGTTGGGCGAAGACGACGAAATGTGAGCAGTCAACGGGTTGGGTTTGGTTCCACGAGTTTGCGGGAAGCTGAGCAAGGAGTTCGGGGTTTTTGACGAGATAGAAGCGCCAGGGTTGGAGTCCGAATGAGGACGGAGCGAGAACGAGTGCGTCTTCGATGGCGGCCCAGTCGGTGCCGGAGATTTTTCGTGCGGGATCGAACTTCTTGGTGGCGTAGCGCCAGTTGAGGGCTTCGAGAAGTTGGTTGGGGTGGATGGGTGTTGTGCTCATTTTTTGCGTAGAAGGATTCAACCGAACGGAGGAGGGGCCATCAAGCATTGCGGGTTTCGTCTGCGCAGGCTGGTTCGGCATCGAGGATGCGGCGTCCGTCCGTTTTGAGATGGTAGAGCGGAAGTTGCAGATCACGTTTCCATGATTTGAGCAAGCTGGGCACGTCGCGTTTCCATGCTTCGAGTTCGAGGATGCCGTTTGCCGTGCAGAACTGGGCTTTCGAATATCCTTTGTGCTCGGAGGGGGTTGCGATGCGTCGAGCCGTGATCCGGTCGGAGGCTGGGGCGTTTGCCGTAGCGGACGAGTTGCGTTGCATGGCAATGGCGGTGAAGGGGATCGAGCGGAGGTCTACGTGAAGGGCTTGGGAGAAGTCGCGCCAAGCGGCGTCGATGTGCACTTCGGTTGGGACTGGGGCGAAGAAGTGGCACCAGTCGGACGGGCGATGCGGTTCGGTCAGCGGGCAGGTACCCCCGTGGGGGCAGGGAGCGACAGGGGTGAGGATCCCGCGCAGGGCGTCGCGGATTGTGGTGTGGAAGGCGCGGGCGTTTGGGCGGGTTGCGGACTCGACCCACAGGATTTCCTGTGCGGCGCGGAGTGCGCGGAGGAGGTCTGGGTGGGAGGCGGTGTGGAGTTCGGAGAAGACGTGACTGGCGATGAGCGTTTTGTTTGTGAGGTCAGGCAGTTGGGTGGCGGTATCGACGTGGAGTTGGGGAAAGCGTTCGAGGACGCGATGACGTGCGAACGCGAGCGCGGCGTGCGAACGGTCAACGAGGGTGAGGTGTGTAAACTGTTGGGGCCAAGCCGCGAGAACGCGGAGGCACGCCACTCCTGGTCCACACCCGAAGTCGACGAGGTGCTGGGCTTGGGGCGCGATGTTTCGGAGGGTGAGTTCGGACAGGAACGCGTCCCATTTCCAGCCGATGCGTTCGCCGGGAAAGCGTTCGTACAGGGCTAGTGCGGTCGGATTTGTCCAGTAGTCGGCCCGGCCTGCACTGCCTTCCAGGAAAGCGTCGCGCAGGGTGGTGAGGGTGCGCAGATCCTCGGGCGTCAGGGTTTGCATGGGTTGGGGGGGAGTGTAACGGAGAGGAGTGTCGCGAGGTGGTGTTGTTGGATTCCGGTGGCTTGCGCGAAGGTTTGAAGTTCTCGGAGCGCCTTTTCCTTGCGATGGGGATTGGGCGATTGGGCGAGGATCCCGGTGAGGAGGAGATTCTTCCCAGAATCCTCGGGATCAACGAGTTCGGAGATGGTGCTTTGGTAGCCCTGCGTTTCGAGCAGGAGTCGGCGCAGGGTGTCAGTGCACATTTCTGCGAAACGTTCGCGGAGGATGCCCTCGGAGAGGAGCGGCTGAAGGGATTCTGGGAGGGTGAGTTGCGGACGACACTCTTTGTGACAACAGGGGGATGTGACGAGGAGAGCCGCCTTGCTTCGGATTCCGAGGGCGAGAGCTTGATCGGTTGCGGTGTCGCAGGCGTGGAGGGCGATGACGACGCCGCCTGCGAGGTTTGGGGGCGGGGTTTCGGGGGTGAGCGAGCCGTGGGTGAAGCGCAGATTTTTCAGGGTGTGCTCACGCGCCAGAGTTTCCGAGGCGCGCGCGAGATCTTCACGAAGTTCGATGCCGGTGAGTTCTGCGGGGCGCGAGGTGTTGGCGAGGTGGATGGCGAGTGCGAAGGTGAGGTAGGCTTTGCCGGAACCGAAGTCGACGATGGGGACGGGACTGTTGGTGTTCGGCAACTCGTTCAGGAGCGTTTCGATGCGTTCGATGAAGCGGGTGATTTGTCGGACCTTGTGGCCCATCGAGGGGGCTGGCTCCCCTTGACGGTCGGTGAGGCCGATGGCGTGGAAGATGGGGTGGCGTAGGACGGAGCGTGGCCCGGGGGATTTGGCGCGGTCGTGTTGGGGTGGGGGGACGGAGGTGATGGAGGCTCGGCGCGCTTGGATTTTGTGGGAACCGTCGGGCCGTGGTTCGAGGGTCCAATCGGCGGTGGTGGTGAAGAGATTTGCGACGGGCCAGGCTTCGTCGAGGAGTCGGGAGATTTCGAGGCAGCCTTCTTCGGGGTCGAGGTTACGGCTGGTTTCCTGCGTTTGGGTGCGGGCAGAGAGGGCGAGGGCGGTGCCGCGCTTGAGTTCGACGAGGCGGACGCGGTGGGAGAGAACGGTGGATGGGGCGATGACGCGGGGTTTGACGGCGCGGGAGAGGATGAGTTTGACGAAGGTGCCGTTGGCGATGCTTTTGCGGAGTTGGGCGATGAGTTCTTCGGGACCGTTCATGGATGCGGGGTTGGTGTTTCGTCAGGTGGAAAGGAGTCTGCACTTGGCAGGCGGGAGGTGTTCCGGTTGTTTAAAGGGCTCACTCGAACGTTTTTTTCAGATGAACACCAGAAAAGGAATCATTGCGGGCGGCAACTGGATTGTGGATGCGGTCAAAATGATCGACACGTGGCCGCAGCAGGATGCGTTGACCAGCATTCGGTCGCAGTCCCGGGGGACGGGTGGTTCGCCATTTAATGTGTTGGTGGACTTGGCGATGATGGGCGCGACCTTTCCTTTGAACGCGGTGGGTTTGGTCGGGAACGACGGGCATGGCCGGTTTATTTTGAATCATTGCCTGGGGTTGGGGATTAACACGCAGTCGTTGCAAATTACGGATGAAGCTCCGACGAGTTACACGGATGTGATGACGGTGATTGGGACGGGGCGTCGGACGTTTTTCCATGCTCGGGGTGCGAATGCGTTGCTGGATTCTCCGCACTTTGATTTCCGGGATTCGGCGGCGCGCCAGTTCCACTTGGGTTATTTGCTTTTGCTCGACACGTTGGACGGGGTGCATCCGGAGTTTGGGACTGTTGCGGCAGAGGTGTTGAGTCGCGCTCAGGCGGCGGGCTTGAAGACGTCGATTGATGTGGTGAGCGAGGACAGTGATCGTTTCAAGAAGGTGGTGGTACCGGCGTTGAAGTTCACGGATTACTGTATCATGAACGAGTTTGAGGTTGGGCGTGTGACGGGAGTGGAGGCGCGGCAGGGCGAGGTGCTGGATCAGGCGCGGTTGCGGGAGGGCATGGAGCGGTTAATGGAGCACGGGGTGCGTGAGCGCGTGATTATTCATTTCCCGGAGGGCGCCATGGCGTTGGGTCGGGACGGATCGTTTGCGAAGCATGGGAGTGTGGTGTTGCCGGAGGGGTACATTAAGGGGGCGGCCGGTGCGGGTGACGCGTTTACTGCGGGGGTTTTGTTCGGGTGGCACGAGGGGAAGAGTGTGGAGGAGCAGCTTCGTTTGGGGGTGTGCGCGGCGGCGGCAAATCTGAGTGAGGAGACGTGCACGGGCGGGATGAAGTCGGTGGGCGATTGTTTGGCGTTGGGGACGGCGCACGGGTTCCGGACGATTTAGCGGGTGGCGCTTGAGCGCTGAAACCAAGTGGGCGAAGGGATTCAGGGGCGGGGCGCTGGGTGTCGGTTGCCAGCGCCTTTTTTGCGTGCACGTTAACAAATGTCCATTTG
>JBIIXW010000096.1:0-11745 GCA_044347165.1 Chthoniobacteraceae bacterium
AGGGGGCGGGATTGACCACGGTGGAGACCCCTGTTGCGGTTGAGACGTCGGCTTCTTTCCAGAATATCCGGTTTCGTTTCAATCGCGCGGAGATTGAGGACGAGGCTTCGCGAGCTCAAGTGGTCGAGATTGCGAGGGCGATGCAGTTGGCGGGTTCGGAGAAGTTTTTGATTGAGGGGCACACCTGTGATGTGGGGGATGAACGCAGCAACTTGGGTTTGTCAGTGCGGCGCGCGATGGCGGTTCGGGATGCGCTGGTTAGCTTGGGGATTTCGGGGGAACGGCTGCAGGCGGTTGGTTGCGGGATGGGTTACCCGCTAAAGCCGAACGTGGACGAGGCGTCGAGAGAGGCTAACCGTCGCGTGCAGGTTTTTCGGCGGGAGTAAGGTGGTGTTTGATAAAGTGCTGTTCTGGGGCAAATCCAAGTTTATGAAGTATCGTTCTTTGTTGTTATCCACGGTTCTTGTGTTTGGTGTTTTTACAGGGCCGGTATCAGCGGCGGTTCGCCCGAAGGAGGTGGCGGTGGAGGCGTTGCCGGGGGTTTGGGCGCAGGTGCCGGTCCAGGAGCGGTTGAAGGCGTTGCGTGCGGCGGAGGTTGATGGGACGCGGCTGTTGCTGGAGCGGATTATGGGATTGCACGTTGGGTCGGAGACCACGGTTCGCGATTTGGTTTTGGCGAATGATTTGGTGCGCGGGCAGTTGGAGGCTTCCATCAAGGGGGTGACGAGTTCGGAGGCACCAACCTATTTGCCGGATGGGCGGTTGGAGGTGGTGCGTGCGGTGAAGGTGCGGCAGTTGATTGAGGTGGTCAGCAAGGTTTCCACCCAGCAGTTGGGGGCGAAGGGCGCGGTGAGTTCGCTCACCACGGCGTCGAATAAGACGGTCGATGCTCGGACGGAAACGTTCGATGTGGTCGGGAGCAGCGCGGTTGCGGGTTCTGAAGGGCATCGCAAGATTTTGGCGAAACGGGCTGCGGAGGCGGATGCTTACCGAAAACTCGGTGAGCGCTTGCTCGGGGTGAAGGTTACGTCGGATACGACGGTGAAGGACCTCGCAATCAAGAGTGACGAGGTGGTTAAGACGATGGCAGGGTTGGTGAAGGGGGCGGAGGTGACGGAGATTCAGTTTCAGTCGGATGGGGCGTGCGCTGTTACGATGCAGGTTAACTTGGGGGATGTGGTACGGACGATTACCCGAACGGTGAAGGGGAAGACGACGGTGGAGGATTCGATTAAGCAGGACTTGGTTTCTGAGACGGGCGTTGGCGCTTCACCGGAAGCGGGCCAAGTTGTTCAGGGAGGAACCGCTGTGGTTGAGGAGGTGCGCGTTGAGGAAACGTTGAGGCGGGTGTTGGACGAGAAACCTGTGGCTCGCTGATTTATGAAACGACTTTTGATTTTGAGTTTTGGAATGGGGCTCTTGGCGGGTTGTTCGACGCACCGAGAGTCGGGTTGTTGTGCCTCGGCCTCGGTGGGAGGAGCGGCTCCGGTTGCTTCCCAACCCGCCCGAGTTGGAGGGGGATCCCGGGAAGCGAGCGTTGCGAGTGGGGCTCCAAGGAGGAAAGGCGAGACGGTGACGGATGCGACGCAGGAGAGCCGCGTTTTGGGGGTTGAAGCCGTTGTGGGAGGCGATGCGGAACTCCGTCGCTGAGTGGGGGATTGCGTTAGGGGTGCTTCTTCTGGCGCAGGGGGAGGCGTTTGCGCAAACGACGTCGGGAAAGTCCCCGAAGAGCACATCGGCAGGAGCGACATCTGGGGTGAAGGCGTCGAGTGCGGGTTCTGGCGCGTCGGTTGCAGGCAGCGTGAAGGGTCAGGATCCGTTTGATCTGCTGGCGTCGAAACTGGCGGAGTTAGCGGAGGGGAAGGAGTGGCGTGTCGGGGTTGGGAACTTTGTGTTTGAGAACACGGAGTTGATGTCTCCGTTTTCGGCGATGTTGCGGGATGAGTTGGAGGTGAGTTTGAACCGGCCTGGGCGATTCAAGGTGGTGACGCGAGACCGGTTGGCGGATTTGCAGAATGAAGGGAAGTTTCAGTCGAGAGATTTGTTGGAACCGGGCACGGGGGTGGAGAAGGTGTCGGTGGAAGGCATTGAGGGGATTGTTCGGGGGCGGTTTTATGTGTCGGCGTCGGGGGTGACGGTGTTTACGGAGTTGGTGTGGCTGGAGGGAGGGAATGTGAGGAAGGCGAAGGTGGAGTTGCCGTCGGGTAGCATCCGTGCGCGGTTGTTTCCGGATCGTCCCGATGGGGGCAAGGCGTTGGAGGTTGCGACGAAGCCCCAGAACTTGGAGTCGAGTTTGGCGAATGTGGAGTCGGTGGTGAACGGGCGATTGAAGGACGTTCCGAAGGAGTTTGGATTGGAGGTTTACACGCCGGATACGCGCCGCGTTTTTAAGGAGGGTGAGGTCGTTTCGTTTCGCGTGCGGAGCGAGGTGGACTGTCATGTGGCGGTGTATTGTCATCAAACCGACGGGTCGTCAGTGCTGTTGTTTCCGAATCATTGGCAACGGGATACGTTTGTTCCGGCCGGGAAAGCGATTGATATTCCTGGCACACACAAGCACGGGTTTGAGATTAAGATTACGCCTCCGTTTGGGTCAGATGTGGTGCAAGTGATGGCGTGCACGGATGGTTCGGCGATGCGGGCGCGGTTGGGAAAAACTTTGGAGGGGCTGAGCGGTGCGCAGCCGTTGGCGGTGTTGACGCGGGGGATGGCGGCGGTGGGGGTTCAACGACCGACGGCGGCGGGGAGTGCGGGGGGCGGCGTCGCGAAGTGGTCGCAGGCGCATGTGGTGGTGAGCACGATTCCGTGAGCGTGAGCGGTCATGCGAGAGTCCAGATTTGGAGCACGAAAACCATGAAATCAAAAACAGTTCGAAGCGGGATTAGTGCGTTGCTGTTGATGGGATTTGGAGCGGTTGGGGCAGAGGTTGAGGTGGAAGGAAAAGCGGCGGGGGATTTGCCGCATGCGCGGGAGGAGGCGTTGGCGGATGCATTACGCGAGGCGGTACGAGTTGGGGCTGGGGTGGATGTTTTGAGTACGACGGCGGTGAAGGATTTCCAGTTGGAGTTTGATCGGGTGCTGTCAGCGGCGTTTGGGCATGTGAAGAACTACAAGGTGCTGGGGTCTTCGTTGGGGGGGGACGGGATTTATCGGATGAAGGTGAAGGCGGAAGTTGGGGCGGGGACTCCTGGGATGAATGAGGAGTTGGCCTTGCGGCAGATTGTTTTGTTGAAGCAATCGCCACGGGTGGGGTTGCGGATTTCTGAGCAGATTGAGGGGGTTCCGGAGGGGAAAGGGTATGCGGCGGGATGGTTTGAGGCGGCGGCGCAGAAGTTTCGCTTACAGGTGGTCGATGTTGGGGCGACCCGTGCGGCGGAGGGATTGAGAGCGGAGCGGGATGCGGCGTTGGGCAATGAGCAGGGTGCGAAACTGCGTCGAGCGGGGATTGCACAGAAGGTGGATTTTGTGATCGAGGGCAAAGTGAACGGTCGGTACGCGGGGGCGGAGTCGTTGTTTGGTTCATTGCCGGAGCATGTGTTTGAGATTGGGGGAGAGTTAAGGGCAGTGCGCCCAGACACGGGCGAGGTGGTGGCGTCGGTGGTGGTGCCGGCTTCCGACAAATATCGAAGTGGCTTGCAGACGAAAGAGATGGCGGCGCGCGAGGTGTTGCACCGTGTGATGGAAGGGAGCAAGGGGGCGAAGGGAACGGCGGTGAATCAAGGAGGGATGGCGCTGTTTATGAAGATTTTTGCGCGGTGGATGGTGGAAGTGGATTGCGGATCGGTGCGTCAGGTGGAGTTTGAAAAGATTTCCGCGAGCGATTTTGCGAAGGTGCAAAATGGGTTGAAGTCGACGGACAAGGTGAGCGCGGTGTGGCAGCGGGAGTTTGACGCGCAAGCGGTCAGCCACCTTGACGTGGAGACGCGGTTGACGTCGCTTGATTTGGCGGCGGAGATTGAGCGTGCGTCGGGAGGGGCGCTGGCGCTGGAGCGTTCGACGGACAGTTACCTGCTGTTCAAAAAGGGCGAGGTCTCGGCGACGCCAGAGTCGGCAGTGCCGAAGAGGGGGTTGTTCGGTGGATTGTTAGGGAAGTGAGGGAGAGACTGAAGAGTGGGCCATCTCTCACCCCTCCTTTCCGAAGCTCCGGAGGGGCGCAACAACGTATCTCGCCCCTACAGGGCTCTGATGTTTTTTCATCTCTTCCTCGGGCGTTGCCCGAGGCTGTCGTGAGGTGCCCCGTTGGGGCACCGGAGTTCCTCGATTTCCGCAACAGCTTTCATGCAAAGTCTGCCCGAATGCCTGCGGGAGCCTGTGGCCATTCCCGTTTTTAGGATTATTGCGTAGGCAGGGGAACTATATGAGGCTGCCAGGTATTGAGGTTTGTATTAATATCGCAGTTTAGATTATATTAAATAACGCTAACAGGGGCAATGAACAGGTTGAGTAGCGCGCGGAGAGTTTCTAACTCTGAGGCACGAGCCTCAAGGATGGTCGGGGGAAAATATTTTCGGTAAGTTTGAAGATCGGTCAGGGACTGACCGGTCATCTGCTCTAAGCGGCGCTTGCATTCCGCCGAGTTGCCTGACGACTTTTCTACCAGAACGGCAAGCAACAGCCCTTCGATGCACGGTGTGCAGCGAAGGAGCTGAATTTTTCGTTTTTTGGCGGCAGCGAGGTGTCTTGCTTGAGGCTGCCAGTCGTTGTCAAAGAGTACGACACGCCGGTCAAACGCCTCGAAACTGTGGATGGCAGCCTTGAGGACGGCGTCTGCGTTGCCACGAGCCGATTTCACCGTGACACGGGACCCGCTGTCCTTTCCAAAATGAATTTTGAGGTGCTTCAGAAAAACTTCATCTGTTTCGCCTTCGACCACGATCAATGTGGTGTGCCGCGCAGCTCGGGGTTTTCGTTTGAAGGGATTCGAGCGAGACATGAGAGCGATGCTCAAAGGTTGGGAATGCCTCCATAAGCGCCCGCATGGTACTTCGCATAGTGATTCGCGTCGTTTCGCGCAGCGCCTTTGATCTCATCAAGCCGCCACGCCTCAGATGAAAGCGTCTCCGCATTCTTCTCGGTCAGCACGATCTGATATTTTTCTAATGTCTCCTGAAGCAGATAGTCTGAATGAAAGTTTGCAATTAGCTGGGCGTGCTTTGGGTTGTGCTCGCGGGAATAGAAGAGTTGAACGATTGCCCGCACCATGTGGGGATGAAGTCCCGTCTCGAACTCATCGATGACGGCGACCCCACCCGAGGCAAGGACGGGTAGAATATAACGGAGCAGGACAAACAGCGCCTGCGTGCCACGGGACTCCTGGAGGAGTGGACGTGAGTAGGAGCGCCCGGAGATTCGGTGCTCAGCGATCGGAAATGGAACGACTTCCTCCTTACCTTCGGGGGTAAGGAGTTTGACCTCTCCGATTCGGAGTTGGGAAATTCCGAGGTCGGCACCAATCAGATAACGTTCGGCCGAGCCAAAAAGCTCCTCGCGTTTTTGGAAGAAATCGGCGGCTCCAAGGAGGTTGGCAAACTCGGGGTCGTGATTTGGCATCCGCCCGAGAGAGTGGATGTTCACATAGAGTCGCTGAAAATATTGAGAGAACTTCAGAGCAAATTCATGCTGCTGGAGCACGGCCGAGGACAGAAATGAAGCGTTTTCTCGAAGGGCAATCTGCCGAGACGGGCCGATGTCCTGGGATTTGAACTCGTATTTTCCATTGGCAGCATCCCACCGCCTCTCGAAGAGGTAGCGGTACCGCGCCTCCTTTTTGTGCAGAGATTCAAAGAGCACCCGTTTGGGGGTGATCTCCAAATCGTAACGGTAAAGCTCGCCCTCAAACTCAAACTCCAAACCGAAAATAATAGGGAGTGCATCAACCTGCGTTTCGGTGACAAAGACGAAAGGTTCAACCGGAATTTCTTTGCCGGGCTGGATCAAGGCCGACTCGAGGATGAAGTAGCGCAGAAAGGCTATTGCCTTAAGCAAGTTCGTTTTTCCAGAGGCGTTGGCTCCGAAGACGCCTGTGACGGCGTTTACGCGGGTATTAGGCTGGGCGGACGGCAGGAAAATGTCGCGGTCTGCCGCGCCAGCCTTGGGCCCCACAATAAACTCCACGAAGGTTTCCTCTTGAAAGGAAGTAAAGTTCCGAATCGCCAGAGAGTGGATCATTAAAACAACATAATCGACAGGTTTGTGTCGATTTCAAGGTTTATGATGGATGGTTTTGGGTGCTTGGAGTCTGCTGGGAGAGTTGGTCGAAAGTTCCAAGCATTGTCTGAGGTATTCGATCCGTCACTCAGCCAGAAACTTTCAAACCTACCGCCTCCGCGTCATCGCTGTTTCCACTTCTGCGGAGACCGGACATGGCGGGCTTGTCTTCAGGTCCCGAGAACATCGCAAACATGTAGTCTCCGCCAACCGGTTGGCGGATGGTGACACTGCCAACGTCGTGAAACCGATAAATGGCGCGGTGGCAGTTCGGACGTATCCGTCTGGGGAAGTACACTCTGCTCGGGGGGGATTGGCCAAATCGGCACGTTTACTTGGAGCAGTTTTTTCGAGATCATCGATCCGTTCGTCGCCAGTTGCGAAACGGCCTCGGTGATTGCTTGAAATCTCATCCGCCTCTGCGACTGCGGCGCGGGTTTCCATGTTCGGCACCGAGGTGGTGAGGGGGATTTGCTTATCGGTGATCACCGGCATCAAAAAGACTCGCACGGCGTCGGAGACAGGCAGTCCGAGTTATGAGGTGCCCCGTTGGGGCACCGGAACTCACCGATTTCGGCAACCGCTTTCATGCAAAGTCGGCCCGGATGCCTGCGGGAGCCTGTGCGCATTCCCGTTTGTAGGCTAATCCGAGCCGTTTTCTCGCTTCGGTTAGAAATCGTTGTGACGTGAAACGCGGCTGACTTTCTTGAGGAAGTGCGATCGGGACGGAGTGGATGCAGTCATGGAGGAGCGTTGCGTCAGGCTGGGACGGAGTCGAACTCGGCGAGGCCGCTTACGGTTTTCCACGTCGGATTTTTTTCAACGGAAGAGGCTGCGGCGTTTGGTCGGGGGGCAGGCGCAGTTGCTGGATGATTCGTACTTGGAGCGGCCTTCGTTTTTGAGGTCGTATCCGATGCGGATCAGGGTGTTGCGGATGGATTCAGCTGGGCAGGAGGTGGAATGGAGGACCAACAAATCTTTGCGATCTTCTCCCTCGAACTGGACGGATCGGATTCCTGATTGTTCGCTCAACTCTTCCTCAATGCCGACGCGGCATGCATCGCAGCGGATGCCTTCGAGGCGACAACGGAACGATTGGGTGTTCCGTGCTTGGTGGATGTTGTACGCCCCGGTGATACTGATAAGGAGGAGCAGCATGCCGAGCGTGAGCAGGTGTTTACGCATGGTTTCCAAGATTTTTTACAGACGGTTCCCTCGGAGCCAGTACGTCTCCGGGGAACCGCTGCGACCGTTCGGCGTCAAATCACCAACGGAACTCGAACCCGACGTAGAACGCGCGTCCATCCCCGGGGAGGAACTGAGCGGGGCTCGAGGTTGCGTCACTCACCACGCCCGTTGTTGCGGCATAGCGCTTGTCGGCTAGGTTGCGGCCTTCCACGTAAACGGACCAACCGGTTGATTGTCGAAATCCGGCCCGAGCGCCGACGAGGAAGTAGGAATCCGTGAACAGGGTTCTTGCCGCATCAACGCTGTAGCCTTGGGGAACCCACTCGATGTTGGGACCGACATAGAACCCGCTGGGAGTGGAGTATGTCAGGTCTGTGCGAACGTAGTGTTCGGGAATTCCCGCGAGCGGACCGTTGCCGTAGGTGGCGTCGTTGTTGTATCGGAAGTTGTTCCAGAGGTAGTGGGTTTGCAGGATCAGCTTATCGCGGGTTGATTTTGCGGCGGGAGCTTCCGTGTTGTCCGAGTGCAGAAAATCGAATCCGAGACCGAGTTCGATTCCTTGGTGGATTGTCTTCTCTGCGTTTTTGGTCTGACCGACTCCCGGTGCGATTTGGAACTCGAGCAGTTCGTTATCGAGCCACGAGAAGTAGTATGCGGCGTCCCATTGGAAGGCTCCGCGCGTTCCGCGTGAACCGATTTCTGCGGTGGTTGCCGTTTGAGCTTGGAGCGCGTTCGACGCCGTCGAGGCGAGGTAGAGGCCAGTTGGAGGCTGAAACTGCAGCTTCGTGCCGACCAACTCTCCGAACGAAGGGGGTTCGAAACTGCGACTGACGTTTGCGAACACCTGAGTGTTTGGGTCGGGCTGAAACAGCAGGCCGAGTTTCGGGCTGAAGCCCCACCAGTTCTGGCTGTTGTTGAACGCCGTATTCGTCGCGCCAACGCCTGCGTTTTGGTTTGAGCGTTCGGCGTAGGAAAGCTGCGCGCCGAGTGTGACGGCGAGTGCCTTGGTCATCCAAAACTGGTCTTCGGCGAACACATCAAAGTTGAGGGCACGCTGCTGCATCGAGGCGCGTTTGGTGCCTCTGCGACCGCGCACGTTGTCGTAACGTTCGTCGTCGATATCGGCCCACGTTGGGGTGAGTCCGAGGGTGAACCGGTTCGCGTGGCCGGCGATCTCCGCCGTGTTGTCGTAGCGTATGCCTGCACCGAAGTCGTTGGTCATCTGGTCGATGACGAACAGGATGGGATGGTGCAGATCTTTGCGGGACCAGAACGAGGTAAACGTCAGTTTCTGGTCGCCATCTTGCCAGGTGGTTTTGTTGGCGAGGCGGAAGAGGTCGAAATCCCGTTTCCAGTTGCTATCGACGTAATCGAAGATTTTGGCCCCAGTGTTTCGCTGCGCTTGCCGTGGGTTTGCTTCCAGTTGGGCTTTGGTGAGATTGCCCGGAAGCTCGGAATCCGTGAGGGCGAGCGTGAGGTAGAATCGTGTCTCGAGTTGATCGCTGAACCGGTGTCCGACGTTTGCGAAGAGGCGTTGGTTGTTCTGTTTGCTGTGATCGCGGTAACCGTCCTGCGAGACGTGCGAGAGACTGAGGAAGTAGTCATCTTTTCCCGAAACACCACCGGAGGAGAGGAGGCCGCGGACGGTGCCGAAGCTTCCGAACTCCACGCGTGCGGTGAGCGGCGAAGCGTCATAGCCCGTTGGGGAGATGAAGTTGATGGCGCCTCCGAGTGTGGTTGAACCGAACTGGAGCGCGTTCGCGCCACGGTACACTTCGACGGCCTTCGCAACGAGCGGTTCGATGGCTTGGAAATCGAAGCCGCCGTCCGCTATGTTCACGGGCACGCCGTCTTGCATGAGTTTCAGGCCGCGGCCGTGGAAGGTGCGTTGGATGCCGGAACCACGGATGGAGATGCGGGCTTCTTCTGCTCCGAATCGTGGCTGAACAAAGACGCCTGGCGAGTAGTCGAGGACGTCTTTGAGGGTGGTGGCTTTTCCGCGTTTGTAGGTTTCGGCATCGATGACATCAACGCCGCCGGGGATGGATTTCAGCTCGGTTCGGAGGGATTCGATGGCGGGGACGGTCAGGGAGATTCCTTTCCCGTAAACGACGGTTTCCGGCATGGATTCAACCCCGTGGGACAGGATGGGTGTCATGGCTGGAAGGAGGATGGCGAACAGATATTTTTGAGATTTCATGGAATGATTTGGAATGGTTGAGAGGGTTGTGTCTCAGACGCCCGCAAGCTTGCGGGGCTGGGACGGCGACAAAGGCCCTGCGGGTTCAGGGACGTGCGGTTGCACGCCAATCCCCAGATTTGGGGTGCCGCGCGAAGGCAGAGCTGACCAACGGGTCAGCGGAATGACTCAGCCGAGTGGAGGCGGGGTCGACGGCGGGTGGAGGCGTGAAAGCCAAGTCCGCTGGAAATCCTGACCGAACGGTCCGGCGAGAAGGTCGGTACTCTCGGGGTGGAGGTCCGTTTGCGCGGGGAGAAGGGCCTCGGCCTTGAGCGTAAAGCCGAGAACGGCTTGCTTGCTTTCCTGCTCCTGACCGGTGCGAACGGTCTTACACATTTCGCAGGGAGCCTCGCCGCTCACGGCTTTGAGGAGCGCCTCTCCGAGGGGCAGTTCCGCCGCGAAGGCGACGGTCATCTTCGTCCAAGCAATCGACTGCAACGTCAGCCAGTGGCCGCCCATGAGTTGGAAGGCCAGAAGGAGAGACAGCAGCCGGAGGGCTCGGTTCATCAGGGGCGGATGATTGAGGATGGGGTGGGTGCTTTGTCAACGGAGAAGCCATTCGAGGGGGTGCTTCGGGACAAAACGCCGCACCGGCTTTTCACTCCTGCAAAATCGAGATCGAGGGCAACCCACGGAGTTACGGTGTCACGTGCGAAGTGCTTGAGCGGACTCGCTGTTATTTCACGTCGAGCACGTCGATTTGGATGAACTGTCCGTTGTACGGTTGGGACAAGTCTTTGATATCGGGCACGATGAGCTTCTTGTAGTTGGTGATCATCCGGCCATTTTGACCGTCCCCGTGCAAGGTGATTTCGGCTCCGCCATCGATCTCGATGGTCTGGGTGTAATCCATCGTGAAGATGCGGTGGCCGACCTTGTCTTGTCGGTTGAGAAAGAAATGTGAGGCGGGGGATGAAACGCCGATGCGGTAAATGTTGTAAGTCGCATTGTTAGGGGCGCCACCGATGTAGAAGAACTCACCGACTTGTTGGCCGTCTTTGTACATCATCGGTTCTACCACTCCACGAAATCGGAGCGTGACCTTGTATCGCCGTCCGGGCTCGCCCCCGAACTTCTTTTTGACGGTGAAGTTGTCGGTGGTTTTTGGGTCGCCCGTGACGAGGCCGGAAGGACCGTCCTGACCTTCCTTCGGGTTTTCCGGCATCGGGTCTTTGCATGGAAACTGGAATCGGAATCCGTCGAGAACTGCCGCGGGACTTGCGGCGTCGATAGCCTGCGTTGAGTTGGGGCTGACCCAAATGGAGCACAGGGCGGCGGCGGCAATCGCGAGGGGACGGAGGCTTTTCATGGTTGAGATGGTTGAGGCGAACGTTGGGGGATGGAGGGCAGGTTTTGGTCCAGATGGATTCGGAGGAATGTTTCGCAGGCGATGGCGAGCGCTTCGCCGAAGGCCTGTCGGTTGGGGGCGGTATCGCGCACTCCGGGTGAGTGGGTCTCGATTTGGATTCCGGTGAGGTGCGCGTGTTCTGAGGTGTGCCGGCGGATGGTGTAGCCGCCGCTGAAGAAGGGGGTGGTTGGGACGGGAATGCCCGGTGAGGGTGCAGCTCGGTAACCGCCTTTTTCCAGGAGCGCGCCGAGACTGTCGGGTCCACGCAGGAGGGAGGAGTGCGGGCGATGCGTCTTTGTGACGAGTTGATGTAGTGTGCTTTTCTCGAGGACGGGTTTTGTTTCGAGCGCCGAGTCTGGGAGTGCGAGGTCTTCGGCTTCGAGTCCGTACCCTAACTCGAGCGTTTGTGATTTGTGACCGTGTCCGTGTAAGTCGATGAGCAGCCCTGAGCCGTGCTCTTTGAGGATGGCTTTCGCGGCGCTGGTAATGGCGGCGTGGTATTTTTCCCAAGCGACTCGCGTGACGGGGTTGCCGTCTGTGGCCTCTTGTGGTTCCCGGTTACAGTCGAGTTTGGTGCGGTGCAGTTTACAGATGATGAGGTGAATGCGTTTGCCGAATCGCTTCGAAAAGGCTTCGGCGCAGGCGCGTGCGAGCTCCTGAGTGTTGGTGTCGAAAGCAAACACGCCTTTGGTGCGGTCGGGAATCTGATCGGGGCGCTCCCGTCCGCCATGCGGAGCGCAGAGAATGATCGGGAGTTGTCCGC
>JBIIXW010000019.1:0-36959 GCA_044347165.1 Chthoniobacteraceae bacterium
GGTGTCAGCACGCCTGCGATCCCAGCCGCCCTTTTCGCGCCGTCGAATACTGTGTCACCAAAAATATTGTGCAACAGGTTACCCACGAATGGAACAGCCTCGCCCGGGTGAGCGAGTTGCCAACGCATCACCAGCATAAGCATGAAGCCCAGAAACAGGAAAGCCAACCCTGTAACACCGTATTGGATCCCAATTACCTTGTGGTCGGTCGAAAATACGTACTTTTGCAGGAACGAAAGTTCGTGGTGATGATCGTCACCGTGACCGTGATCGGTGGCAGGTGAATGAGCGTGAGATACAGCCATAATCGTTTTTCAGGGTAAGATTTTACTTCTTCTCTTCCGGCCAAGCTTTCAACTCAGCCTCACTCCACATGGTTGTCTTAGACGCAAACTTTTTCCTCGCCTCCGCCACAACCTCTGCCTTCACGGGATCAGCTTTGTTGCCGAAGCTGCTTCGAACGTAACTCAAAACTGCAGCGATTTTTTCGTCCGTCAACATCGCCTCTTGAGGAGGCATGATGTTGTTGTAAGCCGCTCCATTGACCGTGATTGGCCCCATGACGCCCTTTAAAACGATTGCCGCCATCCTCTCAGCTGAGCCGTTGACGTACTCCGTATTGATCAGGGTCGGGAACACCGGAGGCAAACCAGCGCCCGTCGGCTGGTGGCACGCGATACAAACCGTGCTATACACTTGTTTCCCCAAATCATCCTGAGCCCACAACCAGCCAGTCATGCTGAGGCACACAAAGGCGCCAAGCTTTTTAAATGATAACATAAAAGAGAGTTATTTATCTGCAGAAAATCCCTTCAACTCGGATTCGGTCCACGGGGTCGTCTTACCAAGGTGCTTCTTTCTGAACTCAGCAACTTGATCGACAGTGATGGCTGCGGATTTATTTCCGAAGTTGGCTCGAACAAAGGAAGCGACCTCCGAAATCTTTTTATCAGTCAACAGAGCCTCTTGTCCTGGCATCACATTGTTGTAAACGGTGCCTTTCACCGTTATCGGCCCAATCACACCCTTTAAGATGATTGCTACCAAACGCTCCGCGCTGTCATTGACGTACTCGGATTCCGAGACCGGAGGGAACACGGGAGCTAGCCCCAGCCCTGTCGGCTGATGACAAGCCACGCAAATCGCCATGTAGTGTGTCTTACCGTCTTCGAGCTAAACCGGGGTTCCTCCAACCGATTGCGCCGGCGCAGCGGTCGGCGCCGAACCCACGGGTACCGATCCTGGAGCAGCACCCTCAATGTTCGCGCCAGCAGGAATTTGCCCCAACTCAGACTCAGTGTAAGGGGTCGTACGTGACGAAAGCTCCTTACGAACCACAGCGACCTTTTCGGGAGAAATCTCGGGTGCGGCATTGCCCCAGGCGGAGCGGACATACGTCGCCACAGCAGCGATTTTCTTATCAGAAAGCGTGCTCTCCCACGCAGGCATCAAACCATTGTATGTCGCGTCACCAACCTTCAACGGGCCTTGAATTCCCTTCAACAGAATAGACACCAAGCGCCTTTCAGACCCAACAACGTAGTCGGTGCCCACAAGACTCGGAAACTGCCCCGCCACGCCTTGACCCGTGGGTTGATGGCAGGACTGACAGTTTGCGTAAATCTCCTTACCAAGTTCTGCCAGGGTCTTCTCTTGCGCGGCACCCGCTCCGTCACCCGACGAAACTCTGGACAAACCGGCATATAACTGCTCTGGTCCAAAAATATCCCTTGAAAAACCACCCGAGCGCCCGCCGATGACGACGCCGCCGGCAGCGATAAGAAAGGCGCCTACTGCAACCACCCAAAAAGGCGCGTTGCTCTGGGCGGTTTCTGCCGTGCGCTCTCGCTTCACAGCAGGAATATTCCCTAAACTCGAAAAATCCTGATTATTGTTGTTATCTAACATTTCCCAGCCTCATTTATTTTTTTGTCGGGAAAACACCAGCCACGGCCGCTTCAGGCAATGGGGCACTCCTGTCCAAGGATTTGAGATAAGCCACTAGAGAGAGAGCATCCTTCGTCGGCACGAACTTGCCCCCTTTCTCGTCAACGACCACCGCGCCTCCTATCACTGTGTCACGATCGTTAACCCGCTCAAACAAACCGCGATAGGAAGGCATGATCGTATGACGCGCAAACTTCTGCGGATTGAACAGATACTCAAGCAACCTCGACTCATCTAACCGATTTGCCGCGACAGGAAGAGCCTTCGGAGCTTTACCCCAGTCGGCATTCCCGTAATTTGTCAAATCTGGCCCGAGTCGGGTCAAACCCAACGCAGCGTTTGATTCAAACAGGAAGTCTCGAGGCACGCCACGTCGTTTTGCCCAACCACGCTCAATCTCGTAGTGACTCTCACCGCGAACGAACTGAGTGTGGCACGTTGAACAACCCTCCCGAATGAAGATATCGCGCCCCTGTTTTGACACACCCTCGTTTCGCACGGGGTAGATGTCGGAGATCGAACCATCCTCGAGCTTAAAACTCGGTTCCAAACTTGAAAGTTGCGACTGGAGACCCAGTACGCCTAGACCCGCGGACAAACACAGGGAGGCTACCGCCACAGGAAAAGTTAAAAAGCGATCAGACATCTGTAATTAGTGGTTAGAGGCATCCGGAAGTAGTGTCGCTTCGCCCGCTGGTTGGCCAATACGGATCGCTAGAAATCCAGCGTTCAAAAACGCGGACAAGAACCCAAAAACCATTAGCACAACGCCAATCACGACCCCCCAATAATAAGATTTACCCATCGCAACGGACTCTGAGAACGGAGCAAGCGCCTCATTCAAAGTTGATCCCGACGCGACCCCGCTCACCAGCAAACACAAAAACGCCACGCCGCCGCCATAAAGAGCGCCACGGAGATGCCACGAGATTAGGGAAGACGAAAGCCACTCGCACCCGCATACCCTCGGAAAGAGATAGTACACGCAACCCCAGGCGACTAACCCGCCGCCTAAAAAATACTGCAGGAGATCAACTCCAAACTGGGCTAGTGTAAGTTGCGCGCTCTCAGCGACACCTGATAACACTAAAAGAATTCGGAGTAGCGATCCGCTCAACCACACGATAGCCCCCCATTTCACGAAAGTAGCCGAAGGACTTCCAACCGGAGCACTGTTTCCGCCGAAAACACCTGAGGCAAAGGTAACCACAGCCACAGCCACGAAGAAAGCACTTCCCGAACCGACCGCACCAACCCACGAGGGAACAGGCCCATCAGCTAATCCCGAGAGACCGACCAAACCACCGAAGACTCCAAGCAAAACCGCAACCAGCATGGATTGATGCGTACCTAGCACTGGGTTACCGCTGGACTTTTGGAGAACGAAGCATGCCGCGCCCATCGGAATGAGAAGTCCAAAAGAAGAGCCTTGAATACCCGAGAACCAGAACTCAGACACCGTGCCCACTATACCCGCAGAACCGGGGACCATCGCAAGACGGACAAATGACGCCAACGTGACACCCACGAGTCCCGTACCCACAAAGAGCATCGGGCCACTAAAGCCACCGCCAGAAAAAGCTATCACTGAAAAGAGAACAAGTGCCGTCGCCAGTGCCAAAAATGCCGAACCACGCAAGAAGCCAACCAATGAGCAAAGCGCCAAGAGGGTTGAGACCGCAGTCAACCAGAACCCACGGGTCGACCCAGCGGACAAACCTCCAAAAGCGAAAGTCGATGCGCACACGAGAGCCGAACCGACACCGAGCATCACGAGCGAACCTTGAGGCACAATGCCTGTAAGCGGAAGTCCAACCCAGCAAACGTGGACCATCACCGCCACTAACCCAACATTCCAGCAGGCGAATCCTAAATCCCCCGACCACCTCGCCAAAACACCCACCGAAGGCGCATCCTCAGACTGCCTAGCAGCCACCCACACTGAGATGGCAAACGCCACACATCCGGCCGACCCGTTGAGCAATAGAAACTTGGCGAGAGGAAAAAGTTTTCCGAACCCGAGGCCCGACCACTGAAACCGCTCGGGGTTGAGAAGCTCCAACATGGAAGCGCCAAACAACACAAGCGACAGAATCGACCACAAAACTCCGGCAATGACCCACTTTTTGACTAGTGGCGCAACGCTTGCATCAATCAGAAGTCGATTTTTTTCTATTTGCCCTAACTCCATATTAAAATAGTTTGAGATTATTTGGCTTTCGCGGACTCAAAGCGCAATGTCGTCGCCCCTGCGGGCGCCGAGGGCAGGCTCGGAGGCTCGCCAAGCTTTCCGGCAGGCAACGGAGGTTCCACCGCCGTTTTGGACGCGACCACCTTCACGGCCGCGAACTTTGAAATTACGACCGACGAGGCATTCGCCTTACCCAGCGATGCCTTCGATTTCTCAGCATCGAGCCACTTGTCATCCGACGGCTTCGATTTGGCCAAACTTTCTGCAACGACCTTCAATCTCCTCTCGCTCTGCAGACGCTCGGCTGAAGCCGCAGACCACGATGTCGCACCGTTGTGAAGACTCGCCGCATAGACCAGCGAGAATGCCGATGCGCCGATAAGAAGAACATAGCCTATCGTTGGGACGGGAAAACTCATAGATTAACTTAGTTATGTAGCTTTACAGAGCCCTCCAACCGCGGATCCCTTAAGGGAAACACCGGCGCACTACCCAGATTCCTGAAGTACAGGCCAAACGCCAAACCTCCAACCGCAAGCAACCCGGAGACGTCAAAAATACTCAGCGAAGGCCCGGTCTGGTGGAGGACAGGCAGAACCACCACATACAAATCAAGAATCTGCATCAGAATAATCCACACAGCCACACCGCAGATCAGCCTTACATTCTTTTTGGTCGCCTGAAACAACAGAACCGGAAAGGGAAGGAAAAATCGCCCAGCGACGAGCAAAGTACTTAAAATATGCCAACCCTCTGTATTCCGGATTTTGAAGTAGATTGTCTCCTCTGGCATATTGGCATACCAGATTAACATGTACTGCGAATACCCGATGTAGGCCCAGAAAACTGTGAACGCCAACATGAATTTGCCCATCGTATGGTAGTGCTCCTGATTGACAGCACGAAGGTAACCATTCTTTCGAAGCCAGCTGATGACCAGCACGATCAAGGACATTGAACTACCAGCTGCGCCTGCGAAAACATACACACCCCACATCGTGGAAAACCAGTGGTAGTCGAGCCCCATCAACCAATCGACCGCCGCGAACGTCAGTGAGACCGCAAAAACGGGTAGCCCCGCAATCGACGCCTTCCTCATTGCGAAAGAATGTGAAGGCGCTCCATCCGTATCTTGAGCGCAGGAGTGTCGCCTTAACGTCCACACAACAACGCCAAGAAGACAAAAGTAGAGCGCTGCTCTAACAATAAAAAACGGCTTATTCAGGAAAGCCTCCTTGTTGTCGAGGAGAGCATCCACACCATGAGGCACATTCCACCACTTCCACAGAATTGGGGCGCATAACACAAGGAGCGGCAGAAAACCAACCACCAGCAGAGGAAAAATCGATGCAATGTTCTCCACCTGCCGACGAATCAAAACAGACCATTCAGAATCAGTGGCGTGGTGCAAAATATTCCAGAAAGCCGCGCCTGCGACTAGCGTGAAAACCACTGCGAAACCAAATAACCAAGAGAAGGCGAACTGCTCGTGGTTTTGGGTATACCCTATACCGCCAAGTACAGCACCTATCGCTGCCACAGCAAAACCACGCCGAGAGAGCGCTGCAGCCCGGTCAATCGGGAATTTTTCGGCCGTTAAACCTTGAGAATGAGAGCCCATTTTAACTATTTAATCAAACTTTTGATGTTTTCCGGAATATCCGCGGCCGCAGTGGCAGCTTGAGCCTGTAAGGCACGGATGTGAGCCACAATCGCCCAGCGATCCTTCACAGCGATGTTCGGACCATACGCCCCCATGGTATTCTTTCCATGCGTGATGGTTGAGAAAATCTGACCCTCCGGTTGCACCCGAATTCTGTCATCCGTCAAAGATGCCACAGTCGCCAAACCGAGAGCTTTCGTAGGGCCATTACCACTCCCGTTCGTATCGTGACAAATCGAGCAATGCACTGCATATCGATTCTCACCCCGCGCGAGCAGTTCCGCATCCACCTTCACTGGAAAACCTGAGCCATAAAACTCTCCCAAAGAACCCGTGTTATAGTAATCGTTCGCCGCAGTAAATCCACCGCCAGCATTAGACGCAGTGGTGGCCAGGTAACGCCCCTTCAAAGAGTAACCACGCGGGAGTGTTCCCTGAACCAACTCGCGATCTGCACGGCCATCCGCAAATACGTTCGACGGGTGTTGGGTAATCACTTTTGGCTGGTGCTTCATGTCCGAAAAGATTTGTAGAGGAGTCTCACTAAACTTCTCCCCACGAAATCCTAGGAACGAAACAGCACACAGCCCCAGAGGGATTGCCGTCATGAAAAAGGGTTTCAACATACGAATGCTCTCTTTAAGCCTCTTCTCTGATAACCGAGATCTCCGTGCCGCCTACCGTTTGGAGAAGATCGCTCACCTTGGTCACAGAAAACTTTGGGTCTCTCGACTCAATCACAATGGCATAGCTGTCATCGGAAACTTTTGCGAAGTTCTCCCATTCAAACACTGGATGGTTCCACCTGGGCAAACGGTTCATGACTAGCATCCCCCCAACTGCCGCAAATGCCGAGAGCAAGACGGTCAACTCGAACATAATCGGGAAAAAGCTCACAACTGTACGCCAGTCGTACGGCTTTCCGTGCACAATCATCGGGTATATCCCAAACGAGGGAATCGTCGTGAGGCAAACGGCGGTCGTAAAGCCCAGCAATCCCCCGCAAAACACGACTGCGCTCAACCAAGACTTACCAAGCCCCATCGCTTGATCCATCCCATGGACCGGAAACGGAGTGTGAACATCCCAGTGCACGAAACCCAAGTCGCGAATCTTCTCGGCCGCGGACATCACACTTCCCGCGTCAGAGAAAATCGCTCCAACCGCATAAACTTTCTTGTCGGACTGATCCATTTTTGTGGTCGGGTTGATGTTAATGCTTGTCGTTCCCCTGCCCGTGGTGCGGATCCGCAGCCGGAGTGACCAACTTCACCTCGGAAATCGCGATCATCGGAAGGAATCGCATGAAGAGGAGGAATAGAGAGAGAAAGATTCCAAAGGTGCCAACAAATGTGAGGATTTCCGTCGTGCTCGGACTGTAATGCCCCCAGGAACTCGGCAGGAAGTCTTGGGCGAGCGAGGTCACAATGATAACGAAGCGTTCGAACCACATGCCCACGTTGACAAACTGGCAAACAATGAACACGACAATGTAGTTCGATCTTGCCCACTTTGACCAAAAAATCTGAGGCGAAATAACGTTACAGAACATCATCGCCCAATAAGCCCATTGGTACCAGCCCTCGCCATCAAAGCTCGCACGAGCCTTGAAGAAAGTGAAACCTTCGAACTTATTGCCTCCGTACCACGCCACAAAGAGTTCCATGAGGTACGCATAACCCACGATTGAGCCCGTCAACAAAATGATTTTCGCCATCTTGTCCACATGCTGGCGCGTAATCAAATCACCAATCTGGGGGTAGATGAGGCTAGCAGGAAGCATGATAGTTAACACCATCGCGAAACCTCCGAAAATCGCCCCTGCCACAAAATATGGGGGGAAAATTGTCGTGTGCCACCCTGGCATAATCGACGTCGCGAAATCGAACGAAACAATCGAGTGAACGCTCAACACCAACGGCGTTGAAAGACCTGCGAGGATTAAATAGGCCATCTCATAATGCCGCCACTGACGATTAGAGCCTCTCCAACCCAAAGCGAAAAATCCGTAGATCGTTTTCGCCATCGCCGACTTCGCTCGGTCCCTGAGCGTCGCCAAGTCGGGAATCAAACCCACATACCAGAACAGCACAGACACCGTGAAGTACGTCGAGACCGCGAACACGTCCCAAAGAAGCGGCGAACGAAAATTCGGCCAAATCCCGTTTGCGTTCGGAACTGGAGCAAGGAACCAAGCCATCCAAAAACGACCCACGTGGATGGCAGGAAAAATCCCTGCGCACACAACCGCGAAGAGAGTCATCGCCTCCGCAGCGCGGTTAATCGAAGTCCTCCACTTCTGGCGAGTTAAGAACAGAATCGCAGAAATCAGCGTCCCCGCATGACCAATCCCGATCCAAAAAACGAAATTAGTGATGTCCCATGCCCAGCCGTTCGGATGGTTTTCCCCCCAAACCCCAACACCATTTGAGATTTGGTATACGATGCATACCAATCCCATCAAAGCGATCGGCGAAGTGATTGCGAACGCAGCATACCACCAAAATGGGGTCTTCTTTTCGACGATTTCCGATACCTTGTCCGTAATCCATGAGACGGAGCGGTTGTTGTCAACCAAAGGTACTCGTTTGAGTTCCTCGGGTGTGTGGAATGATAAACCTGATTCTTTAGCCATTACAGTAAAATGGAGATTAGTGGCCTTGAGTCATGAACGCCCCGTTCTTCGCGGCATCCGGCATCTTTGGATTCGGGTTTTTGACCCGAGCCAAATACCAAACACGGTTTTGAGTGTTAAGATACTCAAATAGTCGGTACCCGCGCTGGGAATCCTTGAGTTGATTCAACTTGCTGTCCTTTTGTTTGATGTCACCAAAGGTAATGGCGTCCGTCGGACACACCTGAGCACAGGCAGACGTGAATGAGTCCACAGGAACTTGGGGCACCTTGCCCGAATCTTTGACCATCACCTTCGTCGCGATTTTGGCCTCTTGGATTCTCTGCACACAGAAGGTGCACTTCTCCATGACACCACGCATCCGGACGGTGACATTTGGATTCTTGGACATCTTTAACGTCTCAGACATCCCCTTCTCATTAATGAGATTCCACTTGTAAAGGTTGTCCAATGGACGTTGGTTGTAATCAAAGAAGTTGAAGCGACGAACTTTGAACGGACAGTTGTTCGCGCAGTAACGAGTGCCAATGCAGCGGTTGTAGGCCATCACGTTGAGCCCATCTTCAGAGTGGACTGTCGCGTTTACCGGACAGACCGTCTCACAGGGAGCGTTCTCGCAATGCTGACACATCATCGGCTGACTAACCATTTCCGGCTCGGTCGTGTCATTGTGATCGCCAGCGAAGTACCGATCGGTCCGAATCCAGTGCATCTCCCGGCCAATAATGACCTGCTCCTTACCGACAACTGGGATATTATTCTCGGCTTGGCAAGCCACCATACAGGCCGAGCAACCCGTGCAAAGGCTTAAGTCAACAGCCATTCCCCAACCGTGGATGTCATCCAACGGTGGATTTGAATAGAGTGAAAAGTTCTCTGGCGTGTGAGCATCAATCCCCGCTTTTTTGATAAAATCAGGGTGCTTATCCGAGTTAGCTTTCCAGTTCTCGATTGAAGTCTCTCGGGTAATGTCTGCGCCACGTCCCTCGAGAGCCCCATGCTCCTGAGTGATCGCAAGTTGATGAGGTTTCGCAGAAACTTTCGAGACAGTCCCAAAGACGACCCGGGAAATGGATACCGTTTGGATTGGGAAAACGTCCACCCCAACCCCTTTGCCAACCGGACTCGAATCAGCGCGGCCGTAACCAATGGCGATAGTGACAGATTTGTCCGCATGGCCCGGCGCAACAAGCACCGGAACTCTCACTGCTCGCCCCGAAGTTGACTTAAGTTCAACCCAATCACCCGTGCTAACAGACAGTTCTTTAGCTGACTGCGGACTCAACAAGGCTGCGTTGTCCCAAGTCAGTTTCGTAATCGGATCAGGCAGCTCCTGAAGCCACCCGTTGGAAATGTAACGACCATCGTCCACCTTGGAGTCGCTAACAAAAACGATTTCAAAGCCGTCCACCGGTTTTCCCGGTGAGGGAAACCGGAGCGACGGGGCACCGAGCGTTTCATTTACGAAAGCCTTTCCGTAGAAACCATCGCGCAGATTTTTGACCCAGTCCTTCCCGCCAGAAGCCCGGTGAGACTTTTTCACCACCTCATGAGGCGTTTCCTTCAGTCCTGAAATCGCAGCCAATACTTCGAGCTCGGAAATACCGCCAAAAATCGGAAGAATGGAGGGCTGCCCGATAACAACGGAACCATCCGCCGAAAAACCGTCACTCCATTCCTCGAGATAATGGGCTTTCGGCGCCATTGCTGAAGCGAGTTTCGATGACTCATCATCAGACGCAGACAACGTGACAAAGAAATCGAGCCCTTTCACAGAATCCGCAAAACTGATGTCGCCTGGCTTGGCGTAGGCTGGATTCCCTGAGAACGCAATCAATCCCTTCAAAGCATTTGACTGCAAAGACGCCAGAAATGCGGAATAGGATTCCAGCGGCTTCACCGGATTCTTAGCCACGGTCACCGTCGCACCAACTGCTCCAAGGGCACGATTGATGAGATGTCCCAAAACCTGAGCCCCTATGGACTGCTGAGCTCCCACGAGCACAAGCGACTTACCCTTGGACTGTACCAAGTCGGCGGCGCATTCAGACACCCATTTCTCACTCCCCGAAAGCGCCTCGATTTTACTCGCCGAGATTCCTTCTCGAAGCACTTGGTCTCCAGTCGCTTTCTGCACCTCCTCGGCCAGGCTGCGTAAAAACGAAGCATGACCCGAAGCGCGCAACCGCAACCGATGGTCAGCCATGCCTCCCGTCACGGTGTAGCGGTTCTCAACCACGTACAGACGATTCATCACGTCGGAGGACTTCAAGGTTTTACGCCGTTTAGCGAAACCTTTCGCGTCTTGGACAGTTCCTTCGTGACCGAGAAAATCAAAATCGACCGAGAGGATTTTTTCAGCAGCTGACAGAACAGGGCGGGAAATCATGTCCGCACCAAAGGCAATGGAGGCCGCCTCGATGGAAAGGGATTCCCCGAAGATTTCAGAGGAAAACCAGCGCGCCTTCGGAAGCTTCGTTGAGACGGCCGCCCTGAGGTACTCGCGTGATGGACCGTGGTTTTCGTCGATCAGGAAGGCCAGTCCGCTACCGTCACCCGCCTTAGAAACAGCACCCTCAAGAGCCTTAAAAAACCCTTCCCGATCCGATGGAGCTCCGCCAACTTTGAACTGACTCGCGCGGTGCGGGTTGTACAGATCGAGCAGAGACGACTGCGCCCAGACATCTGTGGCTCCTTGCGACGCGGGATGTTCAGGATTGCCCTCAATCTTCGTTGGGCGCCCGTCGTGCGTTGTGACCAAGATTGGCAACGCCCCGCGCCTCGTTGGAAAACTCGAGGCAAAGAACAGTGCTTTCCCCGGAACCGACCACTCGAGTCCCTTGGAAAAGGGGACCAGCTGCTTCAGCGGGCGGCGGCAGGCAGATAAGCTCATGCCGGCGAGCGCGACAGATGCCCCCATCAGTTGCACAAAGTTCCTGCGCGACACTTCGCTCTCGTTCAGTTCGGAGGCGCCCTGAGGGAACTCTCGTTCAAGCCACCCTTTAAACTCAGGCGACTCTGAAAGCTGGCCAAGAGACCTCCAATACTTCCGACCTGAGGATTTTTCTTCAGACGGGTGATGGAAAACGCGCTTGCTCATTTGCTTCTTAAAAAGTTTCGGGATTCGTCGGATTACCGATGGCAGCCAGCGCAGTTTTTCACCGGCGGATTGATGTGAGCCTTCTGGACTAACTCCAAACCAAAGTCCCTCTGGCTCTTCGCTGAACCGCCTTCGCCACCCGCCTGCCAAGCGAAGTTGGTGACCTCACTCACGGGGCGGAGGTGGTTCTCAGGATTGCGATGACAGTCGAGGCACCATGCCATGGACTGGGGTTCAGCATGGTGAACAACCTCCATCTCATTCACCTTGCCATGGCAGGAGACACAACCCACTCCGCGGTTTACGTGAACCGAGTGATTGAAATAGACGTGGTCAGGTGTCTTGTGAACTTGGACCCACTTCACCGGCTTACCTGTCTCCCATGACTCCCTGAGTGGAGCAAGCTTGGGGCTGTCCTTCTGAATCTGCGAATGACAGTTCATGCAAACCTGCGTGGTCGGGATGTTCGAATACGCGCCCACCTCAACAAACGAGTGACAGTAACGACAATCCAAACCGAGTTCGCCAGCGTGGATTTTGTGCGAGAACGGAATCGGCTGGGCGGGCTGGTATCCCGTCCGAGCGTACTTAGGTGTCAGGTAGTACCATGCCCCAGCCGTCAGCCCTCCTCCCGCAACTGCCACAATGGTTAGCAGCTTGAGGGTCAACCAGTTAAACCTACGGGAAAAAATGTTAGCCATGACTCTGGAAGTTTCTTACTGAAGCAGACCCTGAAGCAAACCCGACGAGACGGATACTAAACTGGCCTCGCCCCTCGGCGAGTTGAACAGTGCTCCAGCGCAAGCAGTTGAAGTAAAATCTTTTAAGCAAGAGGATGAAGTAAACAGTAGAAAACGACGTTGCGTCGAACAATCGAGTGCCTCGTTCTTTCCACCTAGGATCATCCCTGACGGTATACTCGCGCAGTCGGAACCCCTGCAAGCGACTTTGTGAAATTTTTCACAAGGGGGACCGGTGGTTCGCCCATCGCATCGCGACAGCCTTCTACTCCCAGTAAGGCATAAGTGCCTCGATGAGCGCGCCGTAAACCCAAAGACCTAAAGCTAACGCTCGGCGTCGGTCCGTCAGCACTGGGTTAGCCAACTCCTCCTCCGAAATGCCCGTCTCTTCAGAAACCATCAGGCGCACTTGCCCGAGAACCCCAATCCATATGCCCACCGAGTCGGGGGAAATCGTCAAGGCCAACTCTGCGGGGTTCCCACCTCCAGACTCCACCCAATCGGCGATCGTCTGGAAAACAACATCACGATCGGCACGCAGTTCTCCCTCAATTTCCGGCACCACCAACTCCTCCCAAAAATCCTCGCCGGAGTCCTTCTCATGCGGGGTTCCGAACAGCCGCTGACGAGCTCGGGACTCAGAGTCGGGTTTCAGATCCGACAGCAGACTCCAGAGCCGAGGCAATCCAACCACCAGATTCGCGAAGAGTGGGCTCTTAAACAGCAGCTCCAGCGAGCCATCGGCCGTCACACGGATCACAAAAAAGTCTTCCATCGCCATCGCCCTTTTATGCCTTTTCCAGACGCACGAGGAGCAGGTGCCTCTGTAACTGGCGCGCAAAGGCTTCCGCTTTTTCAAGCCCACCTGTCCACACAACAGACCGTCCGATCTCGTGGACCTGCAGCATCAGTTCGGTTGCTTTCGCCTCGTTGTACCCGAACACCTTCCGGAAGACCGACACGACGTAGGTCATCAAGTTCACCGGGTCATTCAAAACAATCACATTCCAAGGGGCTTCAGTGAGGAGATTCAGTTGACACTCAACCAACTCCTCCACCGAGGCAGCGTCGCTCACACCCTTCGAAACCCAGAAGGCATTCTCCCTCTCCCGTCGACCCTCCGCATCAAACTCGTCCTTCATGCGGATGGAACGTTTCAGGGTGAATAACCTCGCATTCAAGAACATTGATTCGATCAATCAACTGACGAATCCGTCCAAAGTTGATTCTTGGCCGCGAGAACACCAACCGCGGTAACCGCGCCAACTCAGGCTCGTTTGCCTCCTCCGGAAGAGCGTCCGAGAGATCAACCCTTCCGCCCCCCACTAAGTCGTCGAACTCGTCGCGAAGCCGTTGGACCGACAACTCTGTCAACCGGCGCCGCATCCGGATAACGAGCTGCGGTCCCACCCAACGGTAAGACCAATAGTTCCGGTAGAACTCATCCACCTCCCGAACAGCCTCCTCAACATTTCGGGTCACCTTAAACAACGAAAAATCCTCCGGAGAAATTAGTCCCTTTCTCAGGAGTTGATCCCTCAGAAAACCGCTCCAAACCTCCCAATAACTCCCCCCCTCAACATCCACCATAACAACGGGAACAATCCGTGCCTTCCCCGTTTGCATCAACGTCAACACCTCAAAAGCCTCGTCCATGGTGCCGAACCCGCCCGGAAACAAGACCACACCATGCGATTCTTTAACAAAGTTTAGCTTTCGCGTGAAAAAGTAATTAAAGCTAACTAGCTTCTCATCACCGTCAATCGTCGCGTTCGCGCGCTGCTCAAAAGGCAAACGAATATTCAGCCCAAAAGAACGCTCACGACCCGCTCCTTTTTGAGCCGCACCCATGATTCCGTCACCGCCGCCGGTGATGACCATGTAGCCCGCCGCCGCCATGCGCCGGGAAAAGTCCTCTGCTGCTAACGCCTCAGCGTGATCATAGGGTGTTCTCGCAGAACCAAAAACTGAAACCTTTCGCACATGGCGGTAATCGGCGAACACCCGCATCGCATGACGAAGCTCCCGCAACGAACGGTTCAGTAGTTTCATGTCCGCGACGGTAACCCGCTCGCGCCCAAGCTTCAGAGCCGTAATAATGATCCCTTCCACCATCGATCGAACGGATTCGTCATCCACCCAATCTCTGACCATAGACCGAATGCGATCGTCCATACCCGCATCCCCAAGGAGGCGACTTGAACGCTGGGGGAGGGCGTGAATGCCACCTGCTGTAAAATCCTGCATAAACGTTTCTGATAAAATTTTTAAGCTCTAGTCGGAATGTGCCCCAAAGGAAACCATTCGGCAACGGGATCATGACGCACCGTTCTTCGGGCGTGGTAGATAAACACCCCCTATAACTACAGATGAGCCAGCATCACCCAACTATCGACCGATGCCAATCATCCGACCGTAAAGCATTACCCTAATACAAAATCGGACGGACAAAGCCGCCACAAACCCGCGTCTCTGCTACGTTCCAGCTCTCATCTGCATGAAATCCTTTAAAATGTTCATGCCGAGGTTGCCAAAACTTCAAAGTTCACTCACGATTAAGCCGCCATGACCACTACAACTGATAAAGACGAGTTGTTTGACAAACTCCGACAACTACACGGGAGAGCAGATGCCCTTGAATCCGAATTGAGTTCGGTTGAAGCTCAAATTCAGGAGATTACTAACAAACTTTCCACCCCTCGGCGCACAAGCAGGGGCTCAGGAAGATCGAGAATTGCCCGAGGTGGACTGACGACCCTCATCCTCAAGGAGCTTAACGTGAAGGGGGCTGAGGGCGTGAAAGCATCCGAACTCGCCCACCGCTTCCAAGTTCCACTCCAGAACATCTACTCCTGGTTCACCACAGCGATAAAAAAACGATTCCTCGGCAAAATCGAAAAATCTGGAAAGGGCACATTCCGCGCAACAGAGGAGATCCCAGTCCCCGAACCCCGTGCCGAACGCCGAGTCTCCTCAGGTATCCGCGCACCCCGTCATGAACTGTCGAAGAAAATCTTCCGGATGCTCTTGGAAGCCGGAGACGCAGGAATCACAGTAAGTGCCATCCGTGACCGATATCCTGAGCTTCGGGATCGTAATCCCCACCTCCACGTTTGGTTTGCTCAAACCGGTCGCAAACGGGGTGTCGAGAAAATCGGCGTCGCACATTACCGCCTACCGGCAGACAAAATCAGCGGGCTCCCAGAGCAGTTCCAAATCTCGCTCGCGGAGAAACCCGCCCCTGAGGCGACTGCATAGTAACCGGTCCCCAATACATTCACACCAGACGGCTCCCCAATGGGAGCCGTTTTTTATGCACGCCGCCCAAACCGTTTCTCCAACTCCTCGAACCCCATCTGAATCATGGTCGGCCTCCCGTGCGGGCAACAATACGGCAGCTCACACGCCAACAAATCTTCAATCAATCGACGTAACTCCAACTCCGCCAGCGCATCGTTCGCCTTGATCGCGTGCCGACAAACCGTCTTCGCAATCACATCCTCACCCAAACGAAGCTTTGCCGAACCGGAACTCGCAGAACGCAGATCATCCACAATGCGAGGAACCAAGCGGCCAGCTTCCTCACCCATCAGAAAGGACGGCAACCCATCCACCTTGAACGCGTTGGGCCCAAACTCTTCCACCAAAATGCCTGCACTTTCGAGCAACCCCGCGTTACCCCGCAACCAATCTCCGTCCCGCGGAGTCACCCTCAAAATCAGCGGAATTAACAACCGCTGCGACGGAACCTCTCTCCGCCGCATTCGATTCACCATTTGCTCGTACAAAACCCGTTCGTGCGCCGCATGCTGATCCACAAGGACCAAGCCTTGATCATTCTCCATCACAACATAAAGCCGCCCAACGACGCCCAAAATACGAAATCGCGCACTCGGGGAAGCCGTTGCATCTTCACTAAGTGTTTCCCCCCTAGGCCCCTCCTCCGCATGCACCGAATCATCCTCGGTAGCCTCCCTTTTCGGTGCCAACAAAACCTCCGCCTGAGGTTGCTCTGATGGGGCGCTGACCTCTCTCAACTGGGCAGATGAGGAGGCGCGCAGCGTCGCAGCGGCTTCAAGAGACGAGGAATCTGCGACTGAGCCTTTTGCCTCAATCGCCTGCGCCACGCGATTCGGACCAAGCACCTCATCCCGTCGAAGCCCCCCACCACCAGACACTAAGCCCGAAAACCCAACCTGTATTCCTGTGTCAGCCTCCACTAACGGCCTTGACGCCTGAGGGGAAGAGAAAGCAGCACTCCATGCCGAACGGTCCGTCTCAATCGCCGCACGCACAGCACGCTCAATCACTCCACGAATCGATACCGGATCTCGAAAACGCACCTCACGCTTTGCGGGATGAACATTCACATCCACCTCCGCAGGATCAATCTGGAGGAACAGAAACGCCACCGGATGCTGCCCCTTCATCAAGGCCGTATGATACCCCTCGCGAAGACCTTGGCTCACCGCCGCATTCTCAACCGCACGCCCATTCAAAAACGTATACTGCTGGTCCCTCGACGATCGACTCACACCCGCCCGCCCAATCAGTCCTCTCACGGACATCCCGTTCTCATCAAATACAGGAACTTCCAGCAACTCGGCGTCCAGTTCCTTGCCGAACAAGTCGCGCACGCGCTCACGGATCCCCGAAACCGCCGGGAGCTGGTGCACCACCCGATCCCCATTCATCAAAACAAACGCCACATCTGGCCTCCCCAGTGCCTGAAGAATCACCTGATGCTCGACATGACTCGTCTCCGTTGCCTCCGTTCGCAAAAACTTTCGGCGCGCAGGAAGGTTATAGAACAGCGATCTAACCTCGATGGAGGTTCCCGGCGCATCCCCGCAATCGCGCACGGACTCAATCCGCCCACCGTTCACTAAAACCTCTGTTCCCGCCTCCGCGCCACGTTCGCGAGTCCCCAAACGAAACCTCGAAACACTCGCAATACTGGGCACTGCCTCACCCCGAAATCCAAGCGTGCTGATTGTCGCCAAATCAGCTCCCGTCCGAATCTTGCTCGTCGCGTGGCGCTCCAAACATAACAACGCGTCGTCTCGATCCATCCCGCATCCGTTGTCGACAACTCGAATCAACGAAGCGCCGCCACCACGAATCATGACTTCCACGCGATCCGCCCCCGCGTCCAACGCATTTTCCACCAACTCCTTGACGACAGAAGCCGGACGCTCAACAACCTCTCCCGCCGCGACCTGACTCGCGACCTCGTCCGGCAACAGTTTTATGCGTGGCATCCCCTTAATCTATCGCCGCCCGTGACAGAAGTCAGTCGCAGGAATCTCAACCTCAGCGAAGGGGAAGAAAACCTCTCAACTTCAAATCAGCACCTCGCTGCGCCGCCTCGGTCGCCAACGCACCACCCAAAGCTGCCACCCGCTCCATAGATTCAGCGCCCCCTCGGTAATCGCCCCTCCGTTCCAAAACAGACGCCAAGGCAAAACCTGCAGCCTCCACCCAGTGAATCGATCCTCCTCCGTCCGGTGCCCCTGCGAGAAGGGCCTTCCACTCAGCAACGGCACCCTCCACCTCTCCCTTTTCAAGAAGGATTTGCCCCACCCGGCATCGAGCCCTGCAATCAGCACGTCCCCACGGGGTTGAGGAACTGGACTCCCCTCGAAGCCGCATCACAGCACGCACCGCATCGTCTTCCGACCGTGAGCGTTCCCACGCCTGAAAAGCAACCTCGGTAACGCAAGACTCAGCCACCGCCCGAATCGCGCCACCAGAGTCCACCGCTTTGATCACAAACGCAAAAACCGCGAGAGCGGCATCATGATTTCCGAGATGCATCTGCACAACGCCCTGATGTAACCGTGCAACCAGAGCCACCTTGCCGCCAGACCCACACACTGCATCCCAATGCCCCATCGCACGACGCACCCCATCCGCCTCACCCGAGGTCGCGGCACACAATCCTGCCAACAGAAAGGAACGTTGCCGACCGTCCTCATCCACCGCATCCGCAGCAGCACCTACGTAAGCCCGCTCCGCGCGAAGCAACTCCCCCGATCCCGCCCAAGCCCCTCCCGCTTGCTCCATAAACAATGGGCCAGCCGTTGCCCAATCACCGGAAGCCAACCCATCGACGGCATCGGCACCAGCTTCGCCTCGTATCAGCTTCAACACCAATAGCAGTCGACGCCCAGCCGGCGAAAGCTCCCCCGGCTCAACCGAAGCAATATCGTCCTCCGTGAGCTGCCCCTCCCGATGCCGAATCAATGCAAGCACCACCTGCAAATCCGCCCTCAGCAAACCGCCCACGCCTGACGCCAGAAACGCAGCAAGCTCAGAACTCCCCACCCTCCCGCGCCGTGCGCGCTCAAACATCTGCTCAACCTTCAGTTGCTCCGCCCGCTCACGGCCAGCTGGGCTCCCTTTTAAATCATTTAACACCGACACAAATGCGTCCGCGTCCTCTAATCGGACTGCCGCCAAGCCGGCATTGAAAAGTGCGCGCTCCGGATAATCCACCCTCGCAGCCGCACTCCGAAACGACTCCAACGCTTCTCCAAACTCTCCCTGACCAAACTGCACGGTCCCCATCGCGTACAGCATCTCACCTCGCGTCAAATCATCCGATGCACCATCTAGCCCTTGCCTCAACGCAACGCGTGCCTCGGGGTAAGCCGCTCGCGCAATCAACTGCCGAGCCAGCAGTAACGCTGCCCGCCCGCGCCGCTCGTCCGTGGCAAACTGCGCAAGAAACGCTTTCCCCTCCCGCTCAGCGGAAGCGCCATCGCCCGTCGCTCCCTTGAGCCACGCGCGCGCAAACAAAAGATCCGCCCAACGCCCGCCGGCTGATTCCGCATCGTAACAATCGAAGATCCCCCCTTCACCCCGCGCCGCAGCCAATCTCGCCAAAACCATTCCTCGAAACGCGGAATCCCCGCCTTCTTCCCGCCACCAACGCTCCACCTCACTCGACAGTCCGCGCGCCGAAGAATCAGCATCCACTCGCGCCATCAACGCCTTCACATCCTCTGCTAGAGCCCCCCCCTCACGCTGCGTCACACGCCAATCGCCCATCTGAACCGCCCGGCGCTTCACTGCCTCCACTAAAGGCTCTGCCTGCAAACGCGTCATGCCCAGCACCATGCCCAAAAGCCACCATCTACCCATCATTCCAAAACCCTCCTCAAATAACGTCCTGTCAGACTCTTTTCGTCCCGCGCAACAACTTCCGGCGGCCCCTCGGCCACGACCGTCCCACCCTCGCGCCCTCCCCCTGGCCCCATATCGATCACCCAATCCGCCGACTTAATCACATCCAAGTTGTGCTCGATAATCAGCACGGTATTCCCCGCATCACGCAACCGAAGAATCACCCCCAACAACGTCCGAATATCGTCGAAGTGAAGCCCCGTGGTTGGCTCATCCATAATGTACAACGTCCTGCCCGTTCCACGCTTCGACAACTCTGCCGCCAACTTGAGTCGCTGTGATTCGCCTCCGGACAATGTTGATCCACTCTGCCCCAATCGAACATACCCCAACCCAACGTTCGCGAGCGCCTCCAGCTTTTCGCCCACCTGCGGCACATTCCTAAAAAACCGTTCCGCCTCATCGACCGTGAGATCCAGCACGTCCGCAATGCTCAATCCCTTGTAGGTCACATCCAGCGTTTCCCGATTGTACCGTCGTCCACGGCACGCCTCACACTCCACATACACGTTCGCAAGGAACTGCATATCAATCTCGCGAACGCCCGCGCCCTCACACGCCTCGCATCGACCTCCTTTGATATTAAACGAAAAACGCCCCGCCTCGTACCCGCGCACACGGGCAATCGGCATGCCCGCATACAGTTCCCGAACCGCAGAAAACGCTCCGCAATAGGTCACAGGATTCGACCGCGGACTCCGACCCACCGGGTCCTGATCAATCACAATCACCTTGTCGAACTGCTCCATCCCGACAATCCGCTGATGCACCCCCGCTCGTTCCTTCGCGCCATGCAAATACCGCGACATCTGACGCCGCAAAACATCTTCCACCAACGTTGATTTTCCCGACCCGGAAACGCCCGTCACCACCGTTAAACAACCCACTGGAAAATGAACATCAACCTCCCTCAGATTATTCTCGGCCGCCCCAATCACGCTCAGCCATCCGGGAGGAATCCGATCCCGATCGACCGCCGCTCGTAACGTCCTCGGAGCAACCCGCTCCTTCGGAACAGGAATGTGATGCCGCCCCGATAAGTATCCGCCCGTCAATGAATCCTCCTGCAACGCAATCTCCTCCGGCGTGCCCATTCCAATGATCCGACCACCGTTCACCCCCGCTCCCGGCCCCATATCCACAACGTAATCCGCCGCACGAATCGTGTCCTCATCATGTTCCACCACCACCACCGAGTTTCCGATGTCCCTCAGATGCTTCAACGTTAGGAGCAGTCGATCATTGTCGCTCTGATGCAAGCCAATGCTCGGTTCATCCAAAACGTACAAGCAGCCGGATAACCCAGAGCCAATCTGCGTCGCCAATCGAATCCGCTGCGCCTCTCCTCCCGAAAGCGTCCCGCTCTCGCGATCCAGCGTCAGATACCCCAACCCCACCTCATTCAGGAAACGCAACCGTCCCCCCAACTCGCGCAGCACTTCCGCCACCACCTCGCGATCGCGCTCCCCCACCTCCAACCCCTCCACCACCGAGGCCGCATCCCGAATCGTCAGGCGACAAAACCCATCAATCCCAATCCCTTCAACACCCCCCTCCTCTTGGCTCCTCCGATACCCCACCCGAACTGCACGCAACTCGGGGCGAAGTCGGGCTCCGCCACAGTCCGGACAACTCTCGCGCCCCATGTACGCTCTCAACTTGTTCCTCAAGGAATCCCCCTCAGCCGCCTCAAAAAAAGCTCTTAACCTCGCCATAACCCCCTCCCAAATAGTCATCTCCTCGCCTCCGCTCGCTGAAGGAAGTGACAGCATCCGATCCGGCACGCCCATTAAAATCCCGTCCCTCGCATGTTCCGACAACATCCCCCACGGAACATCAACCCCCACCCCAAACTCACGGCACAACGCTTTTTCCAACAACCGATAGTGCGACTCCAGCGCCTTACCCACCTTCCGCCACGGACCAATCGCTCCCTGTTCCAAACTCAGAGAGGGATCCCGCACCACGTTCTCCACCGAAAAATCCTGCACCTGCCCCAAGCCCTCGCACCGCGGACACGCTCCCTCGTGCCCGTTGAACGAAAACATGCGCGGACTTAACTCCGGCAAGTGAAAGCCCGTCTCATGGTTCACAAACGCGGAAGAGAACGATGCCTCCGAGAGCATCCCATCCGCCCCCTGAACCTGCACCAATACGCGCCCGCCACCGCGCTTCATGGCCGCCTCCACCGAATCTCCTACCCGCTGCCGGACGCCTTCCCGAATCACAATCCGATCAATCACGACATCAATCGTGTGCGCAGTCTCCGCATCGATGCCTACCAACGCCGGAGCCGGCGGCGGCTGCAACTCGTGAAAACTTCCATCCACCCGCACACGCATGAATCCTTCCCGCCTCAATCGATCAAAAACCGCACGCCCGTCTCCCGCATGCGCCTCCACCAACCGCGAGAGCAACACAATCTTCGCCCCGTCCCCAACCTCCAAAATCCAATCCGTCACTTGCACCGGCGTCCACCTCCTCACCGCAACTCCCGTCTTGGGATCATGCGGAACCCCGACGGCACTGAACAAAACGCGGAGGTAATCGTAAATCTCCGTCACCGTCGCAATCGTCGAGCGCGGATTACCCGTCGAGGTTCGCTGCTCAATCGCAATCGCCGGAGAGAGCCCCTCAATCACGTCCACATCCGGCTTCGGCAACTGTCCAAGAAACTGGCGCGCATGCACCGAAAGACTCTCCACATACCGGCGCTGACCCTCCGCAAACAACGTATCGAAAGCCAGTGATGACTTCCCCGAACCACTAGGTCCAGTGATCACAACCAGTTTGTCCTTCGGAATCTCCAATCGAAGATCCTTAAGATTGTGCTGCCGCGCTCCGATAATCCGTATGACGTCCCGTGTCATGCAATGTTCACTCTCAGTGGGCGGATGATGCCTGCCAACCACGACCTCTTCGACTCCCAAATCTCATGTCTTCAGCCCCCGGTCAAAAGGCAATCTCCCCGCAGGACGCCTCCGCCCTGTTCGATCAGTTTCGCGAACTGAAGCACTCCGCGAACAACGTTCTCGCCGTCTTTCTCGCACTGGCTGAACTCAGCGAACGAAACCCCGCCAACTACGAGCGCCTCGCAAAAGCCATCATGGAACGCGCACCTCAACTCGTCGCAGGCCTTCAAGCGTTCCAAGATAAGTTCTCAGAACATCTCGACGCCTAAGCACGTCACCGCCCGTCAGCGAGCGACGCGTACTCGATCCACGCGCGGACTCTTTCCCCAAACCGCGCCCAGCACACGCGCCCCCACTTGTCCCTCCCCCAGATCAGGGGCAAAATCCCCACCTCGCGCCATGTCCACACCACAAAACACGATTGCCATCGTCTACGACTACGACCTCACTCTCAGCCCCAACTACATGCAGGAAGAAGTCATCTTCCCCGCGTTCGGCATCGATTCCCGCTCGTTTTGGAAAAAGTCGCACGAACTCGTCAAAGACCTCGGGTTCGATAACGAACTCGCCTACATGAAGCTGCTGCTCGATTGCCTCGGTATCGATCGGCCCACCAACGCGCGCCTTCGTGAACTCGGCGGAAGCCTCCGATTCTATCCAGGTCTGCCAGAAATGTTTCACGAGTTTCAGTCCGGCCTCCTCAAACCCCACCACGAATCCCTCGGCATCCAAGTCGAACACTACATCATCTCCAGCGGACTCAAAATTCTCATCGAAGGAAGCCGCATCGCGCCCTTCGTCAAAGCCATCTTCGGCTGCGAGTTCGCTGAGGACGAAACCGGTCGCATCAGTTTCCCCAAACGCGTCATCTCGCACACCCAAAAAACCCAGTACCTCTTCCGAATCAATAAAGGCCTCCTCTCCATGAATGAGGACGTCAACGACCACATGCCGGAATCCGTTCGCCCCGTCCCCTTTCGGAACATGATTTACATCGGCGACGGACCCACGGACGTACCCTGCTTTGCAGTCGTCCGCCAAAACGGCGGACATGCTATCGCCGTTTACAACCCAGAGGACTCCACTCGCGCCTCATTCAAAAAGTGTTACCAACTGTCCACGCACGCGGACCGCGTGCGTCACATCGCTCCTGCAGACTTTCGCGCTGGCAGCCACCTTCGTCTCGTCCTCGAAAATATGATTGAGGAAATCGCGAACAAGATTGTCGACTCCCACGTTCGCGAGTTGGAAAGCGTCACCGTTCGCGCCCCCAAACACTCCGTTTAACACCATCCGATGAAACGGCTTCCCACGCTCCTGTTTTGCCTTTTCCTCGCCCCGCTCTCGGGAACTTCCAGTGACCCCTCCAAGGCCAAAAAGGAAGACCTGACCTCGCTGGGCGCACAGGGAGTCCGCTCTCTCCATGTCTGCTCAGATGCAGGCGGCCTCCACCGACTGATTGGCCGATACGCTCCGGATGTTTCCCCAACTTTCACCCTCGATTACTCCGCATCCACTGACGGAGGCGCCTCATGGTCTAACTCCGTGGCAGTGCCGACCGCAGCCCACCCTCCCGGTGCCTTTCACCGCGGATCCGATGCTCGGATAGCCGCCCACGGCAAACACCTCGTCGCCATTTGGTCCGAGGCGGGAACCGGAGCCTTCGGCGGAGGCCCCATGGCATCTGCCCTCTCGTCGGACGGTGGCGCAACCTGGATCCCCGGCCCGAACCCAGCGGACGACGGACGCACCGACGGTCACGGCTTTCTCGGGCTGAGCGCAGACCAACTCGGCAGATTCCACCTTGCCTGGCTCGATTCACGCACCGGCGAACGTGGATTGCGCTACGCCTCGTCGGACGACTTCGGGAAAACATGGACCGCCAACCGGACTGCCGTTCCAAAAACCTGCGAGTGCTGCTGGAACACCCTCGCCCCGCTGGGAGACGGTTCCGTCGGAATCCTTTTCCGCGCGCGATCACCTCGAGACATGCAACTTGTGCGATCAAAGGACTCGGGAAAAACCTGGCTCGCGCCGGTTTCGATTGCCGACTTTCAATGGGACTTCAACTCATGCCCCCACGTCGGCGGAGGCATCGCCGCGACCCATGAAAAAGGCGCTACCCGCCTCCACGCCACCATCTGGACGGGAGCCTCCGGCAAAGCGGGCCTCTATTACGCCTCGTCGGATACCAACGGGCAGACTTGGAATGAGCCCCACAAAATCGGAGCTCCGCTCGCTTGGCATCCTGACCTTGCGTCCGACGGCAAAAACCGAGTCGTCGTTGTTTGGGACTCCATGGCAGGGTTGCTCCCCGAGGTCTCTTTCTCCGAATCGTCCGACAACGGCCAAAGCTGGACCCCACCCGCCCGACTCAGCCCAGAGGGAAAGCCGGCGACCCATCCGCAGATTGTGCACCGCAACGGGCAGTTTCGCGTTTTTTGGACCACCCTGTACCCCGACAAACCCGCGACAGCGGAGTCAGCCCTGATTCCCTGAAATCTGCCATCGTCCCCAAAAGAAGCACCCGTCTGCTTCCAGTTCCTCCCGATCAAGTAAGGTGGAAAGCCAACCTTACACCGAAATCGTATGCTCAACTCCGAAAATCGCGTTCCCAGATGGCGGATGGCGGCGTCCGCGATTTTCGTCGCAAGCGCCGGCCTCCTCGCAGAAGACCCAGCCGCCTTCAAACCCCTCTTCAATAGCAAAGACCTCACCGGCTGGGTGGATGTTAATACGTCGAAAGATACATGGCGCGTTGAAGACGGTCTCCTCATCTGCAGCGGGTTGCCCATCGGCGTCATGCGAAGCGCGAAGCAGTACGAAAACTTTCTCCTGCACATCGAGTGGCGCCATATGAAACCCGGTGGCAACAGCGGCATCTTTTTGTGGAGCGACGCAGTCCCTGCGCGTGGACGAAACCTTCCCAAAGGGCTCGAAGTGCAAATGCTGGAGCTCCAGTGGCCCCTGCTAAACCGAACCAAAGACGGCCAACCCAATCATCCGGGTTACGTCAGCGGGGAACTCTTCGGCGCTAACGGTCTGGAGATCGTGCCCGAGAATCCACGCGGCCGGCGAAGCATGTCGACGGAGTTTCGTTGCAACGGTGCTGGAGAGTGGAATGTGTATGACGTGGTGGCCGTCGACGGGGTCGTGAAACTCTCCATCAACGGCAAATTTGTGAATGGCGTAAGCCAATCCAGCGTCCGAAAAGGCTACCTTTGCCTCGAATCCGAAGGCAGTGAAGTCCACTTCCGAAACATCCAAATCCTCGAACTCCCCCCCGGTCGCGCAACGCCGGAACAAACGGCACCCGAGCTACCACCCACCCAACACGCCAAACCTTGACAAGCGCCACAGATCCCCGGTGGTCACGAAACTTCTAAAACTGGCAGACAGGCCAGCTGCACCCGTTAACCAATCCCAACTCATAGTGAAGTTATAACTTCTTGGCTCAAATCGAAATCCACTTGCTTCGGCCCTCCCGCCAGTTGTGCAGGGCATCTCGAACGCCCCTGATTCCTCAGATCCCATCCTTCGGTTTACTGCTTGGCTGAACCCGATTTCTCCCGTTACCATTTCGGGTTCGTATGAATTCCGAAATCCAGTCAGCCCTGCAGGATCACAAGATTACCCAAAAAGAGGCCGATAAACTCGAAAAACTCCTGCCAGGCACCTCTGTTCTCAACAAAGGCTGGGGGTACGGAACCGTTGCCCGTTTCAACTTCGAAGAAAAATCCATCGTCATCGATTTCCTCGGGAAACCGAACCACGCAATGGAAATCCCCTTCGCAATCGACCGCCTCGAACCGATCGGAGCGGAGCATTTCTACACGCGGCTGCACACCAACAAAGCCTCTCTCAGAGAGGAAGCAACCAAGGACCCCATCAGCTTCTTCAACTGCGTCCTAACAAGCCTCGGAAAGCTCTCGCTGGAACGCATTTCATCCACCCTGACCGAGACCGTTTTCGCAAATGAAAACGGCTCGCCGTCGCCCGAAAGCTACAAGGCTTGGTGGACCAAGAACTCAAAGACCATCAAGGAATCCGGCCGCTTCAATGTTCCTGCGAAACGAACCGAGCCTGTCACCTTGAACGATCAGGAAAACGCGGACTACTGGTCCACCGTGCTTCGCCGTTTCAACACGGAGACGCAAAGACCCAAAATCGCACTCGCCCTCGAGGACATCCGTAAGCACATCAAGGCTCAGCAAGAAGCCGTCGGCAAAATGGTTAATGCCCTCGCCCGAGCGGCACGAACGACCCGCGAATGTCTTTCCACGCCAGCCGCGACGCCCGAGGAGAAGCCCATCCAAGACCCCCTTTCCAAGCGCCTCGAAGAAGTCGCAAAACCACTCAAGGAAAAAGCGTTCAACATCTCTCTCGGCCTGATCCTCACCCCTGCAGAATCCGAGGCCGTCGACAGCGTCATCAAATCGCTCCGATCCATCGCAAACCTCGCAGAACTTCCCGAACACACGGACAGCACCAAGCAGGATCTGTCCAAGAAGGTCACCGAGCTCCTCGAGTCCGGCTCCATCGAAGAGGTCTCAAACCGCCTCGCCCAAACGGGCGCAGAATCCGGCCGTCCGCTCCTCGCGGGCATCCTAAAACGGGCAGAGATCATCAGTCGGCAGAACCGAGAACTGGCACTCAATGACGTCCTCCAGCTCCTTTCAATTCGGGACGAAATCCTCGAGCTTTTCCCGAAAGACGAAGCCCCAGCGACCGAACTCGTCATCGCGGACCTTCTCAAGGGTAGAAACATCAGCAACCTCTCCCAAATCCTCGTTAACACCCCCGCCGCGCGGCTTCCCAAGGTGGTCGCATCGTTGCCGCAGGCATTTCCTGATCATTGGCCTCAGTTAGGTTTCGATTTGCTCTTCCGTTGCGATAGCCGCGTGATTGGTGAAATCGCGGCCCTGTTCCACGCCACAGACGACACCAAGCGCCTGTCGGACGAGCAAAAAGCTCACAAGGAACAACTCTTCAAGGTGCTGGAGGAGGCCATCAACCACCTCAAGATCCCGACGAGCGTCCTGATGTGGCTGTTGCAGAAGTCCAACCGTAGGAGCCAATCCATCCGCAACCTACTGACCCCCCGTGCGTTCGTCGCGACCATTAGCGCGCTGGAGAAGGATCTCTTCGATGAAAATCGTGACCGGAAACTGCACGACTTCCTGCTGGCGGACAAAAACCTCGTTCCCCTCTTTGTCTCCAGCGAGTCAGAAGACGAACTCTCCGGAGAATCGTCCCGCACTGCTTCCTCCGAAGATCGACGGAAACAGAACGAAGCGCTCGAAGCCGGTGCCGCAGCGGTCATGCGCGCAATCACCGCTTCACCCGCCCTCGACGATCTCAACCGTCGAACCTTGTTCGACCGCATCATTACGACACACAGCAACTTGAGCCATCTCCTCACGACGGACTCCGAGGAAGGCACCGAACTCATCATTGTCTCGTGGACCAGTCTTGAACGCCGGAAAAACGAGTACGACGACCTCGTTCAACGCCGGATTCCTGACAACATCCGCCAGATTCAAATCGCGCGCGAATACGGCGATCTCCGCGAAAACGCCGAATACAAAGCCGCCAAGGAAAACGAGAAAACCCTCAACCTCGAAAAATCACGCATCGAGAGAGAACTCGGCCAAGCGCGGGGAACGGACTTCTCGGACGCCACGACGGATTCGGTCTCGGTTGGCACCTCCGTCACGATTGTTCGCAACGGCGAAACCCTCACCTTCCACATCCTTGGCGCTTGGGACACTGCACCCGAACGCAACATCATCTCCTACCGCTCATCACGCGCGCAGGAGCTGCTCGGGAAAAAAATCGGACAAACGTGCAAAATCGACTTCGACGGCAACCGCGAAGAAGTCCACATCACTCGGATAGAACGCTGGTCCGGTTCCCTCGAGTAACCGCCTCAGCCCAAACCATGAAGGGCGCGCCGTAAAAGCGCGCCCAACCTCGTCCCCATGGTCTCGACCCTCCTCAAGATTTCCTGCCCAGACCGGGTCGGACTCCTCGCTCAAATTTGTTCCTTCGTTGCATCGCACGGCGGAAATCTCGAGGAAGTCCACCAGTTCACCGACCAGGAAAAAGGTTGGTTCTTTGCGCGTCTCGCCATCGACACCCAATCCCTCCGCCCTCAGGCAGATGTCCTCGCGCAAGACTTCGCCCCACTTGCTGCCGAGCTAAACGCCGAATGGTCCGTCCGCTCAGCATCCCGACGTCCGCGCGTGGTCTTGATGGTGTCCAAACTTGGCCACTGCCTCGCTGACATCCTCTGGCGCTGGCGCTCCGGCGAACTCGCCTTCGACATCCCTTGCGTCGTCTCCAATCACGAGACCTACCGAAACCTCGTCGAACGCGAAGGCATCCCCTTTCACCACATCCCTGTCACGCCGGACTCCAAAACCGAAGCGTTTCAAAAAATGGAATCCCTCTGGGCAGAGCACCATGCCGATCTCGTCGTCCTCGCCCGCTACATGCAAGTGGTTCCCTCCGACGTGTGCCTTCGCTGGCCGGGACGGATCATGAACATCCATCACAGCTTCCTACCATCGTTCATCGGCGCCAACCCCTACCAACGTGCCCACGAACGCGGCGTAAAACTCATCGGCGCAACCTGCCATTACGCCACTCCCGAGCTCGACGAAGGCCCCATCATCGAACAGGAGGTCGTCCGCGTGGAACACTTCCACTCGACCGAAGACCTCCTCCGCCTCGGCCGCGACTGCGAACGGCTCGCCCTCGCTCGCGGCCTTCGTTATCACATCACCGGCCGCGTCTTCGTTCGCGGCAACCGCACCATCGTTTTCCGGGACTAATCCCCACAACCCACCCTCGCCATGTTCAAAGGCACCCACACCGCACTCGTTACCCCCTTCAAGAACGATTATCTCGACGAAGACGCTTTCTCTGCTCTCATCGAAGGTCAAATCGCAGCCGGTATCACCGGAATCGTTCCGGTCGGAACCACCGGAGAGTCCCCCACCCTCTCGCACGAGGAACACCTCCGAGTCGTCGAACAGGCCGTCCACCAGGCAAAAGGACGCTGTCTCGTCATGGCTGGAACCGGCTCCAACTCCACCAACGAAGCCATCTCCCTGACTTGCGAGGCCGAACAACGCGGAGCCAATGCGGCACTCATCGTTGCCCCCTATTATAACCGCCCGACTCAGGAAGGTTTGTTCCAGCACTTTCATGCCATCGCCTCAAAAACCAAGCTTCCCATCATGCTCTACAGCATCCCCGGACGTTGCGGCGTGGAAATCGCAATCGAAACGGTTGCGCGCCTCGCCAACGCCTGCCCAAACATCGTTTCCATCAAGGAAGCAGGAGGAAACGTCGACCGCGTCTCGCAACTGCGCGCCGCACTCCCCGATTCCTTCGAGATCCTCTCGGGCGACGACGGCCTCACGCTCCCCTTCATCGCAACCGGTGCTGTCGGAGTCGTCAGCGTGGCCTCCAACCTTATCCCCGCGGAAGTCGTTAAGCTCGTCAACCTTGCGCTCTCCGACGACTTCACTGCCGCACGTGCCGTGCACGAGCGCCTCTACCAACTCTTTAAAGACCTGTTCATCGAGTCTAACCCTGCTCCCATCAAAGCCGCGCTCGCCCTCCAAGGCCGGCTGGCCGCCACGGTGAGACCCCCGCTCGTCAATGCCTCAGAATCCACCGTCGCAAAACTCCGGAACACCCTGTCGCAACTCGGTATCCTCTAGCCCCCCACCCTCTCATGTCCGCCCCGCTTCGCATTCTCATCAACGGTTCCAAAGGCCGCATGGGCGCTGCCCTGCTCGCCGCCATTGAAGAAAATCCAGCCCTGACCCTCTCCGCAGCCGTCGACCTCGGCGATGATCTCCCCTCAGGGATCGCCTCCTCCGATGCCGTCATCGACTTCTCCCACCACACCGTCATTCAATCCGTGCTGGATGCCTGCTTAAGCAGCCACCGCACTCTCGTAATCGGGACCACCGGACACTCCAACGAAGAGATTGCCGCCATCAAAAAGGCATCCGCTGTCATCCCCATCGTCTTCGCTCCCAACTACAGCGTCGGAGTGAACACCCTTTTTTGGCTCACCCGCAAAGCGACCGAAATCCTCGGCCCTTCCTTCGACCTCGAAGTTGTCGAAATGCATCACCGCCTCAAGAAGGATTCCCCCTCAGGGACGGCCAAGCGGCTCGCAGAAATCCTGACGGAAGCACGTAACCTTCAGTACGATCATGACGTTCGCCACGGACGCTTCGGCATCGTGGGGGAACGCACCGCAACCGAGGTCGGAATGCACGCCGTACGCGGCGGCGATGTCGTCGGCGATCACACCGTCATTTACGCCGCAGTCGGTGAGCGCGTTGAACTTACCCACAAAGCCTCCAGTCGAGACACCTTCGCACGCGGCGCCCTCAGGGCTGCGGAATGGGCGCATGGGAAACCCGCCGGCCTGTACGACATGCAGGACGTCCTCGGTCTCCACTAAATCAGCGTCGCGTGACCCGAACCGGCATCGCTCTCGGCTCAAACATCGGAGACCGCGGCGCCCTGCTCGCCGAGGCCCGTCAACGTATCCTCGCGCTCAACGGAATCTCCGGACCCGTCCTCTCCTCGCCCCTTTACGAAACCGATCCTGTCGATTCCGCACCGGACTCGCCACGCTTCATCAACGCCGTCATCGAGCTGTCCACGACCCTCGCCCCACCACAGCTCCTACACTCGCTCCAAACTATCGAAATTGATCTCGGCCGCCCCAAAGTGCGCCCAAAAAACGCCCCCAGAACCCTCGATTTGGACGTGCTTTACTACGGCTCCGCAGTTTCGCAAGACCCGCTTCTAACGCTTCCGCATCCGCGCCTCCACCTAAGACGCTTCGTCCTTCACCCACTCCATGACATCCGGCCGGACCTCGTCCCACCGGGGTTCAAGGCGTCGGTCGCCGAACTACTCCGGTCGCTGGACGATCCCGCTGGGGTCGCCATGTCTCCCGAACAATGGTAAGCACCACTCGTGCACCCATCGTCTAACCCTCCCTCCACAACGCACCTCGCGCCCGAAGCCTGCAAGGCCGCCAAAGCCGCCGGAACGCGCCTCTCCGTGCTCACGGCTTACGATTACCCCACCGCGCGCCTGATCGATGAGTCTCCGGTTGATTGGATCCTTGTCGGCGATTCCCTTGGCATGGTCGTTCTCGGCATGCCCGACACCACCGGCGTCACGATGGAGCACATGCTGCATCACGTGGAAGCCGTCAGACGGGGCGCCCAACGCTGCCCCATCATTGCCGACCTCCCCGCAGGCTCCTGCGCCACGCCGAATCTCGCGGCACAAAACGCGCACCGCCTCATTCAGGCAGGCGCGCATGCCGTCAAAATCGAAGGTGGCGCAGAAATAATCCCGCACGTTGCCTCAATGCGCCGCACCGGAATCCCCGTCATCGGCCATATCGGCATGCTGCCTCAACGTGTTCGCGAAGAGGGCGGCTACCGCATAAAAGGCAAAACACCAGACGATTCCGCACGCCTCCTTAACGACGCAACGCAACTCGCGGAAGCCGGCATTTCCGCGGTAGTTCTCGAACTCGTCACCGCTGAGACCACGGCATCCATCACCCGCTCTCTTCCAATCCCCACCATCGGAATCGGTTCTGGCGCAGCGTGCGACGGACAAGTTCTCGTTTTCCACGATCTCGTCGGATCGTTTCCGTGGTTCCGTCCCAAGTTCGCCCAACCCGAAGCAGACGTCACCCCTGCGATCCGGCAAGCGCTGACAGCCTTTCACCAGCGAACGATGCGAGGGAATGATCCGGCGACAGGCACTCATGCTTGACTTCCACCCACCCCGCGCCCCGAATCGCTGGGTATGCTAAACCTCCCCTCACGACGGACTTTCCTCAAGTCCCTGACCCTCGCCACGGCAGCAACCCTCGGCTCGATTGAACAAATCTTTTCGGCCATCCCCAAATCCGCCCTCCAAGGCGGTTTCGCCGTCGGTCCGCAATCCTGGACCTTCCGCATGTTCGATGTTCTCACAGCCATCGACAAAGCCGCTCAGGCGGGCGCGAAAGTCATCGAACTCTTCCCCGGGCAAGCACTGTCCGCATCAGATTCCAAAGCCAAGTTCAGCCACGACTCCACAGATGAGCAGGTGAAGTTGGTCAAAAACCATCTCGCATCCAAGGGAATCCAATCGGTTGCCTATGGCGTCGTCGGGCTCTCAAAAGATGAAAAGTCCACGCGAAAAGTCTTCGAGTTTTGCAAGACGATGGGCATCGGCATCATCAACTCCGAGCCGCCAGCCGACGCACTCGACACCATCGAAAAGCTTGTCCGCGAGTACGATATCAAAGTCGGTTTCCACAACCACCCAAAGAGCGACAAAAATCCGAACTACGTGCACTGGAACCCCGAATGGGTGCTCAGCGTCGTGAAAGATCGCGACCCACGCATCGGAGCATGCGCAGACACCGGACACTGGCTCACCAGCGGACTCGACCCGGTCGCCGCCGTCAAACTGCTCGGCAAACGGGTTGTCAGCGCCCACCTCAAAGACCGCGCGAACTTCGCGCCGCCAGACGTGCCCTTCGGCACCGGCACAGGGAAAGTCAAAGAAGTGCTCAACGAACTCGTCCGCCTCGGTTTCGACGGATCACTCTCCATCGAATACGAGACGAAATGGGACAACAACGTCGACGACGTCAAACAATGCGTCGACTTCATCCGCGCTTACAAAGCCTAACCGGATCTCGATTGAGGCGGGCGCTTTCGGATCGCGCCCGCTCTGAATCAAACTTGGTTCTCCCCCCCTATGAAAACCTCACTCACACTCATCGCACTCTCGTCAGCCGCGACCTTCCTGGCCTCGAATGCCTTCGCCCAAATCAACGAAGTTCAAACCGTCGCTCCCAACGTCTTTTTTCATCAAGGCGAAATCACCAAGAAAGGGCACTGCAACAACGGTTGGATCATCCTCGACGATTACGTCGTCGTCATCGACGCCAACTTTCCCTCAGGCGCCAAAGAGGTTATCCCAAAGATTAAAGCGCTAACCCCAAAACCGATTCGCTTCACGTTCGATACGCATCACCACGGCGATCACGCCTACGCCAACCAGCTGTGGCACGAGGCAGGGTCGACGCCCGTTGCGCACCTCGGGGCAGTCACAGAAATGCGGAAGTACGAACGAAGCCTCTTCCCTGAGGCAACGATGGATCGCTGGAACGACGCCGCAAAAAATCGAAAAGACGTTGCAGAGTCTAAACTCAAAGCACCCACGCTTCTCTTTTCAAAAGACATGATATTCGATGACGGAAACATCCGCGTTGAACTCCTCCACTTCGGAGTCGCGCACACCCATGGAGACGGGTTCGCATGGCTCCCGAACGAGCGCATCCTCTTCACCGGAGATGCCTGCGTGAACGGCGCTTACAACTACACGGGCGACGGCAATATTCAGGAGTGGATCAAAACACTCAAGGCCGCTCAAAAGCTGAACCCCAAAACCATCTGCCCAGGCCACGGCCCAAGAGGCGGACCAGAAATCCTCGAAGACCAAATCGCGTTCTTTGAGACGCTCACGTCCGAAACACGCAAACTGCGCGACGCACGCAAAACTCCCGCCCAAGCCAAGGCCGCCGTAGACGACGTTCGCGAACGGATTCAGTCCAACGAACGCGTCCGCCGTTATGTCGGACTCAGTTTCCCCGCCCAACTCGAAAAAGCGTGGACGGAACTCGGTGGCGAACCGTTCCCGAAGGACTGAGCCCATCTGTGGTTCCCGAAAGAGGACGAAGAGGGAAGGACCTTTTTTCCATTCGCTTAAAGCCGTTTCCAAGCGTTCTCACCCGAGCATCCCCGCATTGGCACACGGGATGCGATTGTTCGCCCCCATGGATGCGAGCCCCGTTCACCCCGGCCCTCTCTCCCGCAGGTCAGCCCTGCGCGCGGGCGCTGTCGGTATTTTGGGGCTTGGTTTGGAAGATTTACTTCGCCTCCAAGCGGCGAACCCCACTCCTGCGAAAGCCCGCTCGGTGGTTTATGTGTTCCTCTCGGGAGGCCTTGCCCAACACGAGACCTTCGACATGAAACCGGAGGCACCAGCGGAAGTCCGAGGCGAGTTTTCACCCATCCGCACAAACGTTACCGGCATCCACATTTCAGAACACCTCCCGCGTCTCGCTCGTCAGGCGCATCGCTACGCATTGGTCCGTTCTCTCACCCATCCGTCAAACGACCACTCCCGAGCCCATCACATCATGCTGACGGGACGCTCCGAAATCCCACTCGGGTTCGATCCGAACAAACCCAAGGACACTGACTTTCCCTCCCTCGCAGCCCTCGCAACTGCCACTCTGCCGCGCAGAAACAATCTTCCCCCCGCAATCGTTCTACCCGACAAAATCGTGCACCGAACGGGACGGACCATCCCTGGACAGTTCAGCGGCCAACTCGGGAGAAACCACGAACCGTGGTTTCTCGAAATGTCACCCTACCACCCGGCGGATTACGGAGCCTTCCCCGAATACCTTTTTCACCACGAAAAAGGCGGCATTGTCGACCCCTCGCTACGTTTTCTCCCCCCCCATCTCAATCTTCCCCAGGGACTAAACGCCCAGCGCGTCCTCGACCGGTCTTCGTTACTCTCCTCACTAGAGGGTCAGTCGCAAGCGATCACCCAAGCGGTTACCGACACCGCTTTCGATCGCTACCGGGCCGCCGCCCTCGGACTCATCACGGACCCCGCCTCTCGTGACGCCTTCGATATCGGCCTCGAGCGCAAGGAGATGTTGGAACGCTACGGACAAAACAGCTTCGGATGGTCGCTCGTGATGGCTCGTCGCCTCGTGGAAGCCGGGATGCGTCTCGTTCAGGTGAATCTGGGGAACAATGAAACCTGGGACACCCATCAGGCCGCCTTTCCAAACCTCAAGAATCATCTTCTTCCGCCATTAGATCGCGCCCTCAGCGCATTTCTCGATGACTTGGATTCCCGAGGCCTCCTGTCGGAAACGCTTGTCGTCGTCGGGAGTGAGTTTGGACGGACGCCCCGCATTTCCAAGATTCCCAGTGCAAAACTGCCGGGTCGTGACCATTGGGGTGCGAGTCAAACCGTCCTGCTTGCGGGCGGCGGCGTCCGAGGAGGCAATGTCATTGGCGCGACCGACAAAATCGGCGCATACCCCACCGAGTCGCCACAACGACCAGAGAATCTCGCCGCCACCATCTTTGAAGCCCTCGGGCTGCCAAGGTTCACCGAATGGCAAGATTCATCAAGCCGTCCACGAGCACTTTACGAAGCCGAACCCATTGCAGGACTGACCTAACCCAGTTCAGACGGAGCCACCTGCGCCGGCTTCGCAGCGAAACTGCCGCTGGAATCGCCTAAGGAGAGGCAGCACTCCCCCCCAAACCAGCATTGCTTCAACCACCACGAGAAGATCGAACGCCCTCCATCCAAACGGCAACGAACTATCTCTCAAACGGTCGCTCATCCATCCCGCAAACACAGAACCAAACGAGGCAAGCACGCCAACGAGGCACCAATGTAAGCCCATCGATACAGTGCGCCCCTCCGGCCGAGTAACCATCTGCGCCATCCGGAAGTGACAAAGTACTGCTCCGCCTAAAACCGCTCCCTGAAGCACTGAAGCAAGACTCATCCAAATAATCGCCCGAGGCACAGACACCCCCGACCATAACTCGAGATGCCCCGTTCCCGGAAACCACCACAGCATCAACGTGAACGGTGCTGCGACAGCCAAAAAACGGAACACGCGATCCGCACCGTAACGGTCCATCCACTTCCCCAGCCACGGACTGAGGACAACCGTGCCCAACCCCGCCCCCGCAAAAATCATCGCTGCGTAGGTATATCCAACTCCGTGGTCCTCTTTGAGATGCACCATGCTGAAAAAGCCGGGCAACCCCAAGTTGTACCCCAGCATCGCCTGCGCCCCCGTCCACAACGCCATCGCACCCGTGAGTGTAACAAACCCCGGCAACTGAACAGCACTCCGCAATCTCTCCCGCACCGAAACCCGCTGTTCCACCGGAACATGCTCTGGTTCATGAACCAACAAATGAACCCAAATATCCAGCACACCGCAGACGGCACAAATTCCAAAGACCCACTGAAACCCCTTCAACGCCTCGCCTCGCCCCTCCGCTCGATCCAGCAAAACTCCGTAGAGGAGGGTCGCTGCAACCAAACAAAAACCGAGTGGAATCTGGCGCCGGTTCCAGAACCGACCCGCCGATTTCTCCGGTACCAAATCCGCCATCCAACTCTGCCATGCAACCGTGCCGACATTCGCGAGAAAGTTCCCCGTCGCAAACGAAGCAATGATCAGCCACGGCCAAAGATCCGGTCGATTCGGCAACCAGACCGGGAGTAAAGCGGGCACAAACCACGTCAATCGATGCACCGTATTCACTATCGCCCAGAGCCGCTTCCTGGATCGCATCCCAGAAATCCAGATAGATGCCGGCAACTGGGCCAGCATCGCCAACTGCCATGCAGCCGATGCCCATCCCTGTTGGGTCCCATTGGCCTCAACCGATTGCATCAAAAGGGGTAATG
>JBIIXW010000206.1:0-3650 GCA_044347165.1 Chthoniobacteraceae bacterium
AGACGCGCTTGCGTAAACTCAGAGAATCAACGGATTGTTCGGCGATTGTGTTGGCTCGAGCGGGGCTTGATCGGCTGGGGATGGATTTTGCGAATGGGGTTTTGCGGATGGAGGAGGAGGGGGTGGGTGGGGAGTTTTTTGTCACTTCTCTTTCGGAGACGATGTTGCCCGCCATGGGGCAGGGGATTGTCGCACTTCAGATTCGGCGGGATGATGTGGTGCATCGCGCTGTGGTTGAGGGGATTGGTGATGGGTTAACGATGCGGCAGGCGCGGGCGGAGCGGGGATTGCAGCGGCGTTTGGGCGGGGATTGCACGTTGCCGGTGGGTGTTCGCACTTGGTTTTTGGAAGGTGGCGGCATTCGGATGGAGGGCGTGCTTTTTTCGGCGGAGGGCGGGGAGCCGGTTCGAGCGACGGTTGAGGGCGCGGGTGAGGAGGAGGTTGCCGAGTTGCTTTACCGTCGCTTAACCGGCGCCGGAGCGGTTGAATCACACTGAGAGTTATGAGTAGGAAAAAGGACAGCGAAGCGGCACGAGGGATTTGTTATTTGGCGGGAGCGGGCCCCGGTGATTTGGGGCTGGTGACGCTACGCGTTCGCGAGCTCATCGAGCGGGTCGAGGTGGTGGTGTTCGATTACCTTTGCAACGCGGAAATGTTGAAATGGGTTCGGCCGGGGACGGAGGTGATTTATGCGGGGAAGAAAGCGGGGCAGCACACACTGAAGCAGGACGAGATTAACGCGTTGTTGGTGAAGAAAACGGCGGAGGGGAAACGTGTTTTGCGGTTGAAGGGCGGGGATCCGTACGTGTTTGGAAGGGGAGGGGAGGAGGCGGAAGCGTTGGTTGAGGCGGGATTGGATTTTGAGGTCATTCCTGGGGTGACCTCGGCGATTGCGGCGCCGGCGTACGCGGGGATTCCGGTGACGCACCGGGACTTCACCTCGTCGCTCACGATTTTCACGGGGCACGAGGATCCGACGAAGGAGGACTCAGCGCTCGATTATGCGCGTCTGGCGGCGTTGCCGGGGACGAAGGTGATGTTGATGGGGGTGGAGCGGTTGGGGCCGATTACGGAGGCGTTACAGCGGCATGGGATGGACCCTGAGACGCCGGTTGCCTTGGTTCGGTGGGGAACGACTGGGCGGCAAAAATCGATTTCTGGTCGTCTTGCGGACATTGCGCAGAAGGTTGCCGAATCGGGATTTGAGGCGCCTGCGGTGGCGGTGTTTGGCCAGGTGACAACGCTTCGAGACAAGCTGGGGTGGTTTGAAAAGCGGCCGTTGCGCGGAAAACGGATTGTGGTGACGAGGACGCGACAACAAGCGGGTGTGTTGAGCGAGCGGTTACGGGCGTTGGGTGCGGATGTGTACGAGCTGCCGACGATTCGGATTGAAGAGCCGACTGATCGAATGGCGTTTGGTGAGTTAGTGAAGGACGTTCATCAGTATGATTGGCTGGTGTTTACGAGTCCGAATGGAGTGACGGCATTTTTTGAAATGTTCTTTAAGTTGTACCGTGACGCTCGCGAGATCGGCGGGGTTCGGATTGCAGCGATTGGTCCGGCGACGGCGAAGAAAGTGGCTGAGTACCGTTTTGCGGTGGATTTACAACCCTCGGAATATGTTGCGGAGGCGGTGGTAAAGGCGTTTCAGGACGAGGTGGGTTCGGTAGAGAATCAGCGCATTTTGGTGGCGCGTGCAGAGGAGGCGCGTGAGGTGATTCCGCAAGAGTTGACGCGGCTTGGAGCGATTGTTGATGTGGCGGCGGTTTACCGTACGGTTCCGGAGACGGAAGATGTCACGGGGGGCATTTCGAGGTTCCGTGCGGAGGGTGCTGACCTGATTACATTCACGAGTTCGTCGACCGCCGAGAACTTCATGGCCTTGAATCTTCCGTTACCCGAGGGATTGAAGACGGCATCGATTGGCCCGATCACGAGCGAGGCGATGCGCCGGTTGGGGTTGCCGGTTTCGGTGGAGGCGGAGCAGTACGACATTCCGGGTTTGGTAAAAGCGATTGCTGGGTTGTACGGCATTTCCGAGAAGTGAGTTGGTTCAGTGAAGAGGTGATTCCATGGAAATGTTTGGATTCAAGGAGTGGGCGCTGATTTGTCAGGCGCTGGGAAGTGGGGCTCAGAGCCTGATCTTGCGTAAAGGTGGGATTGCTGAGGGGCGTGCGGGCTTTCGGTTTTTGCATGACCGATTCTTGTTGGTGCCGACGCTGTTCCATGAGCAGGCGGGGAAGTTGACGGTTCCCTCCGAGACGGTTCTCCCGGTTGCGGATTCGCGGGGTCACGTCATGGAGTTTTTAGCAGAAGTGTGTTGGACGGAGGATGTCACGGATTGGGAGCGGGTGAAGGCGTTGGCGGGTATGCATTTATGGGCGGAGCAGACGCTTTGGGAACGGTTTGTTTATGACGAGCGCAAGAGTATCAGTTTGGCATTCGTTCGAGTCCATCGACTGCATGCGCCGTTGGTGCAAGCGGATGCGCCGAAGTTTGGCGGGTGCAAGTCGTGGGTGAGCTTGGGTGAAGTGGAGTTGCCGGACTCTGTGTCGGTGATTGATGATGCGGAGCATGCTGCTCGGGAGCGGGCGGTGCGTTCTGTGCTTGGCTGATGTTATGGGGCGGCGACGCTCCGTTGAGCGGTTGATGAGAGAGGTTTGACGATGAGTGCTGCTGATCAGAAGAAGAAGGGGCCGGGGTTCCAAGGGTTCTGGAAGGATGCGGGAGTTCGCCGTCTAGTTGGGTATTTGAGGCCGTATCGCGCACGGCTTGCGGTTGGTATTCTGCTTGGGGTTTTGAGTGGAGGCATTAATGCGCTGCTGATTGCGGATTTGCAGTTTGTCACGTCTCTGGTGTTTCCCGCGACGAAGGCGGCGGCGGGCAAAGTGCCGAGTTTGGTGCAATGGTTTCCTGCGCTGGCCGGGTTGAGATTGGACGGGGCCTTGTGGCAGGTGCTGGTGATTTGCGGGACGATTCCGGTGTTGATGGGGGTTCGTGGGTTGCTCGGCTATTTCAACAGTTATTGCATGCTTTGGGTGTCGTGCCGGGTTTTGGACGACATTCGTGTTGAGGCGTTTCGTTCGATTCTTCGGCAGTCGATGGAGTATTTTAACCGGGCCCGGGCGGGAGAGTTGGTCCAGTTGACTTATACGAAGACGGCGATGGCGCAGAACGCGTTGGCGACGGTGGTGACGGATTCGGTGAAGCATCCGATTTCGATTCTATCGGCGCTTGGGACGATGCTGTGGATGGATTGGAAGTTTACGGTGGCATCCTTGGTGTTGTTTCCGTTGTGCATCGTTCCGGTGGCGTTGATTAGTCGGAAGGTACGGCAAGCGGGGAAGCGAGAGGAGACTGCGACGGGCGAGGTGATGGTGCGGATGCAGGAGGCGTTCGCGGGGGTTCGAGTGGTAAAAACCTACGGTCGTGAGGACTACGAGGTGGAACGATTTCGGGACGCGAACCGCTCGGTATTGAATCACATCATGCGGTGGCGTCGTGGCGTGGAGATGGGGGGGCCGCTTGTGGAGACGATTGCTTCGCTGGGCGCTGCGGCTGCGTTGTACTGGGCGTGGAGTTACGGGGATTATGGGACGTTCATGGGGTTGAATGGCGGATTACTACTGCTGTACCCAGCGTTCAAGGGG
>JBIIXW010000207.1:0-3643 GCA_044347165.1 Chthoniobacteraceae bacterium
CAGACGGACACATCAAAGACCTCAAGTTCACTGGACAAGGTTGCGCCATCAGTCAGGCATCTGCCTCTCTCATGACCCTCAAACTGAAGGGAAAGTCCTGCACCGACGCAGAGTTCCTCCTCGAAGCCTTCACGGACGTGGTCACCGCTGGGGCAAAAGAACCAACCGCCTCTCTCGGAGACCTCCAACTCTTCGCCGGCGTCCGAAAGTTTCCCCAACGCGTGAAATGCGCGATGCTCGCCTGGCGCGCCCTCGACCAAGCCCTGCGAACCGCTCACCCAACTCAAAATACAATCTCAGTCGGCGCGTCCGATTCCTCGCCCCACTGCGCGATTTGACTAGATATCAAACGCCAGATTGGTCCGTCCTCCAGAGCGGGCCAAATCCTCCAGTGTTTTGGCCGCCAGCGCCGCCCGAATCTCCTCGTTCAGCCGCCCACTCAATCCACGGACAGGGCATGCCGTGGTGTCCGGACACGTGCAAGACACCTCACCACTCACCCCTCCACAACTCGCAAACCGAAACGGGCCGTCCACAGCCTCTAAAATGCCCAATACATCCACCGAAGACGGTTGGCGTTGAAGCAGGTATCCGCCATTCACCCCTCGTTTGCTCACCAGAATCTCCGCTTTCCTCAACGCCAATAAAACCTGTTCCAAAAACTTCTGAGGGATGTTTGCTCGTCCGCTAATCTCATGAACCATCCACCAGCGCGGCTCTGCCATCATGCAGACCAGCGCTCGCAAAGCATACTCACCCTTTTTCGAAATCAACATCGCTTCACCAACTCCAACGAACTTAAAAGACCCAAAACCTTATAGGAAATAAGGGCTTTTTCTTATTAGAATCGTAGCACTAAAAAACGAAACCGTCATCCACAGAGCTCCACCGAGTCTAAAAAATCTGAAGATTTCAGACTCCAGACGCCGTCACGACCACCCGCCGCACATGAGGCGCTCGACGGTGCTCAAACACAAAAATCCCCTGCCACGTTCCCAGCATCAAACGCCCGGAATGCACCGGCACCACCTCACTCGTCCGAGTCAACACCATCCGTAAATGCGATGGCATGTCGTCGGGCCCCTCATCCGTATGGACAAAATACGGTAAGTTCTCCGGCACCAACCTCTCAAAAAATGAATGGAGATCCGTCCGCGCCGAAGGATCTGCATTCTCATAAATCACGAGACTCGCACTCGTGTGCTGAATGAACACCGTCACCGTCCCCTCCGTCACCCCACTCTTTCCCAAAACCGAGCGCACCGCGTGCGTGATCTCTGTCGTCCCTTTGCCCTGCGTTCGCACCTCAATCATCTCAGAAAATACAGTCATCCCCTCCTCCTACACCGCCCGCTTTGCGGAGCAAATCCGAAGGAGTTCGGCATTCCATGGCTGCCCCCCATCTGCCACACTCCCCCTCCCAAGCTCCCATCGCATGTCCAGCTCGTTCGGCACCCTCTTCCGCATCTCAACTTACGGCGAATCCCACGGCGGAGGCGTCGGCGTCGTCATCGACGGCTGCCCCCCACGCATCCCCCTCTCCGAAAGCGATATTCAGCAAGACCTCGACCGTCGCCGACCCGGACAAAGCGAAATCGTCACCCCACGTGCCGAAAAAGACCGCTGCTCCATCCTCTCAGGAACCTTCCAAGGGCTCACCCTCGGAACCCCCATTTGCATCTCGGTGATGAACGAAGACGCGCGACCAGAATCCTATCAGGAAATGGAAACCGCTTTCCGACCATCCCACGCGGACTACACCTACCAGACCAAATACGGCATCCGAAACTGGCAAGGAGGTGGACGCGCCTCCGCCCGCGAAACCATCGGCCGCGTCGCCGCTGCTGCCGTCGCAAAGAAGGTTCTCGTATCGCTAGCGCCTCAGCTGGAAATTGTTGCATACGTCCGCTCGATCCAAAACATCCAAGCCATCGTGGACCCATCCACCGTGAGCCTCGATCAAGTGGAATCCAACATGGTCCGGTGCCCCGACGCAGACGCAGCAACCCAGATGATCGAGCGAATCAAAGAAATCCGCTCCCAAGGCGATTCCGTCGGCGGTGTCGTTGAGTGCGTCATCCGCGGAACTCCCGCAGGTCTCGGCGAACCCGTCTTCGATAAACTCGAAGCCGATCTCGCCAAAGGAATGCTCAGCCTTCCCGCGACAAAAGGATTTGAAATCGGTTCCGGCTTTGAAGGCACCCTCCTCACGGGAAAAGCCCACAACGACCCCTTCCGAATGCGCGACGGAAAAGTCCGGACCACCTCCAACCGGTCCGGCGGCATCCAAGGCGGCATCTCCAACGGAGAGGACATCCTCTTCCGCGTCGCATTCAAACCCACCGCCACCATCTTCCATTCCCAACAAACCGTCTCCACCGACTTCGAAGACATCGAGCTCAAAGCCCGCGGACGACATGACGCCTGCGTTCTTCCCCGCGCAGTCCCCATGGTCGAAGCCATGGCGGCCCTCACCCTCTGTGACCATCTCCTGCGCCAACGCGCCCAGTGCGGGAACACAGGTCGTTAACGTGCCCCGGCAAAGCGACCCCGAACGCTAACCTGCCATGCAAGAAGCAATCATCCCAACCCTCCCCAACTGGTCTCTCATGCTCGGTGCATGCTGGGTTTTGGGATGCCTCCTCTCGGGCTGGTCCAAAGGATTGATCCGCCAGTCACTCTCCCTCGTCTCCCTCGCGGGAGGCGGCTACGCCGGATACACACTCGCACTCCCAGCATCCCAGTGGCTTCCCGAATCCGTGCTTCCCGGCCTTCTGCGCGTTCCCGTGGCAGCACTGCTCGGAGCACTCGCCTGTTGGATTGTTTGCGCCATCCTCTCAGCCCTCCTCATCAAAGAGACTGAAAATCAGAAGCTCGGTATCATCCGCATTCTCTGGGGATTCGGCGGGGCCGCGCTCGGTGTCGTCTACGGAATCGCCACCCTGATGGTCGCTTACGAAATCCATCGTTTCGGACAATCCCTCGAATATGGATATGCCACCGGACGCCGCACCGCCCGCGCACTCGCAGAGGCCCGTGCCGATAAGTCTGCGGAATCCCTCACCCCCCAAGACGCAGTTGCACTCAAAGGCGCCCCGACCGGTCCCGCTGCAAAAATGCTTCCAGCGCCGGCCATCATCGTCCCCGACCTTCGTCCAAAAAATCCTGAAACACTCCAAGGCCAGTTCTCCCACATCGCGGCCGCATGGGACCCGATTCCTGAACGGTACTACGTTCGCACCAGTCGTTTCGCAGAGGTGTTTTCCAGCCAAGTCGCCACCACCCGACTCTTCACCGCCCCAGACATCGCCGCCATCGGCCAGGCACTGCCCCAAAACTTTGGATTCAATGTCCTCGTGAAAGACGAAGCCCTGCGAAAAGCCCTCGGAAAATCGGACCTCTGGGGCGTCCTCACCAACCCAAACCTCGCCATTACCCTCCAATCAAGCAATATACGGTCAAAACTCCTCTCCATTAACCTAGACGCACTCCTCGACTTCGCCCTGACCCTACCGGCCACCCCCGCAAAATGAACCTGCCCGAAACACCCGGCAGGCTTTCCCTCGTCTCCGCCGGCCCTGGTTCCCCAGAGCTCCTCGCACCAAAAGCGGCTCAGGCGCTCCGGCAGGCCACCGACATCGTC
>JBIIXW010000097.1:0-11653 GCA_044347165.1 Chthoniobacteraceae bacterium
CCACACCCCCGCTGGCCCGCCTCCTGCACACTCACACGACATGTCGTCCCACTCGCGACAAGGCCTCTTCGGCTCCCGCTTCAGCCGCCGTTCCTTCCTCACGGCTTCCACCGCCGCCTGCTTCGGTCTCCCCTTCGGCAAAACGGCCTCTTCCGCCCAACCCGCCGAACCGCGCAGCAAAACGGCCAAATCCACCGTCCTCTTCTTCCTCTGCGGAGGCGCCTCCCACATTGACATGTGGGACATGAAACCCAACGCCCCCGCTGAGTACCGAGGCGAGTTCCAGCCCATCCGCACCTCAGCCCCCGATATCCAACTCTGCGAACACCTCCCTCTCCTCGCAAAAAACGCGCACCGATTCTCCCTCGTCCACGGCGTGACCGACTTCGGACGCGCCACCGGCGACCATCACGCAGGCTATTATTTCAACCTCACTGGGCACGAACCTGACATCACCTTCAAACAACAGGGTAACGACCGGCGCCCCTACCCCACCGACTGGCCCCACATGGGCTGTGTCGTCGGCATGAAGGTCAAGGGTTCCGAAAAACTCCCCGGCGTCATCACCCTCCCCCACAAACCAAGCAAGGCGCCGTACACCCGCCCCGGCCAGTTCGCGGGCCGTATCGGCATGGAGCACGACCCCTTTTTCCTGAACGGCAGCTTCGAACAACCGCTCGAGTTCTCCTCGCCCACCCTCTCGTTCGGACAAGGCCTCTCCCCAGAACGCATCCACGACCGCGAAACCATCCTCCGTGCGGTGTCCGAAATGCGCCGCGAACTCGACCACGACGATTCCGTGCGCAACTACTCGCGCCAGCAACAACGCGCCTTCCAACTCCTCTCCGCCAGCGGCACCGCCGGTGCCTTCGACATCAAAAGCGAATCCCCGCGCACCCTCGAGCGCTACGGAACCTCGGTAAACGCCACCAGCCTCGTCATGGCACGCCGCCTCGTCGAAGCCGGCGTCCCCTTCATCACGGTGTTCTGGAAAGAAAACGAGGCCATCGCCAGCCGGTGCAAAAGCGCCGGAGGTTGGGACACCCACGCCTCAAACTTTGCCTGCCTCCGCGAGTACCTCCTCCCCGAGTTCGACCGCGCCTTCTCCGCCTTCCTCGAAGACCTCTCCGACCGCCACCTCCTCGACCAAACCCTCGTCCTCGTCTCGAGCGAAATGGGCCGCAAACCCCTCGTCGGCGATCCCCGCTCCGGAGGAAAGTCCGGAGCCGGACGCGACCACTGGACCGCCTGCATGAGCGTCCTCATGGCCGGAGGCGGCATTCAAGGCGGACGCGTCTTCGGCGGCACCGACAAACACGCAGCCTACCCCGACACGACCCCAGTGAGCCCCGCTGACGTCACGAAAACCGTCTACCACGCGATGGGCATCACGGATCTGGAGGCCACCGACACCCTCGGCCGGCCCTACAACCTCCTAGAAGAAGGTCGCCCACTCCTCGACCTCTTTGGCTAAACCGACTAACCGTCCCCCGAGCGCTCCCGCAAGGCGAACGCTATCGCAGCACGCTTCGCCGGACACCGTTTCAGGCGCTGCGCTCCAACTCAAATCCGCAGCGTAACCTCTCACCACCGCCCCTTCGCTAACCAACCAGTTCGCGAATCGGCAGCGCCCCATTATCCACCAAATAATGCGGCCGACCCTTAACGTCCGTAAACGTCTGGTTCACCACGTCCAACCCGAGTTGGTGATAAAGCGTCGCGAACACCTCCGGGAATGTAACCGGACGGGCCACCGCCTCCCCCCCCAACCGATCCGTCTCGCCAATCACCTGACCGTGGCGCATTCCACCACCCGCCAGCAACGCCATGGCGACGCGCGGCCAATGGTCACGCCCTACCTGCTTGTTAATGATTGGCGTACGCCCAAACTCACCCCACACCAACACGCTCACATCCTTGTCCAACCCGCGCTGATGCAAGTCGTCCACCAAAGCGGTGATGGCACGATCCAAAACCGGAAAATCCTCCCGTTCACGTGTGAAAATGTCGTTCCCCGCGCCGCCGTGCCAATCCCACTTGCTGTAGTTCACCGTGACCACCCGCGCACCAGCCTCCACCAAGCGACGCGCCACCAGAAAGCTCTGGGGAACCCGAGGCGCACCATTTCCGTCAATGTACTTCGTCGTATCGCCCGTTCCGTACCGCTCCACCACACGGGGATCTTCCTTCGATAAATCCAAAGCCTCCGCGAGCCTCGCTGAGGTCAAAATCCCCATCGCCTGCTGCGAAAACTTGTCCATGGCATCCATCTTTCCGGACGCATCCATCTCCCTCCGCATCCGGTCAAAACTCGTGAGCAAACCCGCTCGATCCTGCAACCGATCCGTCGTGATTCCCTGAAGGGTTAAGTCCGTCTTGTTCGGTCCAAAATGACGAAACCCGCTAAACGAAGGCCCAAGCGTTCCCGGACCTGGCTCATTGTAGGGCTTGTGCGTGCATTCGTAGCAAAGACTCACAAACGGCGGTACCGCAGCATTCACCCCGCCCAGCATCTTGTCCACCACGCTCCCAAACTGGGGCCACCCTCCGGGCGGAACCGCCCCTCCTTTGGGAGGACGTCCCGTATAGCACTGCGCTGCATCATGATCCGCTTGAGCCCCGACGAGCGAACGGATGATGGTGAACTTGTCCATCCGCTTCGCCATCTGCGGGAACAACTCACAAATCTGAATCCCTGGGACATTTGTACCAATCGGACGATGTGGACCCGCGATTTCACCAGGGGCATCTGGCTTCAAATCAAACATGTCCTGATGTGGCGGACCTCCCACCAGATAGATCATGATTACCGACTTGTGCGAACTGCGAATACCCGACTGATTTTCCGCAGCAAGCAATCCGGGCAGCGACAAACCACCCAACCCGAGCCCGCCCACTCGCAAAAAGTTGCGCCGAGAAATCCCGTCACAAAGCGGTGAACCGGAAACTTGAGGATCGAGAATCTTTAACATGGTAACACGCAGGGATGGATGCCTCGTAAGCGAGGCCTCATCAGCACAACCGCAAACGCCGCGCTCATCTCAGCACAAATGCGCACAACGCCCGAAAGCAGTCATCATTCGACAAAACAAGCGCACCGAGGCGCCCGCTCTACTGCCCAGCATTCAGCACCTTCACAGTGTAAGTCGTCGGACCGTGTGACAATGCCATCCCCCGACTCGAAAAACCCACGGGGTTGAACCGATACTGCTTGCCTGGTTCCAGTCCAGGAACCTTCATGCGAACCCGCGTCCGATCCGCATTCCATTCCACCTCAGAAATCTTCACCGGAGCCAGTCCAACCTCCGGACCACCGTAGTTGGAGTCGTACTTGTACGCATAGCTCTCCATCCCAAACGCGTTTGGGACCGGCCCCGCAATCGGATCAACGGGTTGGGTGAACTCCAGCTCAAATCCCCCGCGCACCAACCGCATCGCAGACACCGCGAAAACCGGTTTACCGTCGTAAACAATCCGCTGCAACCCCTCCATCGCTCCCGCCCACTCGCGCATGGTTTGTCCCACATACAAGACATTGCCCTCCGGCGATAAAGCCATCCGGTTTGACCCATTCCGCAGCCCGTTGTTCGAATAAAAATCCGTACACGCACCCTGCACCACCCCCCCAACACGCTCCACCATCACCCGAATAATCCGAGGCGCCGCAGCGTCCGCGACTAGCAACTGACCCCCAAACGGCCCAAAGCGTCCGTCTTTAGGCAATGCCATCGGCTCGGCCGGCGACCGAGAGAATCCGTACGGAAACTCAATCGCCGCCGTCTCCCGCATCGCATCCAACGCCGCCATCGGCTCCTTCAAAGGATCGCGCTTCGCATCCTTCGCCACAAACGCCGGATCCCACACTAAGGAGGACGGATGCCCGTAAAACTTGTCCTTCTCGACAAAGTACAACGGGTTCGTCGAACGAAAATCGCCCTGATTATCCGTCACCCACAAACTCCCATCCGGTTCCACCCCAATGCCATTCGGCGAACGAAATCCCTTCGCATACGGCTCCATAACACCCTCCTTCGAAATCCGTACAACCCATCCCCGATATGGCACCGACGCGAAGTTTCGTCCGCGCCGGCTCACTTCGGAAAACAAACCCCGCGTGTGCTCAAACGTAAATCCCGAGTGCGACGCCGTGTTCAACGCCACAAACCAGCCACCCTTACCGTCCGGCACCGGACCCGCCGTCACCTCATGGTAGGCTCCGCTCAAACTGAAAGGCGCCACCGTCTCGTAAACATCCGCCACCCCGTCGCCATCCGTGTCCTTCAACCGCGTTAGCTCCGGCATTTGACTCACCAATACCTCGTTCTCTCCCGTCACAAAAAGCCCGTTCGCGTTATGCAACGATTGATCGGAAAACACCTTCCACTGAAACCCTTCCGGCTTCCCTTCCGGCTTCGTGGTCAAAACCCCTGACCGCCGAGTCAAGACCACCAACCGCCCAGACGGGGTAAAACCCAATCCCCCAATCTCCGGCGCAACCCCTTTCGGCATGGGGATTTCCTCGACCTTGTACGGACGATCCTGCGCCACCGCAAAGACCGAAAAAGAGAGAGCAAACACCCCACGAACCAATGTTTTAACGTTCATAACAGCTTGAATGAAAAATGACTACTCGGGCCCTCCCCTCACTTCGCGGACGCGTCATCTGCCACCAAAACCTTGAGGCGGCCGCCATCTGCCACCGTCTCAATCCCGTTTCCCGTTCCACGCCAGCTCGGTGCAGGTCCACCGGACTCAGCTGTGATCTCCAACTTAAATCCGTTTGCTCCAGGAACCACGCTCTCACGCAACACCTTGTTCCCCATCCGATAACGGAAAATCGGGTTCGCTGATTTCATCTCGTACCCCAAGAAAACCGGAGTCTCATCCCCCAACGGATGTGGCCCTTTCGTGCGAAACACGAGGTTCCCCACCAACTTCGGAATGTACATCTTCGCACGCCCGCTACCGGGCTCCTTTCCCCAATAAGGATTCATATCCAGAAACCCACCCCGCCATGCGTACATCAACCGGCACTCAGTCGAGTCCCACACATACGCAAACGTCTCGCCATGACTCACCGCAATCGCCCCAGCGATGCCCTTCTCTGCGTTCACCACCCCGGGCAAATCTTCACGCGTCTTTGGGTCATACTTCGCCGCAGACAATCCCCGCCCGTGATGCGCAAACACCGTATCCTCCAAACCCGGATCTGGCACAAAACTCCTCATCACCAGCGGCTTCGCCACCGTTCCCATCGGAAAGTGTGTCACACCCGAGTGCTGCAACGCATCCGCAACCTGCTCCCCCGGAATCTTTTCACGAATCGCTTTCTCAAGCTTCCCACCCGCCGCCACCACCCGCATCACCCCGCGCATCGTGAACCAATGACCCGGAAACGTGCAAAGGTACGGATACTCCCCCGCCTCAGCCGGAGCCGTAAACCGGATCCGATCCTGTCCCTGCGGCGCCAACAGTTTCGAAGACGCCAAAATCCCGGGCACCTCCGGCACAAAGTGTTTTTCCATGCCCTCCAAACCCATCGCCGTCACTCCCGCCAAAATCGCCGACTCCTGCTTCGGATCGATCAGGACAAAGTTGTGGGGAAGCACGCACCCGTTCTGAAACGTGACCTCCACCTTTGCCCCCGCAAACACATCAAACCGCGTGGTATCAAACTTCACCTGATTCGGAATCACACGAATCCCCACCTTGACCAATTCCTCCGATCCCTCCTTCACCTTGTTTTTGGACGCGCCCTTGGCCTCCCCCTTCTCTTGAGCCCACGCAATCGAACCCAGCCCGCACCCCAGCGCCATCCCCCCCATCACACACATCGACACGAAAATCTGTTTCACGACAAAATACTTATAAGCGGCCATTTGCATTCGCTACCGATCCTAGAAATCGGCAGGTAAGCGGTAAATCCGCCGCGCATTCCCCGACCAAAGCGCATTCCGAAAATCCACCGAGCGTCCCGACAAAATCTCCTCCAACGAAGACACCCACGACGTCAACGGCCCCCCCAACAAGCACACCGGCCAGTTCGACCCAAAAACCACCCGATCAGCCCCAAACGCATCCAGACAAAAGTTCACCACCGGCGCAATGTCCGCCGTCTCCCACTCTCCCACCGGGAACGGCTCAATCACTCCCGAAATCTTACAATACACGTTCGGCAACTTGGACAGTGCCTCCATCTGCCGACTCCACTCAGACGCACCATGTGCCGGCTTTTTCCAGCTCGGACGCAACTTCTGCGCAAACGCCTTCGCGTCCCCATTCCCACAATGATCCACGACAAAACGCGTATCCGGACACTCCCGAGCCATTTGCACAGCGTCTCCCAACTCCGTCGGACGCATGCACAAATCAAACGTCTTCCCCAACTCCCCGACACGCCGCACGTGCTTCAAAAACATCGCGCCCAATCCATATCCCTTCGGCGTCTCGTCCGAGTGCAGCACCCGACGAAACCCGCGCACCCGCGAGTCACGCCCAACCTGATCCAAAAACGAACCAAACTCAGCCCGCGCCGGATCTCCGCCCAGAATCGCCGCCCGCGTGCGACTCCGTCCGCCCCGGCACAACTTTAAAATCACATCAGCCTCGAGATCAGCTTTTTGCCAACCCATATCAATCTCCATGAACACCGCTTTAAACGGCGTCTTCCCAATCGCCTTCTCGTACTCCTCCTCCCAATACCGCAATCCCAACGGCGCCTCGCCCCGCTTCAGCCAGGCCGGACTCAGCAAATCCAAATCCCAAAGATGCTGATGCGTATCAATCCGATCAGCCTGCTTCACCTCCTGCGCAACGACAGGGTTCATCGCTGACGCAACACCCGCCAGCACGGTTCCAGTAAAATCTCTGCGGTTCATATTCATCAACTTGGTCTCCGTTTGGTTAAACCCCGATTCAATCGCGTTTCCTCAAGAAATAAACCCCAAGCTCCCTCCCCCCGCCACCGGTCCGTGCGGTTCGCCCGACGCCCGCATCACCCCAGCCACCGTCCGCAACACTTCCACCGTCGCCCGGACGTTATGAACCCGAAAAACCCGCGCTCCCGCCATCGCACCCCGCACCACACACGCCATCGTTCCCGCATCACGCTCAGCCGCCACCGAGAGCCCCAACACCTCTCCCACGACCGTCTTCCGTGACACCGGAACCAACACCGGTAATCCCCGCGCCACGAGACGCTCCATCCCAGCATACACCCGCAAGTTATCCTCGCACTGCTTCGCAAAATCGATTCCCGGATCCAACAGCACCTGCTCGCGCGACACTCCAGCCGCCTCCACCATCGCAATCTTTGCGTCAAAAAACGCGTCCAGCGTCTCCCACACATCCGCGTGCCGCACATGCGTATGCCGAACCTTTGGCGCTCCCACCGTGTGCATCACCACCAACCCCGCGCCACCGCGCGCACAAATCCGCGCGTTCGCATCGTCCGGCAAGCCTCCGATATCGTTCAAAACGTCTCCTCCCTCCGCCAACACCCGCTCCGCCACCTGCGGACGCCACGTGTTCACGCTCAACACATGCGCACCCCCTACCGCGCGCCAGCCCCTGACAAACCCAACCAACCGCGAAATCTCCTCTTCCTCCGAAATCGCCCCCCGATTCGTCCTAGCGCTCTCCGCCCCCACATCAATCCAATCCGCCCCCTCAGCCAACTGCGCCTCCGCACGTCGCAGCCCCTCATCCACCGTCGCCACCCCGTCCCCAGAAAACGAGTCTGCAGAAAGGTTCACAATCCCCATCACCACAGGCTTCTCCAACGAAACCCACCGGTCTCGAATCCTCATCCTCATGCGGGCAAATCAACCATCAATCGCCGCCGCCCCTCGAATCGACACACCGCGCCGTACCCCGCTTCACGCAGACACCCCAGTCCCACCTCAAAATCCGCTCCCAGTTCCTCCACCGCGTGCGCGTCAGAGTTCATCAAGCACGGAACCCCCGCCTCAAACGCCATCCGCAAAAATGCCGGCTCCGGATAAATTTCGCGGCAATCCTTCCTCAAACCCGCCGTGTTCAACTCAAAAGCCACATCTGCCTCTGCCATCGCCTCTATCACCGGACGATAAAACCGTCCCAAATCTCCAGACGGTCGAATCCCAAACTTCTTCGGCAAATCCGGGTGCCCCACAAAATCGAACAGCCCGCTCAATACCATCTCCCGATACACACTCCAGTACTCGGACCAAATCCGCTCCGGATTTTCCTCACGATACCGTCGCAAATACTTCGGATTATCAACCTCCCACCCTTCAGGCAGATAATGCACACTGCCGATTAAAAAATCCCAGTCAGCCATTCCCGCCAACTCCCGCACCCACTCCTCGCAACCGCGGAGAAAATCCACTTCTAACCCCATCCGAATACGCACCTCCGGAACTGCGCTTCGTGCGCGCTCAACCTCCTCCACATACCGAGGCAACTCCTCAATCAACATCCGCCAGTCATCAAACGGCTCCCGCATCGGCGAATGGTCCGCAAACCCTATCTCGCGAAACCCCATCTCACGAGCCCGCAAGGCAAACTCCGTCGGCCAACCCGACGCATGCCGACAAAGCGGGGTGTGCACGTGGTAGTCCGTCAACCCCGCGTACAACCCCGCCTCCGATGAATCTCCCTCTCCCATCACGGCCTTAACACAGGAGCATCCGCCGACGGAAAATCCTTCGCCACCGGTAACATAACCGCACCCGTCGCCGCCCACTCCGTCCCACGCTCCAAGAAGTTCTGGAATCCCGCACACTGCACCGAATCCACGCCATGCCCCATCGGCGTGTGAAAAACCCGACCCTTGCCATACGCAATCGTCATCGCCATCGGCTCGTCCCGCTTCGTCACTTCACTGTACGCCGTCGCCAAAATCTGCACCGACTCCGCAGGTCCGCGAAGCGCGTGATACAACTCGTCCGACACGTGTTTCCAAACCGACGGCACCCCCTTCGTGATCGGATGCTCCACCCCCGTCGTCCTAACCTGAAACTCATGCTTCGGACCGTGCCCGCCCCCGTTGCCCGGAGATTCGTCACGCACCACTTTGCCCTCTTTCAGGTACAAATACGGACCATGCCGCTGATTGCGTCCACCCCACCCGCCGAGACCAATCATGCGATTGTACTCAAGCCACTCCGGAAACGAGTTGTTCGCCGCGTGCACACAAACAAAGCCACCCCCGCCACTGACGTACGTTTCAAACGCCTTTCGAACGCCCTCGGGCCACTCCTGCCCGTTGTAGTTACTCAACACAACCTGATGCTCCGAGAACTTCGGATTCCACGCATCCCATTCCGCCGAAGCTCCTTTTGCTGGGCTCGTTGAAACCGTCACCTCAAAGCGGCCACTCCGCTCCAGCGCCTGCTTCAACACCGGTGACGTCTTTCGCCAATCATGGTTGTTCTGTCCATCAACAATCAGAACCCTAACGCGCGCGGCCTCCGCGCACTCAGCACCAGACCATCCCAAAAGCACCACACACGACGTCGCAAGAATCAGAATCGGTTTCATAGAGTTTTCTCATCTGGGGTGCGTCGCAAACATCACACCAATCCGCGACGAATGTGCGCAAACTCTCCCGACCCAAAACCAGCCCGACGCCAAAACATTCGGCATCCTACGGAATCCAGAACCGCATCCCCGGCTGCGTTGCAAGCCATCCCCCAATCGCCCCAGAGGCGTACCCCGCAAACACTCGGGTTCCATCCGCTGAAACCGTCATCACGGTCGGCGAAGCCTTGATGTTCTCAAACTTCACCACCTCCGCTCCTCCCTCGGAAAAAGTCCTCACCTTCCGATCCGCCGATGCCGCCGCAAAGTTTGTCTCTCCACACAAATACCCAGCCGCCACCACCTCCCCCTCAAACGACTTCACCGTGCGAATCACATCACCGTTCCGAAGGTTCCAAAGCTTCAACGCCCCCTCCGCTCCCCCCGTCAACAGCACCCGATCATCATCCCTAAACGCCACGGTCAGTACATGCCCAGAATGCCCTTCCATGCTGCGCAACATCTTCCCATCCGCCACCGACCACAACCGCGCCGCCCGATCCGCAGACCCGCTCGCCAACCAACGACCGTCCCTCGAAAACACCAACGACAACACACAGTCCCGATGCGGACGCTCGAACGTCCGAACACGCTGACCGTTAGCTACCGACCACACAGAAATCTCACCCGTGCGAGAGGGTTCTCCACTCCCCACCGCCAACAACGCTCCGTCAGGCGAAAACGCCAGCGCATTCACGCGATCCGTAAACGGCCCAGCTTCGCCTGACAACGCATCCCCCATCCGAGCCGATTGACGCCAAACCCATCCGCTCCCACACGTCACACGCAGCCCCTTCCCCCCACTCGCCGCATGCGACACAAACTCGCCACCCTCCAAAAACCGCAATTCCCCAAACACGGCTCCGCCTGCCTCAGGACCCAGTGCAGTAGCCTCAGTCACAACCCCATCCCACGTGACCCCGCGCAATAGCCCGTCCGCAGACAACAGGTAAATCCGCCCCCCAGCTTCAACCACCCCCACCAAACCGACGGCGCTTCCGCCCGCATCCTTCGGCAACGCCTCCACCGCACGCTCGGCCTCGGCCACCTCACGTTCAGCCGCCGCCAACTGCTCCTGAGCCCCCTTCAAAACCTCCTCGGTCTGAACAACCCGTAACCGCGCGTCCGCGACGTCGGACTCTCGGTTCCTTGCCTCCGTCAACTCGCGCCGCTTCTCGTTCGCCTTCGTCCTCGCCGTCTTCGCAGCTCCCTCCGCGTCCCTGAATCCTTTTTCCGCCTCCTCAACCGCCTTCTTATCCACCTTGCCTTCAGCCGCCTCAGCAATGGCGCGGTCCCGTCCGCTCATCCGTTCCATCAACCCCTTCTCCGAATCCCGCTCCGCTGCCTCCGCCTCCATCAATGCCTTCTCAGCGACCTCAACTCCCTTCCGAAACTCAGCCAGCTTCCCCTCACCCGTCTTTGCCTCATCACGGTACTTCTTCAGTGAATCCTCCACCGTTTTGATTCGACCCTTCACCGCCTCCGCCTCTCCCTTAAATGCCTGAACACGATAGTTCAAAACTTTGCCTGCATTCGCGCGGATACCCTCCGCTCCGACCCGCTCCGCTATCTTCAGCGCTGCGCCTTTCCCATCCCCTTTCAGAACATGCACCGCACCCTTTGCTCCTTCGCAAACCACGGCATCTTGCCTCTCCAATACCCACAACCGCTCCACCATTCCCAAAGCCACATCCGTGTACGCCCCTCCCACAGCCTTTCCAGCCGCATCCAACCGTATCACCGAGCCACCATCCCCAGAAATCGCAGCCCAACCCCCACGCGTCGCTACCAACCGCCGCACTCCCTTTCCATCCACCTTGAAGCGGTCCCGACCCTCTCCCAACAACTCACTCACCCGACCATCCTTCCGCACACCCACCATCACACCATTCACATCGCGACTCACCGCCACCCAAGGCCCCTCCGCCAAATCCCGACCCGTCCATTCCGTGCCGCGCCTCTCATACACTCGAACCCGTCCCGTCCCATCCACCGTCGCTAGGGCCGTACCATCCCCTGAACAAGTCACCTGCATCACCTCGCCCACAATTAATGGTCCGCGCGCTAGTTCCCCCCCACGACACATGACCGA
>JBIIXW010000152.1:0-7477 GCA_044347165.1 Chthoniobacteraceae bacterium
GGCCACTCGGCTTCAATCTGGTTTGCGTTCCATCCAGCGTACCCGAGGAGCGCCACGAGAACTTGTCGGGAGTGGTTAATATGAAGGCCTTTTGACCATTGTTTAATGGATCGGGCTTCTTCGAAGGAGATGCCTCTTCTGCATTTCCATTCGTGCTTCAACGGATCCCATTGAAAGGCGGCAAGCTGGATTTCCGTGTTTGAAACGGGGCCGCTGAGTAAGACGGGGATATCTTCGATTCCGTCGAGTTTTTCGGAGGTTAGGTATGCCTTCAGGGATTTTCCTGACGGTCGGTTGACGATGAATCCAAGAGCGCCTTGTCGGGAGTGTTCGGCGATGTAAACGATGGTTTGGACAAAGTTGGGGTCGGTGAGGGTTGGACGTGATACGATGACTCTGCCGTTGAGGTTTTTTGGTTTGATGTCCATGGGTGTCAGTTGGCGAGGCCGAGTCGTTTGAGGTTGAACAGGAGCCAGAGCACGCCGGAACCGGCGGCGAGCAGGACAATAAAAATAATGAGCGGCACGAAGGAGGGGGTTCGTTCAGGCGCGGCGAAGGAATCTTCGGGCAGGGGTGCTGGCGGGATGTTTTTGAGGTAGTCGTAGGTTTTTTCTCCGAGAGGATTAACCCCTTCCATCGAGGTCATTTCGAGAGAGACATCAACGCCGAGGAACTTCCCGTAGATGGACAAAAATCCGCGGCAGTACGCTGGGCTTGGGAATGCGTGAAAGTCTCCGGACTCAAGCAGGCGGATTTGTTCTTTTCCGATGCGGGTCGCTTGCGCCGCCTCTTCGATGGACAGACCTCTGGCGGAGCGCGCTTTGCGCAGGCGGAGACCTGTTTCTTGTGACATATGCTCGAGGAAGGGAAAAGGCTGGTGGGCTTGAGGAAATTACGCCGTTTTTTGAACGTCCGCATCCCCGTTGTTCACGATGTTGGGGGCGGAGGAGTGAACATTCAAACGGAGGATGGAATGATGAGAATGCGGAATGATGGAACGGATTCGGTTTGTTTCGGTGGGAGATCAGCGGTGCGGAACGTTCAGGGTGGAGCTCAGGGTGGCCGGAGGTGGTTGGGGGGGCTTGCGGCTGGACTTCTTTTCGGATTTTCGGTGGATGCGGCGGTGCTTCATCCGGTTGCGGAGTACGTTGCGGAGTCGTTTTCCGGGATGCCCTATCGCGTGAATCCGGGATTTTTGCGGGTCTGTCAGACACCGGGCTTTCGGGTGTTTTCGTGTGCGCGGTTTGACGTTCAGGATGGTGTTTTGCCGTTGGATCTCCGCGGCGACGACATTGATTCGGCGCAGTTGCTGGTTCCGGTTGATGGCACGAGTTCGGGATCTGTCCTCAAGGCGGCGCGTGTCACGTGTTCGATTGAGCGAATGACGGGACGTGCGGGTTTTTTTCAGGATGGGGCGCTGGACGGTGGGCGAGGGCCGGTGCGTGGCGGGGTGGTTCGGAAGGATTTGACGGTGGTGTTTGACGTTACGGACTGGGTGCGGCAGTGGGTGGACGGTGCGTCGAATGAGACGGCGGTGGCGTTTTTTGGGGAGAAGATGAACTCTGAAATCTGGCTGGCCTCGTCGCGAGGAGCGGCGAAGCGGTGGGTCCAGTTGAATGTCGAATATCGTCGAAAGCAGTCAGGGCTGCCGGGGCCAGCGGGCCCGCCAGGGCCGCCCGGAGCGCCGGGGCCGGCTGGAGTTCCTGGGCTGCCCGGATTACGGGGTGATCCTGGCGAGCGCGGTGAGAGAGGGGTTGCTGGCGTTGCGGGTGCGCGGGGCGAGCGTGGAGAACGGGGCGAAAAAGGTGATCGAGGGGAACCGGGGGCGGGTGGGGCGAGCTGGGATTCAGTGCAGATTTCGCCAAGGGGCGACATTCCGATGGGTGCATTTCAGCAGCGGGGGCCTTGATGGCGGTGCGTTCGGTTGAGGGCGAGGCGGTTGAGTCGTGTTGAGCGCGGTTTTTTCGCTGGATGGCTGGAGTCGTGTCACGGGCGGTAGATTTTCAGAGCGGCGCGTTTGCGGTCGGCATGCTGCGTTCTGCGAAGCGGGTAGTCGGGTCTCCAGCCGAGAGTTTTCTCGGTGCTGCGGATGTCTTCGGGGTGGCGGCTTCGGTATCAAAGGAGCTCCCGCGGGACTGCTTCGCTGGCTGGGGTCTAGTGTACGTGTGGTTGGCTCGAAGGAGACGCCTTAAAAAGGTGTGATTACGAGTGTAAATCGGTGCAGGGGATGGGTCTCACCGGCAAATAAACGGCATCCTAGGGGATTATCTTAAGTGAGCGGCGGGCTGGCCCGTGCGTTGCTAGAAAACGGTATACAAATCCTATGCTCACCATCCCCAGCAGCAGCTCTGGCCGTTTGTGTGACGGCGTCCTTCGTCGAGACTTCCTTCGCATTGGTGGGTTAGCACTTGGCGGCGCTAGTTTGCCTCAGGTGTTGGCTGCTCAGGCGGCAGGGGAGGTGGCTTCGTCTTCTCAGGTCAGTGGCGCCAAATCGGTCATCATGATTTTCCTGCCGGGTGGGCCGAGCCATCAGGACATGTTTGATTTGAAGATGGATGCGCCGAGTGAGGTTCGCGGCGAGTTCAAGCCGATGAGCACAAACGTTGATGGCCTTCAGATTACGGAGCTCTTGCCTCTGATGGCCAAGCGGATGGATCGGTGCACGGTGATTCGTTCGATGGCGGATTGCGACTCGAGGCATGACGCTTTTCAGTGCCTGACGGGACGTCCATTTGCCAATCAGCCGCCTGGAGGCTGGCCTGCGTTTGGGTCGGTGGTTTCGAGTTTGCAGGGACAGCGTGATGCTGCGGTTCCGTCCTTTGTGGGGCTGGCGCCCAAGATGGGGCACATGCCGTGGGCGCGCTGTGGTGAGCCTGGCTTTCTCGGGGTGCGTCATGCCCCGTTTCAGCCGAACAAGGGTGGTGCGGGAGACGATATGGTGCTGAACGGGCTTACTTTGGAGCGGTTGTCCGACCGGCGTGCGCTATTGGAGTCGTTTGACAGCTTCCGGCGTGACGTCGATTCGTCCGGGTTGATGGGTGGTTTGGATGCCTTCAATCAGCAGGCCTTTGGCGTCTTGACCTCAAGTAAACTGGTTGAGGCTTTGGATGTCTCGAAGGAGAAGGCAGCGCTGTTGGAGCGTTATGGAAAGGGGGATGCCAAGAACCGTGACGATGGTGGACCGAAGCTTATGACGCATTTCCTTGCGGCGCGGCGCCTTGTGGAGGCGGGAGCGCGTGTGGTCACGGTGGCGTTCAGTCGTTGGGACCACCACGGGGACAACTTCGGGGCTTTGCGTCAGGACTTGCCGTTGTTGGATCAGGGTCTCTCGGCGCTGCTGGACGACTTGCGAGATCGCGGCTTGGAGAAAGATGTGGCGGTTGTGGTGTGGGGCGAGTTTGGGCGCACGCCGATTATCAATAAGGCGGGCGGGCGTGATCATTGGCCGAGGGTTTCTTGCGCATTACTGGCGGGCGGATCGATGCGTCACGGTCAGGTGATTGGCTCGACCGACCGTTTGGGCGGGGAACCGGTTGATCGGCCAGTGAAGTTTGGGGAGGTCTTTTCGACCTTGTATCATCACCTTGGGATCGACCCATTGAAATACACGGTGAATGACTTGGCGGGGCGTCCGCAGTACTTGGTGGAGCCGGGTTCGGCGCCGCTGAAAGAGTTGGTTTAAGGTCGTCATGATTACGATTTCGGGAGCATCGGCTGGTGCGTTATGCGATGGGGTTTCGCGGCGCGATTTTCTGCGACTGGGTGGTTTAGGGATGGGCGGGCTTGGGCTTTCACAGATTCTTCAGGCGGAAGCTTTGTCGGGGGTCGGTCGGTCTGCGAAGTCCATCATCATGATTTACATGGCGGGTGCGCCGCCGCATCAGGATCTCTTTGATTTGAAGATGGATGCTCCGTTGGAGTATCGCGGACCATACAAGCCGATTTCGACGAATGTTCCTGGCATCCAGATTTCGGAGCACATGCCGTATTCGGCAAAGATCATGGATAAGCTGGTGCCGATTCGATCCATGTGGGGGTCGGTGACGGGGGACCATGACTCTCACATTTGTTACACGGGGCGAAGTGCGCGTGGGGTGCCGGTGCCGCCGGGAGGTTGGCCGTCGCTCGGGGCGGTGATGTCGCGGATGATTGAGCGTGAGAGGGGACAGGTACCACCCTTTGTTGGCTTGGCGCCGAGGGCCGGGCATCCGCCTTACGGGTCGCCGGGGCATCCGGGTTTTCTTGGGCCGTCGTGCTCTGCGTTTCGTCCGAACGGGGATGGAATGGGGGATTTGCGGTTGAACGGAATCACGAGTGATCGGTTAGATGATCGGCGTTCATTGTTGGGGGCCTTTGACCGGTTACGGCGCGATATGGATCGCAGCGGGTTGATGGAGGGGTTGGACGTTTTTAATCAGCAGGCGTTCGATGTTTTGACATCGAGCAGACTTCTGGAGGCTTTGGATTTATCGAAAGAGAGTGAGCGGACTCGTGAGCGGTATGGCAAGGGAGACACGAAGAACTACGGGGACGGTGCTCCACGGAACAACGAGCACTTCCTCATTGCTCGTCGTCTGGTGGAGGCGGGTGCTCGTGTGGTGACGATGAACTACGGGCGCTGGGACTTTCATGATCGGAATCATTCTGAGTTGCTGACGCACTTGCCGTGGTTTGACCAAGGGTTGTCTGCGTTGGTGGAAGATTTGCATGAGCGCGGTTTGGACAAGGATGTTGCGGTGGTGGCGTGGGGGGAGTTTGGTCGCACGCCGCTGATTAATGCGACGGGTGGGCGGGATCACTGGCCTCGAGTGGGGTGCGCGGTGCTGGCAGGTGGCGGGTTTAAGACGGGACAGGTGATTGGCTCGACAGATCGACTCGGTGGTGAACCAGTGGACCGTCCGGTGCATTTTGGGGAGGTGTTTGCGACCTTGTACTCGTGGCTGGGCATTGATTTGGCCCAAACGACGCTGCCGGATTTGGCGGGGCGACCTCAGTACTTGGTGGATGGTTGGCAACCGATGAAAGAGATTCTGTAACACACTTGATTTAAACAAAATGAAAACGCCCCTTGGAACGATTGGCAGATCGGTGAGACGTGGTTTTGCAGCGTTGAGTTTGTTGGCCTGCACGGCCTTTTCGGGAGTGGACGCGTTTGCGGCAACGCAGCCGGAAGCGTTGATGTTTGAGTTTGGTCCGATGGGGCGCATCAGCGATGGCACGCTCAGGCTTTCGGGCGCCGATGCGGTGCGACAGCTCAATGTTGCTTTGAAGTACCCGAACTCTGACCCGGTGGATGCGACGCGCACGGTGGAGTTGACGGCACAGCCGGACGGGATTGTTGCGATTGACGGGACGGGGCGAGTATCGGTGAAGGGCGATGGTTCAGCGATTATTCGGGCGAAAGATGCGAAAAGCGGGTTGCAGGCGGAGTTGAAGGTGTTGGTGGAAAAGGCGAAGGAGGCTGCGCCGATCAACTTTACGAATCGCATTGTGCCGGTTTTCACCAAAGGGTCGTGCAACTCTGGGGGGTGTCATGGGAAGTCGGGTGGGCAGAATGGCTTCCGGTTGTCGTTGCTGGGATTTGAGCCGGAGGAGGATTACGAGCATTTGGTGAAGGAGGCTCGCGGGCGGCGTTTATTTCCGGCGTCACCGGAGAACAGCCTGTTGTTGACGAAGGGGGTGGGGAGTTCTCCGCACGGTGGCGGTAAGAGAATGAGCGTGGATTCTGACGATTACCGATTGGTTGTGCGTTGGATTCAGCAAGGGATGCCGTTTGGGAATCCGACAGATCCGAAGTTGGCTGAAATTGAGGTTTTTCCGAAGGCGCGCGTGATGGGGATGAAGGCTAGTCAGCAACTATCGGTGTTGGCGAAGTACACGGACGGGAGTGTCGAGGATGTGACGCGCAGCGCGCTTTACGAAGCGAACGAGAAAGCAATGGCCAACGTTGATGACGACGGCAATGTGGTGTTGGCGGATTTGCCGGGTGATGTTGCGGTGATGGTCCGCTACCAGGGAAAAGCGACCGTGTTCCGCGCGACGATTCCGTTGGGCGCGCCGGTCGAGAGTCTGCCGAATCCGCGGAATGACATCGACCGTGCGGTGTTTGCGAAGTTGAAGGCGATGGGGGTTCCCCCGTCCGATCGAGCGGATGATGCGACGTTCATGCGTCGGGTGAGTCTTGATATCGCGGGACGGTTGCCGGATGCGGAGGAGGTGAAGGCGTTTGTTGCGGATTCGAATCCGGCGAAGCGCGACGTCTTGATTGACCGGCTTTTGGAGAGTGACGAGTTTGCGGAGTACTTTGCGGGTAAGTGGAGCGCGTTGTTGAGGAACAAGCGGAACACGCCGAAAGACGCACCGGTCAACTTTGCGTTTCACGGGTGGTTGATTGATTCGTTCAAGGCCAACAAGCCGTTTGACGTGATGGTTCGCGAGGTGTTGGCGGCGAGCGGCGCTCCGACGGAGAACCCTCCGGTGGCTTGGTACAAGCAGGTGAGAGAGCCGCAGCAGCAGTTGGAGGATGTGGCTCAGTTGTTCCTCGGGACACGATTGCAGTGTGCGCAATGTCATCACCATCCGTTCGAGAAGTGGAGCCAGGCGGACTACTACAGTTTCTCGGCGTTTTTTACTCAGGTTGGGAGAAAGGGCACGGATTTGGTGATGCACAAACGGGGCGAGGCGACGGCGGTGAACAAGAAGACCAAGCAAGCGTTGAAACCTGCGGCTCTCGGTTCTGGCGAACTGAAGATTGCGCCTGAAATGGATCCGCGTTTGGTTTTGGCGGACTGGATGAGTTCGCCCGAAAACCCCTTCTTTGCGCGGACATTGGCCAATCGGTATTGGAAGCACTTCTTCAATCGCGGGATTGTTGAACCTGAGGATGACATGCGGGACACGAATCCCCCGTCGAACCCCGAGTTGCTGGACCTGTTGGCGAAGAAGTTTGTTTCGAGCGGATTCGATCAGAAGGCATTGATTCGCGAGATGGTGCAGTCGGAGACGTACCAGCGGAGCGCGATTCCGAACGCTCACAATGCGTCGGATCGGCAGGGTTTCTCTCGGTATTATCCGAAGCGGTTGCCAGCGGAGGTTTTGTATGACGCGATTGGGAAGGTGACAAAGGTTGCTGGTACGTTCAACGGAATGCCGACGGGCACGCGTGCCATCGCGTTGCCGGACAACAGCTACAACGCGTCGAGTTACTTTTTGACGGTGTTTGGTCGTCCGGAATCTTCGAGCGCCTGCGAGTGCGAGCGGACTCAGGACGCGAGCCTTGCACAGGCGCTTCACTTGATTAACGCGAAAGATTTGCAGGAGCGGTTGTCAGCGGATGCGGGTGCTGCAGCCAAGTTTGCGCAGAATCAGCAAGGTGACGCGAAGGCGGTGGAGGAGATGTACCTGACGTCCCTGTCTCGCGCTCCGCAGCAGAACGAGGTTGAGTTGGCCCTCAAGCACATTACGAAACCTCGTCCAG
>JBIIXW010000030.1:0-29301 GCA_044347165.1 Chthoniobacteraceae bacterium
CGACGTGGCGAAAATCAAGCGTCAGGCGTATGAAGACCTCCTTTGGACGTTGTTGAACTCCAAAGAGTTCCTGTTCAACCACTAATCATGTTAGTCCTGTCCCCCCGGAGCGCTTTACGTTCTCCACGCGTTGGGACCGTCTTGTCGACGGTCGTCATGGGATTCTTTTTCGTGACTGCGGGAGCGGTGGATCTTCCGTTGACGCGGTTGGACTCCGTCTTTCCTGCGGGAAGCAAGCCTGGTGGAGAGGTTGAGGTGACGCTCGCAGGCGCTGATTTGGACGGAGCGGAGACCGTTTGGGCGTCGCACCCGGGGATTACTGGGAAGTTGGTGAAAGATAGGGTGTTTGCGGTGAAGGTAGAGTCGGGCGTGCCGGAGGGGGTGTACGATTTGAGGATTCCGGGAAACAACGGAGTCTCGAATCCGAAGGGCTTTGTGGTGGATCGCCACGATGTGCTCCGAAAGACGGGAGAGTGCACCGTTGCCAAGCCGATGGATTTGCCGGTGGGTTCAGCGGTATTTGGGACGGTTGCTGCTGCCTCGCGTGATCATTACCGAGTCGAGTTGAAAAAGGGCAAACGGGTGACGATTCGCTGCTTAGCCAAGGAAATTGATTCCAAGTTGAGCCCCGTTTTCTCGGTGCTGGACGAGTCTGGGAGAAAGTTGGTTTCGAATGGGCGCCGTGCGGCGATGAGTTTTGAAGCGCCGGCAGACAGGAAGTTTCTGGTATCAGTTCACGATCTGACATTCGGAGGCGGTGCGGATTTCTCCTACCGATTGTCCGTTGATGAGTCGCCGATTTTGGAGGCGGTGGTGCCGGCGGCGGTGCCGAATACGGGAAAGGCGAAGGTGACACTGCTTGGTCGCGGGTTGTTGGGATCAAAGCCCTCGGCGGTTGTGGGCGGTGATGGAAAGGCGTTGGAACAGCTCGAAGTAGAATTGGAGGTGCCGACGGGCGGGATTCTGGCGGATGGGGTGAGCGCGCCTGCGGGCGTCTCTGCGCCGGTGTTTTACCATCGTGTTCGAGGGGCGAGTGGGGTGTCGAATCCTGTTCCGTTGGTGCCGGTGGAAGGGAGCGTCGTCGCGTTATCGGGAGATTCGCTCGCGGAACCTCCCGAGGTCAAAATCCCGGGAGCGGTGTCAGGGTTGTTTGCGAAAGGATTTGGAGGGAGTGCTTTCGGCGTGGATTTGAAGAAAGGGGAGGCGGTGGTGGCTGAAGTGTTCGCGCATCGCCTCGGTCTTGCGGAATCGAATCCATATCTTCGGGTTGAAAAAGCAGGTAGCCATTTGGCAGAGGGTTATGGGTCGGATTTGAACGCTGGCGGTCCGAAGTTGAGCACGCTTCACAACGACCCAACGCTGCGATTTGAGGCAAAGGAGGATGGGCGTTACGTGTTTCGGGTAACGGACTTGAGTGGTGCGGCGCGTCCGGGAATGGGCTCACCGTTCGTCGTGGTGTTGCGTCGTGAGCGCCCCGACTTTGCCTTGGTTGCTGTGACGGAACCTCCTCCGGAGAATCCGAATGATCGGGCAGTGTCTCCGAAGGGGGTGTCGGTACGACCGGGTGGGGTGTCACCGCTTCGGGTGGTGGCGATGCGTTCGGGAGGGTTGAACGAGGCGATTGAGTTGTCTGCCTCGGGTTTGCCCGCTGGCGTGACGGCGGAGGCAACCACCATTCCTGCGGGCAAGAATGATGGCTATCTTTTGTTGAGGGCGGCTGGTGACGCGGCCAAGGGGATGGCGGTGGTGAAGATTACGGGGAAGACGGCGGCGGGGCTGGAGCGGGTGGCTCGCGGGGCCACCGTGAGTTGGCCTGTGGCGGACACAAATAACGACACCCCTTCGGCGCGTCTTGCGCGTGGGGAGGGGGTTCCTGTGGGGGTGTCGAGTTTAGCTGCGCCGTTGAAGTTGGCGGTTGAAGCGGTTGGTCCGTTGGAGGCAGCGGTGGGAGCTAAGCTGGAGGTACCACTGAAAATCGACCGAGCGCCCGAGTTCAAGGAGGTGTTGAAGGTGAAAGCGGGTGGGTTTGTGGGCGCAGAGACTTTTAAGGAGGTGGACGCGGATGCGAAGACGGCCACGTTGAAGGTGGTGTTGGACCTTGCGGCACTCAAGGTGGGGGCCGGAAAGCATGTCGCGTTTTTCACTGCGCAGGGCAAGGGTAAGGTGGCGGGTAAGGATGTGGTGACTACGGCCTATTCGCCGGCTGTTTCGTTTGAGGTGAAGGCTCCGGTGAAGCCGGCGGACGCGAAGCCCGCTGCGAAGTGAGTGCTCTAACAACGAAAGACTTGGCGAAGGCGAAAACTGATCAACCGATGAAGACGATGAGACGTTATTTGATTCCTGCGATGGTGGTGACCATGCCATTGACTGGTTTGGCAGCTACGATACCGGTGAAAGATTTGCCGGCTGGGAAGACGGTCGATTTCAACGCGGATGTGCTCCCGTTTTTGAGCGACAACTGCATCTCGTGTCACTCGAAGAGCACGCGAAAGGCGGGACTTAATCTTGAGACGCCCAAGGATATTTTGAAGGGTGGTGATTCAGGAACTTCCGTTGTTCCGGGTAAGGCGACGGAGAGTTTGCTTTTGAAGGTATCCAACCACGAGGAGGAGGACACGGCGATGCCGCCGAAGGACAACAAGGTCAAGGCGAAGAACCTTACGCCTGAGCAGTTAGGTGTCCTGAAGCGCTGGATTGATGATGGGGCGAAGGAGGGGCGCGCCTTTGTGCGCGAGTTGAAATGGCAGCCGTTGCCTGCGCATTTGCGGGCGATTTTGGCGGTTGCGAGCACACAAGACGGACGGTTTGTTGCGTGCTCGCGTGGGAATCAGGTGTTCGTCTATGACACGACGACGGGCGTGCAGGTGTTTCGTGGTGAGGCGCATGCAGATCAAGTGCAGTCGCTGGCGTTCTCCCCAGACGGAAAGTTTTTAGTGTCGGGAGGTTTTCGCGAAATGAAGGTGTGGAAGAGGGAGTTTGGGGCGCCAGTCCAAGCGACAGGTTTGCCGGTGGGACTCTCGGCGACGAGTGCGTCGGGCGCATGGGTGGCGACGGCGGGAGAGGGCGGAGTGAAGGTGCGTGCGGTCGGCAAAGGTGATGAGGGGATGAAGACGGTGGAGTTTGCGGGGGCGATTTCGCGCATGGCTTGGTCAGACGATGGGGCGACCCTCGCCGTTGCTGGCGCGGATAAGAAGTTGGTGCTCTGGAATCGTGCGGAATCGAAAGTACTGGCGACGGTTGATTTGCCCAACGTGGTTTCGGCGCTCGTTTGGAGTGTGGATGGGAAGGCGGTGTTGACCGCTGGAGGGGATGCGATTGTTCGTCAGTACGACGGGGTTTCGGGTGCGGCGGGTTTGGAGAGGAAGGGACATCCTGCGGAAGCGATTTCGTTAGCGAGGGCTGGCGATCGAGTGGTGGCGGGGTGCAAGGATGGTTCTGTTTGGGTGTGGCAGGCTGCGGGGGATCAACCGGCGGTAAAGGCGAAGGTTGCGACGGCAGCCGTTGCGGTTGCAGTTTCCCCTGCGGGCGGAAGGATAGCCGCTGGGTTGGCGGACGGGGCGTTCGTGCTGATGGACGGTGCGGGCAAGGTGGTTGGGACGGGGAAAGGGGATCCTGACGCGGTGGCGGCGTGGGAAGCGGGGGTTCGGCGGCAAGAGATTGCGGACTTCGATGTGGCTTACCGAAAAGAGCAGTTGGCCGAGGCAGACAAGCTTGCGGCTGCTGCTAAAGAACGCGTCAAGAAGGCGACGGAAGCGGTTCCTAACCGCGCTAAAGAGTTGGAGGCGAAGGTGAAAGCGTTGGCAGATGCGCAACCAGGGTTGGCGCCTGCGGAAAAAGTGCAGGCGGATGCGGACGCTGCGCTCAAGGAATCTGAGAAGGCAGTTCAGAAGGCGGAGGCGGATCACAAAGCGGCGGAGGAAGCGTTTGCCAAGCTGAAGTCGGACGCGGCGGCTGCGAAGGAAGCGGTGGATGAGTCGGCGAAGAAGGTTGCGGAGATGGCGAAGACGGTCGAGGGGGCGAAAACGGCGTTCAAAGCGAAGGAGACGGCGTTGAAGTCGGCGACGGATGCGTTGGAAGCTGCGAAGAAGAAGGTGATGACGGCAAAGACGGACGTGGAGAGGGCAGAGAACGCGAAGAAGCTCGCCGAGAGCGAGATTGAGCTTGCGAAGACAGAGGAGAAAACGACGGCGGAGGCTGCGGTGAAAGCAAAGGCGGATTTGGCAGCGCAGGATGCGGAAAAGGCGAAGGTGGTGGCGGAGGTGGAGGTTTTGAAGAAGGCGTCTGAAGCGGCTTCACCGGTGACGGCGCTTCACTTGTCGGGCGATCAGGGCTGGCTCGTGGTTGGGCACGCGAACGGATTGGTCCAAGTTCGTGGAGCGGCCAATGGAGGGGTGGTTGCGGCGTTTGGTTCGCGCAAGGAGAAGGCGGCGATTCATTTCGTGCGGTTCGCCGATAGCCGAGTCACTGCGGCTGCGGAGGATGGCGTGGGATGGAGTTATCCGACGGAGAGTAAGTGGGTTTTGGCGAAAACGATCGGCAGTGTGAAAGGGGTGGAGCCTTTCAAGGATCGCGTTCTTGCGTCTGCTTTTAGCCGAGATGGTGGGTTGTTGGCGGTGGGCGGCGGGGACCCCTCCCGTGATGGGGACGTGTTGATTTGGAAGACGACCGCCCTCGATGCGGCGCCTCGGCGGGCGGCGGCTGTGCATTCGGATACGGTGTTGTCGCTGGCATTTTCACCTGATGGCAAAAAGCTGGTGACGGGTGGTGCGGACAAAACCGCGCGGGTGGTGGATGTGGATTCGTTGAAGGTGGAGCGCACGTTGGAAGGTCACACGCACCATGTGCTGGGGGTGGCTTGGAGCCCGGACGGGCGTGGGATTGTGACGGGGGGCGGGGACAATGCGGTCAAGATTTGGGACGCGCTGACCGGAGTGAGGAAAAAGAACGTTGATGGAGTGGATAAGGAAATTACTTCGGTTCAGTATCTTGGTTCGGGTGGTCAGTTTGTTGCCGCATCGGGGGATGGGAAGGTTCGTGTCATCGGTTCTGCGAATGGGACGGCTGCAAAGACGATGGCGGAGGGGACGGATTTTGTGCATGCGCTGGCGACTCCCTCGAGCGGACGAAGCGTTTTTGCGGGCGGGCAGGACGGCATTTTGCGCGTCTGGAATCCGGCGGATGGGGCCAAGGTTGCCGAGTTTCGTGAGGCGCCATGAGGGCGGGGGGAAAACTCTGTGGTCCGCGTGTCAGCTGCGCATGTGTTCAGCGAGCCCTAATGGCTAAGAGATCCCGAGTTCGCCGCATCCCATTTTACGGTCGCAGCTTTCCACAAAGCGGGTGGGAGGACTATTGTGCCCCTCGAATTTGCCCCCAATGGAATCCTCCTCAGAGAACCTTGTTACGATGATCCGGTCCCATGCGCGGGTGCCCGGAGGTCTTTTGCCTGCGCTGCACGCGATTCAACATTCTATCGGGTATGTTGACCGCGGGTTGATTCCCGAGTTGGCGGATGCGTTTAACCAGAGCGAGGCGGAGATTCACGGGGTCATCAGTTACTACAAGGACTTTCGGACGGAGCGGCCGGTTGGTCCGGTGGTGCAGGTTTGCCGTGCGGAGGCGTGTCAGTCGCGTGGTTCGAGAGCGGTTTGGAAATCGGCGTGTGAGGCTGCGGCGGGGCGTGCGGTGGTGGTGGAGGAGGTGTTCTGCTTGGGGAACTGCGCGTTGGGGCCTGCGGCGATGTGTGGAGGGAAACTGTTGGGAGGTCTGGACGCCGATCGGGTGAAACAACTGGTCTTGGGCGCTGCGGGAGGCACGGGAGAGCATTCTGACTGCGCGAAGCCGGTCGACGCGGTTCCCGAGGAAGGGAGGTGCAAGGCAACGGTTTATGTGCCGCGGGATGCCGTTTCGAGGGCACAAGGTGCAGATGCGGTGGCGGAGGCGTTGTCGGCGGCGGGGGCTCGAGTGATTCGGAACGGTTCGCGCGGGCTTTTGTGGCTCGAGCCGATGGTTGAGGTGGAGGTATTGGGGAAGCGGGTGGCCTATGGGCCTGTCAGGGTTGGTGATGTTGCTTCGCTTGTTGAGTCAGGGGTGTTGGAGGGGGGAGATCATCCGTTGCGGCTGGGATTTACGGAGGAGTTGGAGTGGATAAAGCGCCAGCGGCGTGTGACGTTTCGGAGGGTTGGGGTAGTGGATCCGCGGTCGGCGGAGGATTACGAGCGTCACGGGGGATTGGCTGGGTTGAAACGTGCACTGGCAGTTGCTCCTGAGCTAGTGGTGAAAGAGGTAACGGACAGTGGGTTGCGTGGGCGCGGGGGTGCGGCGTTTCCGACGGGGGTGAAGTGGAAAACGGTTTTAGAGGCGAAGGGGGTGCGAAAGTACATTGTTTGTAACGCGGACGAGGGGGATAGCGGGACGTTTGCGGACCGGATGTTGATGGAAGGGGATCCCTTTTCGCTTTTGGAGGGGATGGTCATTGCGGGACGCGCGGTGGGAGCGGAGGAGGGGTATATTTACGTCAGGAGCGAGTATCCGGATGCGGTGGAGGCGTTGCATCGAGCGGTGGAGGGTGCACGGGCGGCGGGATGGATTGGCGAGGACGTTTTGGGCAGTGGGATGCGGTTTGAGGTGCACGTTCGAGTGGGGGCTGGTTCGTACGTGTGCGGGGAGGAGACGGCGTTGCTAGAAAGTCTGGAGGGTAAACGGGGGGTGGTTCGGGCTAAACCGCCCTTGCCGGCGCACGAGGGGTTGTTTGGGATGCCAACGGTGGTGAATAACGTCCTGAGTTTGGCCACGGTTCCGATGATTCTTGCGGACGGTGCGGCGGCTTATGCAGCGTTGGGGACGGGGCGGAGTCGGGGTACGCAGGTGCTTCAGATTGCGGGGAATGTGCGTTGTGGAGGGATTTTTGAAACGGAGTTTGGAATGACGCTTGGGGAGGTGGTCGAGGGTTTGGCGGGCGGGACGGCTTCGGGACGTCCGGTGCGAGCGGTTCAGGTGGGGGGGCCGCTTGGTGCGTACCTTACGCCCGCGCAGTTTAGTGTGCCGATTGATTACGAGGCGTTCGCGGCGGTGGACGCGATTGTGGGGCACGGGGGGGTGGTTGTGTTTGATGACACGGTGGACATGGCTGAGCAGGCCCGGTTTGCGATGGAGTTTTGTGCTGCGGAGAGTTGCGGAAAGTGTACGCCGTGTCGGATTGGGAGTACGCGCGGGGTTGAGGTGATGGACCGAATCATTCGGGGCGAGGATCGGGAGCGGAATCTCGAGGTGTTGAATGATTTGTGTGAGGTGATGGCGGATGCTTCTTTGTGTGCGATGGGCGGCTTGACGCCGCTGCCGGTGCGGAGTGCGTTACGACATTATCCAGAGGACTTTGAAAAACGCTGATTCGAGGAGGATTGACTGATATGTTTATCGAACAGGATTTTGGGACACCGGCACCGCGTGGGGATTCGAGAGATGCGGCGTTGCCGATGGTGAATGTAACGGTGGATGGGGTGAGTATTCCGGTGCCGGAAGGCACTTCGGTGATGCGTGCGGCGGCGATGGCGGGGGTGGACATTCCGAAGTTGTGTGCGACCGACCGGCTTGATGCGTTTGGTTCGTGCCGATTGTGTGTGGTTGAGATTGAGGGGCGCCGGGGAACTCCGGCGTCATGCACGACGTTGGTGGCGGACGGGATGGCGGTGCGGACGCAGTCGCCGAAGTTGGAGCGGCTCCGGCGTGGGGTGATGGAGTTGTATATTAGCGATCACCCGTTGGACTGTTTGACGTGTCCTGCGAACGGGGACTGCGAGTTACAGGATATGGCGGGGGCGGTGGGGTTGCGTGAGGTGCGGTATGGGTACGAGGGGGCGAATCACTTGGATTTGAAGGCGGACACATCGAACCCGTATTTCACGTTTGATTCGTCGAAGTGCATTGTGTGTTCGCGATGCGTTCGCGCGTGCGAGGAGGTTCAGGGAACGTTTGCGCTCACCATTGAGGGGCGGGGTTTCGGTTCGCGCGTTGCGGCGGGGGCGAACGGGAATTTCTTGGATTCGCCATGTGTCTCCTGTGGCGCGTGCGTTCAGGTGTGTCCGACGGCGACGTTGACGGAGAACTCGGTGATTGAGAAGGGGCAGCCTCGGCGGTCGGTGGTGACGACGTGCGCGTATTGCGGGGTGGGTTGTTCGTTTAAGGCGGAGATGCAGGGTGAGGAAGTGGTGCGGATGGTTCCTCACAAGGACGGAGGTGCGAATGAGGGGCACTCGTGTGTGAAGGGTCGGTTTGCGTGGGGTTATGCGACGCATCGGGAGCGTGTTTTGACGCCGATGGTGCGCGAGTCGATCGATGCGGAGTGGCGTGTGGTGAGTTGGGAGGAGGCGATTTCGTTTGCGGCGGAACGTTTTAAAGCGATTCAGTCTCGGCATGGCCGAGGTTCGATCGGGGGGATTACGTCCTCAAGATGCACGAACGAGGAGGTTTACGTTGTGCAGAAGATGATTCGTTCGGCGTTTGGCAATAACAACGTGGACACGTGCGCGCGGGTTTGTCATTCGCCTACGGGGTTTGGTTTGAAGAACGCGTTTGGAACGTCAGCGGGGACGCAAGATTTCAAGTCGGTGGAGTATGCTGATGTGATTTTGGTGATTGGAGCGAATCCGACGGATGCGCATCCGGTATTTGCTTCGCGGATGAAGCGGAGATTGAGGGACGGAGCGCGTTTGATTGTGGTGGATCCGCGTCGGATTGATTTGGTTCGTTCGGCGCATATTGAGGCGGATCATTTTTTGCAGCTACGTCCGGGCACGAATGTGGCGGTGATTAACGCATTGGCGCACGTGATTGTGACGGAGGGGTTGGTGAATGAAGCGTTTGTGCGGGAGCGGTGCGAGCCGGAGGCCTACGCGGTGTGGAGTGCATTTGTTGCGAGGGCGGAGAACAGTCCGGAGGCGATGGAAGTGCATACGGGGGTCTCGGCGTTGGAGGTGCGGGCGGCGGCGCGGTTGTATGCGACGGGGGGGAACGGGGCGATTTACTATGGGTTGGGTGTGACGGAGCACAGTCAGGGATCGACCATGGTGATGGGGATGGCGAACTTGGCGATGGCGACGGGGAATCTTGGTCGGGATGGAGTGGGGGTGAATCCATTGCGCGGACAGAACAACGTACAGGGTTCGTGCGACATGGGTTCTTTTCCGCATGAGTTTTCGGGGTACCGGCATGTCGGGGATGATGCGACGCGGGCGATGTTTGAATCGATGTGGGGAGTGGCGTTGGCTGACGAGCCTGGGTTGCGGATTCCCAACATGTTGGACTCTGCGGTGGAGGGAACGTTTTGCGGGTTGTTTGTTCAGGGGGAGGATATTGCGCAATCGGATCCGAATACGGCGCATGTTGAGGCGGCGTTGAGGGCGATGGAGTTGGTGGTGGTTCAGGACCTTTTCCTGAACGAGACGGCACGGTTTGCGCACGTGTTTTTGCCGGGCACCTCGTTTTTGGAGAAGGACGGGACGTTTACGAATGCGGAGCGGCGGATTAATCGGGTACGGCCTGCGATGCGGTCGCGGACGGGACGCCAGGAGTGGGAGGTGGTGGGTGAACTTGCGGGGGCGATGGGGTACGAAATGCGGTACGGGTCGGCGGCGGAGATTATGGATGAGATTGCGCGGTTAACGCCGACGTTTGCGGGGGTCTCGTTCGGTAAGCTCGATGCGAGCGGGAGTGTGCAGTGGCCTTGTAATGCGACGTATCCTGAGGGGACGCCGATTATGCATCGGGACGGTTTTGTGCGGGGGTTGGGACGGTTTGCGGTGACGCCGTATGTTCCGACGGAAGAGCGTGCGACTCGGCGGTATCCGTTATTGCTCACGACGGGTCGGATTTTGAGTCAGTACAATGTGGGGGCGCAGACGCGACGGACGATGAACACGGTTTGGCATCAGGAGGATGTGCTGGAGATTCATCCGGTGGACGCGGAGGAGCGGGGGGTGCGGGATGGGGACGAGGTGACGGTGGCGAGTCGGGTTGGGGCGACGATTTTGCGGGCTCGGGTGTCGGACCGGATGGCGCAAGGGGTGGTTTACACGACGTTTCATTATCCGGTGAGTGGGGCGAATGTGGTGACGACGGAGAACTCGGATTGGGCAACGAACTGTCCGGAGTACAAGGTGACCGCGGTTCAGGTTTCGCCTGGGCGCACGGCGTTGCGTGCGGAGGTGGACCATCCGGAGCATCGGTTGGGGGCGTTGGTGAGGATGGCGAACCAGATTACGCGGCAGTGGAAACTGGACCCTTCGGCGGATGCGGTGGAGGCGGTACGCAAGCACATGGAGTCGTTTTGGGAACCGGAGATGCGGCGCGATTTATTTGCTGCGGTGGAGGCGGGCACGGTAACTCTGGACGCGGATGCGGTGGAGGCTGTGCGACGGTTGGTTGCGGGTAATTGAGAGGGGAAAAACTTGGACAAAGGGCTCAGGGTTTCTTGGAATCTTCGGATGCTGTTTTCCACGCCCCGGTATTGTCGGCGCTCTGCCTCGAGTTTAATCGCGGCGGGTTGCGTCTTTTTTTCGGGCGTTATCGTCGGCGCGGACTCAAAAAACCAGATTGGGTTGAGTGCCGAGGAGGGCAGTTCGAATGACCCAGTGGAGTTGGCGGCGCAGAGCGGCTTGCGGTTCGAGGGGAATATCGGATACGCGGCGGGTCCGGTGGTGCTCGCGCAGGGAGACACGCGGGTTTTTGCGGAGAACGCAGAGTTTGATCGAGAGACGCGCGATTTCATTTTGACGGGTAGCGTCCGCATTTACCGAGGCAACCGCGTTTTCATGGCGGAGCGGGCGGTTTACAATCTGGAGAGCCAGCAGTTGATGGCGGGTGACTTTCGGACGGCGGCTGTTCCGCTTTTTGCGGAGGGGGGGGAGTTTACGGCTTGGGGGCAGGAGCGATTTGAAGTGAAGGAGGGCTCTTTCACGACGAGTGATTCCAGCGCGCCCGGCTATTCGATTCGTGCGGGTTCCGTATCGGTGGTGAAGGACAAGTCCGTCACCTACCGGAATGTGCGACTGTATCTGGGGAAAGTTCCGGTTTTTTGGGTGCCCATTTTGTATCAACCGTTGAACCGTGATGAGAGTTTTTCGGTGACTCCCGGGTACCGAGGAATTTGGGGTGCGTTTGTTCAGTCGACGTTTTCCTTTCCGGTGGGAACGGATTTTCGCGGTGGTTTTCGGATGGATGCGATGAGCAAGCGCGGGATTGGCTTGGGGTTCCGGCTTGATTCGATTCACCCGCAACCGATGAAGCGGCGTGAGTTGGATTTCTTTGTTTTGCGGGACGGGCAACGCATGACGGACTTTTCAGGGGAACGGGTGGATCCCAAGTTCCCCAAGCCATCACAGGATCGCTACCGTTTCTCGTTGAAAGACAAGTCAGTTTTGGATGAGGGGGTTTATGTCACGATGGACATTAATCGGATGAGTGACAGGTACTTTCTGGAGGATTTTGCGCCGCAGGATTTCCGGAGAGACCCTAATCCGCAGAGTGTTTTTTCGTTGAGTCGGGTGGGCGATGCAGAGGCGTTGACGCTGAATATTGGGGCTCAGTTGAACCGATCGTTTGCATCGGGGACCGAGCGATTGCCTGAAGTGTTGCATGAGTTGATGGCTCGTCCGTTGACCTTGGGAGGTCTTGTGTATCAGGGACAGACGGCAGGTGCGTTGTTGCGGCGTAACTATCCGGGAACGAACTTTGATGCGTTGATTGCTGGGGGTGACGGCACTGGGTTACAGGATTACGCGGCGTTTCGGTTCGACTCGTTTCACCAGTGGACCATGCCGAAGACCTTTTTTGGGTGGTTGAATGCGGTGCCATTGGCTGCGGTCCGAGGGACCTATTATTCGAGCTCGGTGGCGGATGGGAAGACGCCGGGGGAGGAAGCGACGGGAGGCGGGTTATTGCGGTTGAGTGTCCAGTTGGGGTTGGAGTTGTCCGTGAAGTTCACCCGCACGTGGGAGGAGGTGGAGTCTCGGCGGCTGGGGCTTGATGGGCTGAAGCATGTGATTCAGCCGTTGGTTGCCTGGGAGTTAGTGCGGTCGAGTTCGTCTGCGCTGCGAGTTCTGCCGTTTGATCGAGTGGGTTACTCTTCGCAGTTACAACCGATTCGGATGGGAGACTTTTCTGCGGTGGATTCTATTTCGGATTGGAATGTGGTGCGCATGGGGGTGCGCAATGCGCTCAAGACGCGCAGAGATGATGAGACCATCGATTGGCTGGTTTTGGAGAGCACGCTGGATGGGTATTTGGAGCGTCCTGCATACCCGATATACCGCGAGGAGGATGGGACTTGGCGCCGACGTACTTTCGGCAAGGGAGCGTATTCCAACTTTTATCAGAGGGCTTCTTGGAGTCCGTTGCCGTGGCTGGAGTGGGACATTGATGGGCAGTTGCCGATTGCGGAGGACGGGGGGCGCCAGTTGAACTCCCGCATGCGCGTTCAAGCGACGCGAGACCTGAAGGTCTCGTTTGGGAATCGTTATTTTACGGGCTTTGAGGGGCTCCCTGAGACCAACCTCCTGACTGCGGGGGCAACGGTTCGTTTGGGGGACGACTGGACCTTTTCGGTGGATGAGCAGTTTCACGCAGCGAGTGGGCGCCTCGAGTATCAGCGGTACGAGTTGCACCGAGACCTTTCGTCATGGGTGGGTTCGCTGGGGTGGGGCGTTTGGGATCGCGGGGTTCGGCGAGATGTCAGTTTTTATTTGATGTTCTCACTGAAGGATTTTCCGAGGGCTCAAATTCCATTGAAGGTTCAACCGAGTTCGGGGAGTTCCAATCAGCCGATGACGCGCTAGTTGGCGCGCGAGTGGAGTGGGGAGCGCGACCACTGCGGGGTTGCGGTGTTCACAAATGAGGCCTTGCTGATTCGGTCGCGTCCGTTGCAATGGCGTACCGTCAGCTGAAAGACATGAACAATTCGTCCCCTTCTTTCTCTATCGCTCGCATGGCCTTGCGTCGGCCGGTCACCGTGATTGTGGCCGTCATTGCGTTGATGCTTGCGGCGTGGGTGGCGGCGCGACGGGTTCCGAAGGATGTTTTCCCGACCTTGGGGATTCCGACCATTTATGTCGCCCAGCCGTACGGGGGCATGGATCCCCTTCAGATGGAGGGATACCTGACCTATTACTACGAGTACCACTTTCTCTACATCACGGGGATTGAGCACGTGGAGTCGAAGTCCATCCAAGGGGCTTCCATCATGAAACTTCAGTTTCATTCGGGGACTGACATGAGCAATGCGATGGCGGAGACGGTGGCGTATGTGAACCGTGCGCGCGCTTTCATGCCGCCGGGCACGCCCGGTCCATTTGTGACGCGGTTTGATGCGGGGAGCGTTCCCGTGGGGAATCTCGTTTTTTCGACGGACAATCCATCCCGCACGGTGGGGCAGATGCAGGATGCCGCGCTAAATATGGTCCGGCCGCTTTTTGCGACCTTGCCGGGGGTGTCTGCGCCTCCGCCGTTTGGTGGGAGTGCGAGAACCATTTTGGTTTCACTGAAACCCGAGCGAATCAAAGCGTATGGGATTTCACCGGACGAAGTGGTGTCGGCCATGACGGCTGCGAACACGGTCAGTCCGAGTGGGAACCTGATTTCGGGGCAGAGCTTTGCGATGGTTCCGACCAATGCGGTGGCGAAGAACATTCAGGAGTTGGCGACGGTTCCTTTGCGGACGTCGTCCGAGGGCGTGGTTTTGCTCAGGGACGTGGCCGAGGTGACGGACGGGAGCGATTTGGTGACGAGCGTGGCGTTGGTCAACGGGCGTCGGACGGTTTACATGCCGGTGACCAAGCGGAGTGATGCATCGACTCTGACGGTGGTGTCTTTGGTTAAGGCGAACTTGAAGCGATTTAAGGAAGCGTGCCCTGAGGACATTCAGGTGAGTTTCGAGTTTGATCAGAGTCCGTGGATTGAGCGGGCGATTGGAGATTTGGTGAAAGAGGCGCTGCTGGGGGCGTTGTTGACGGGAGTGATGGTGCTGCTGTTCTTGAGGGATTTACGTGGTGCGCTGGCTGTGGTGGTAAATATTCCGGTGAGTCTTGGAGCGGCGCTGTGCGGGCTCTGGGTGAGCGGGCACACCATTAACCTGATGACGCTGGGTGGTTTGGCATTGGCGGTTGGGATTTTGGTGGATGAGGCGACGGTCGAGATTGAGAATCTGCATCGGCAGCGTGCGTCGGGGCATTCGGTTGCGAGGGCTGCGCTGATTTCGACATCCCAAACACAGGGGGCGCGGTTTTTGTCGATGCTCTGTGTTGTGGCTGTTTTTTTGCCGGCGTTTTTTATGGAGGGGTCGGCGAAAGCGTTGTTTCTCCCGTTGGCGTTGGCTGTTGCGTTCAGCATGGTCGCGTCATACGTGCTCTCTTCGACGTTATTGCCGGTGTTGAGTGTTTGGATGGGGGCGGGCGGTGGAGTGAAGCACGAGGAGTCTGCGGGGGACGGGATGTTCGTTCTTCTTGCGCGGTTATTGATTCGTGCGAGGTGGGTGGCAGTGCCGGTTTACGTGGCGCTTGCGGTTTTGCTGGTGCGGGCGGGAGTGACTGGGCTGGGGCGCGAAATTTTTCCTGCGGTGGATGCGGGTCAGATTCAGTTGCGGTTTCGAGCGGAGCCGGGGACGCGGGTGGAAGTGACGGAGCAAATTGCCCAGAAAATTTTGGGGATAGTGGCGGAAGAGGCGGGGCCGGCCGGCGTTGCGATGACGATGGGTTTGGTGGGCGTTCATGCGCCGAACTATCCGGTCAACTTGATTCACCAGTGGAACAGCGGCCCGGAGGAGGGGACGTTGCAGATTCAGTTGGCGGGGAGCGCCGGGCCGGTGAGTCCATTGAGGGAGCGCTTGAGGCGTCGTTTTGCGGGGGAGTTGTCGGGAGTTCGTGTCTCGTTTGAGCCGGCGGACATTGTGAGCAAGGTGATGGCGTTGGGGGCGACGACTCCGATTGAGGTGGTGGTGAGCGGGAAGGATTTGGGTTTGTCGCGGGCGTTTGCGGAGCGCGTACGCGGGGCGATGTCGGAGTTGCCGATGTTGCGGGATGTGCAGGTTGCGCAGAGCCTTGATTACCCGAGTGTGGAGGTAAATGTGGATCGTGAGCGGGCTGGGTTGATGGGGGTCAGGATGACGGATGCGACGCGGAGCTTGGTGGCGGCGACGGCCAGCAGCCGGTTCACGGTACCAAACTACTGGGCGGACGCAAAGACGGGGGTGAGTTATAGTCTTCAGGTGCAGGTTCCTCCGGGAAGTTTGGAGGGCAAGGATGCGCTGTTGAACTTGCCGGTGACGGGAGTGGGCGGCAGGGTGGTGCCGCTGAGAAGCTTTGCGCAAATTTCGGATGGAACGGTGGTTGGACAATATGATCGCTACAATATGGCGCGGGTTGTCTCGGTGGGTGCCAATGTGGAGGGAGCGGATTTAGGAGCGGCGACGGATGCGGTGGAGAAGGCTTTGCGGGCCTTGGAGCGACCACCGGGGGTTCAGGTGGCGGTGCGCGGTCAGTCGGTGCCATTGCTGGGATTGACGGAGGGGTTGGTGAAGGGGCTTGGGGCAGCGGTTTTGGTGGTGCTTTTGCTATTGGCTGCGAACTTTCAGAGTTTTCGGCAGGCGGTGGTGGTTTTGGGGTGCATCCCTGCCACGTTGGCGGGAGTGGTGTGGGGGCTGCGTTTCGCTGGGGATACGCTGAACTTGCAGAGTTTTATTGGGGCGATCATGGCGGTTGGCGTTTCGGTTTCGAATGCGATTCTATTTGTTACGTTTGCGGTTCGGGCGCAGCGAGAACGGGGAGTTGGCTCGATCGAGGCGGCGGTTGAGGGCTTGCGAGGGCGGGTGCGTCCGGTGTTGATGACGGCGTTCGCGATGTTGGCGGGGATGGTTCCGATGGCGGTGGGGGGCGGGACGTCGGGACCGTTGGCTCGGGCGGTGATGGGAGGCGTTGTTTTTTCGACGGTGGCGACGTTGTTTTTGATTCCGGGATTATACGCGCTTTTTGGCGGAGCCGGCGGGCATGAGGCTTCGCTGGATCCGGATGACGAGGGGTCTCGTCTGTACGAGCAAGTGTGAATATTTCAGGAAGGGGACTGACGTTATGAAACTGATTTTATTGAGCTTGGTTGGTTTGGGGACGGCTTCGCTTTTCGGGGCGCCTGTGCCTGTTTTGGAGACAGTGAAACCGCGCAAGGCGACGGTTCACCGGTGGGTTTCGTTTCCGGGCACGTTGGTTGCGAATCGTCAGGTTCAGTTAGGGGCGCGGGTCTCGGGTCATGTGAAGGAGGTGTTGGTGGATCGGGGCGATGGGGTGAAAAAGGGACAGTTGTTGGCAAAAGTGGAAGTTCCTGAGCTGGAGGTGGATTTGGTGAAGATGCAGTCAGAGCAGGATGCTGCGGGTGTGGAGTATCGGCGATTGAAGGAGGCGCGTGAAAAGTCGCCGGACTTGGTGTTGCCGCAGAGTGTGGATGATGCGGAAGCAAAGTTTTCTGCGGCGAAGGCGGGAGTGGACCGTTGCAAGACGTTGCTGGGTTTTGCCGAGATTAGGGCCCCCTTTGATGGGGTGGTAACAGATCGGTTGGCGGATGAGGGGGCTTTTGTTGCTCCGGGCGGAGCGGTGCTTTTTCGGGTGAGTGAGGTTGGCGTGTTACGTTGCCGGGTCCCGGTGACGGAACTGGAGGCCCCTTTTATTGAATCGGGAAAGCCGGTCCGTATTTTGCCGGATGCCTTTCCTGGCAAAGTATTTGATGCGGTGGTGAGCCGCCATGCAGGTGTTTTGGATGTGGCGACGCGGACGCTTCAGGTCGAGGCCGACATTGCGGCGACGGGGAACGGGCTGAGGGCGGGGATGAGTGTGACGGCGAAGATTGGATTGGAGCGCCACGAAGAGGTGACGGCGGTGCCGGTGGGAGCCTTGGTGATGGAGAAGACTGCTGCGTTTGTGTTTCGGTGGGTTGACGGGGTGGTGAAGAAGACGTCCGTCAAGCCGGGGTTTAACGATGGGGTTTTGGTTGAGTTACCGGGAGTTGAATCTCAGGAGGAGTTGGTGGTGCCGAAGGGGGGCGTTCTGGTGGATGGACAAGCGGTTCAGCGAGCGGGTGATGTGGGCGGTCAACCTTCTGTGAAATGATTTTATGAAAACGTTCGTCGTTGCGTTGGTACTGTTTGGGAGTTCGGCATGGGCGTCGCCGATGCACGTGGATTTGCGCACGGTGCTTCGATTGGCGGGAGAGCGGAACGAGGAGGTTGATGCAGCGAGGAAGCGGCATGTGGAGGCGTTAGTCGAGAACCGGCAAGCGTGGCAGCGGTATTGGCCTACGCTTTCGGTGGGTGGGTCGTATCGAGGGCACGAGGGGCGGTTGCAAGACATCGTCGGGGCGGTTTTTGACGCGTCGAAGCAGCAGTATTTTTCGGGAGCGGGAGCCGTCGTTGATTGGACGCCGGGTGAGACGCATTACGCGGTGTTGGCGTCGAAGCAGCGCGCTCTTGCGGCGGGCAAAGGGGTTGATCGTGCGCGCTTGGAAACGGTTCGCGAGGCGGCGGACCGGTACTATGAGTTGTTGGGTGCCGAGGCGGGGGTGTCAGTGGTGCAGGACGATGTGGTGGTGACGGAGCGGTATGCGGGGCAGTTGGAGGCGGCGGTAAAGGTGGGGACGGCGTTTAGGGCGGATTTGCTTCGGGTGCGGACGCAGTTGAGTCGGTTGAGATTGCAGGTGCGGCAACTCGAGGAGGGGGTTGAGTTGTCGGCGGCGCGGTTATCGGAAACGCTGCGTTTGCCGTCGGATACGGCGTTAAGGGGTGCGAAGGCGGATATGGTGCCGGTGGTGGTTGTTCGTGAGGAGCGTTTGGCTGCGTTGATTTCGCAGGCGCGGGCGGAGCGGCCGGAGGTGGCGTCTTTGGTGGCACTGACGGAGGCTGCGAGAACGGAGGAGGAGCGGGCGCGTCGGGCGCCGTGGGTTCCGTCGGTGCAGGCGGGGTATAGTGCGGGTGGTTTTGGTGGTGGGATGGATGGGAGGCTTGGCCGATTTGGGGGGCAGCAGGACTTTTTCGTTGGGTTCTCTTGGAAGGTTGGGGCGGGCGGCTTGTTTGATTCCGTTCGGAAGGAGGGTGCTGCGGTTCGCAAGGAGTCGTTGACGTTGAGTGGCAAGCGATTGGAGGCGGCCATTGGTCGGGAGGTGGTGGAGGCGCACGCGCGCTCGCGGTCGGCTCGGGAACAGATCAAGATTGCCGAGGAATCGGTGGTTGCGGCGGAGGAGATGACGCGCTTGGCGGGGGAGAGGCAGGCGAGCCAGGTGGGGGTTGTTTTGGAGTACATTACGGCTCGGGAGGAGTTGACGCGGGCGAGGTTGGCGCAGGTGCGGGCGGTGATGGATCACAACCGCGCGCAGCAGGCCTTAAAAGTGGCGGTTGGGGCGCGTTGATCGGCGTTGCGCAAGGCGGTGTGGCGGCGTAGGTTCGCGGGTCTATGCTGAAGATCTGGACGTTATCAGTCTCCGCGTTATGCGCGGTTCTCCTTCCGGTGGTTGGTGTGGAAGCCGCGGGTGGTTCGATCACTTACGAACCGGCAGGGGGCGGTGCGGGAGCGAAGCATGTGGTGCTGCTGGCTGGGGATGAAGAGTATCGATCGGAGGAGGCGCTTCCCATGCTGGGGAAAATTCTCAGTCAGCGCCATGGGCTGAAGTGCACGGTGCTTTTTTCGGTGGATGCAGATGGGACGATTAATCCGGATAATGGCGCGAGCCTTGGCGGGAGTGAGGCATTGGAGAGCGCGGATTTGCTTCTGATGTCCCTGCGTTTCCGCAAGTGGGATGAGACGGCGTTGGCGCGGTTTGAGAAACGGTTTCTCGAGGGCACGCCTGTCATCGGGTTGAGGACGAGCACGCACGCGTTTCAGGGGAATCGGCTTGGAACTTTTGGGAAGAAGGTGTTGGGGGAGCAATGGGTCAGCCATTGGGGGCGGCATAAATCGGAAGCGACGCGTGGGGTGATTGAGTCCGGGGCTGCCTCGGATTCGATTTTGAACGGCGTTCGCGACGTTTTTGGGACGACGGATGTGTACGAGGCTTACCCGCCATCGGATGCAAAGATTCTGATGCGGGGGATGGTGTTGGCGGGGATGTTGCCGGATTCTTCGGCTGCGGCGTATCAGAAGAAGCGTGCGACGGACAAGATGGAGCAAGACGTGAACAGTCCGATGATGCCGATTGCGTGGACTCGGATGCACATGAATGAGGCGGGTAACACGAACCGGATTTTTTGCACGACAATGGGTGCTGCGAACGAGTTTGTGAATGAGGGGCTTAGGCGGATGGTCGTGAACGCCGTCTATTGGGGGTTGGGCAAGGATGTTCCGAAGGAGGCCGACGTGCGGTTTGTGGATGAGTACGAACCGAGCTTTTATGGGTTTAAGGGGTATCGGAAAGGGTTGAAGGCAGAGGATTTTGCGTTGGGAGCAAAGGTGCCTGGAGAGCCACTGGCACCGCCGCCTTCAGCGGTGGCTCCGAAAAAGTAGAACGTCCCTTGTCGGATGACGCTCTCGGATTTTGAGGGTCGGTTTGGAGTTGGGAGCGTGGTCGTTTTCACGGGATCACGCTTCTTGGTGGACGGTGATGCGGAGAGGGTGGTGCGCCTTGGGGCAGGTTTGGCTCGGCGGTTTTCTAGAATTCGTTTTCGCGTTGGGTCTGCTCATGGGGCGAACGAAGCGTTTTGCGCGGGAGTGAGTGTGGTGGACAGTGCGCGTTTGGAGGTGATTTTCGGCATGTTGCGCTTTCGTCGGGACCAGATGCCGGCGGAGGGGGAATCGCTGGCGGTGGAGGCGGTTGGTCGTGGGGATGGTGCTGTTATGGGTGGGATAGAAGTCCCGTTTTCGCCGAAGTACCTTCGAATGGCCTTGGATTGTACGGGACAGAGTCGGGTTGTGGGGCGTCCGTCGACTCGGGTTTTGCCTCGTGAAGGCATTCAGGTTGTGGGGGCGCCGAAAGTGCCGGCGGCGAGTGTTGTTTTGGCGTGGGTGACTCGAGGGCAGGTCGAGGATGTTTCGACGCGAAATCTGCACGCGGTGAGTGCTGCTTCGGGTGTGCCGTTTTTGATGCAGGACGAGTGGGGGGGATGGTTTTCGTGAGTTACCAAAATCCGCTGGGGCGCGGGGTATGAAGTTTGAGAAATCAGTTTCGGGTTGTCGCTTGACTTGGTGGGGAGTGTGGGCGACCGTTCCCGACCATTTTGTAATAAGAAGGAGGTTACCATGAGTAGAGTGTGTTCCATCACGAAAGCAAAGCCATCCACGGGATCAGTGATTCATCGCCGCGGTTTGGCTAAGAAAAAAGGCGGTATCGGTCAGCACGTCACGAAAGTCGTGAAGCGCACGTTCCTTCCGAATCTCCAGACCAAGAAAATCTGGGTTCCCGAAATCAAAAAGTTTGTGACGGTGAAGCTCACCGCGCGGGCTTTGAAGACGGTGACGAAGAACGGTGCATTCGCGACCTTGAAAGGGGCCGGTTTAATCTAACCGTTTTGGCGGGACTCGCTTGAGAGACATCAAGCTTCCTGTCGATGTTGTTTGGCCGCTCTGTTCGCAGGGCGGCTTTCTCTTTTTTTGCGGGGGTGCGTTTGATTTTCTCAGGAAAACCTAAGGGGTTTTTGCTAAGAAACCGCCGAGTTTCTGGTCTCAGTACCGAAGCGAGGCTCCTCGAGATCTTCGTCCTTTGGCTTTTGAAGCACGGTGAATGCACTAGTTGCTGGAAGGCGGACGAACTCGGCGCTCCCGTTTTATCCACCCAATAAACCCAATCCATCCATATGGCCTTTAGTGTTAAGAGTAAGAAATCTGGCAAAACATACATCCTTCATTCCCGCTTGCAGACCCTCAAGGGTGGCCAGCAGGTGACGCTCTACTTCTTCGCGGGCGAGGCAAAAGAGGGTGCGATTGATGCGCTTCCCGCTGGTTACGAAGTTTCTGAGAACGAAAAGACGGGGTTGCCCCTTCTGAAAAAGAAGAAGTAGTCGTTTTCGAAAGGATGACGGGAGGCGATTCGTTTCCTTCAATCGTCAGGCATCAAGCCCGGTTTCGGCCGGGCTTCTTTTTTGTCGGACTGGGCGGGATGCGCTCGAATTGACCGAGGGGGTTTGAGGTGTATCGTTTCGCGGGTATGGATTCGGAGATTCGCCAGAAAGTGTTGTCCTTCCTTCAGGAGCGTGGGCTCCGAAGGACGTCTCAACGCGAGGCGATTATCGAGGCGGCATTGGACACTACGGACCATTACACGGCGGAGGAGTTACTCGCTCGGGTGAAACAGGTGGAGCCGAGTGTTTCGCGAGCGACGGTGTACCGCACGCTCCCGTTGTTGGTGGAGTGTGGGGTGTTGCGAGAGTTGGAGTTGGGTTTGGGCCAGATGATTTATGACCCCAACTACAACGATCATCCGTCCCACAACCATTTGATATGCACGGATTGCAATCGGATTGTTGAGTTTGAGGATGCTCACTTGGAGTTGATTGAGAACTGTTTAACGAAGCGGTTGGGTTTTTCGCCCTCGACCAAAATGGTGCGCATTGAGGCTCGGTGTGATCAGTTGAAGCGCGAAGGGTCCTGTGCGCATCGGAGGAATGGTTGATTCTGTTTTGAATCCTTCGGTGGACGGGGCGGTGACGCAGACGCTGGATCGGACTCGGCCGCGGGTGCGTGAGTTTGCGGCATTGGTGGATGCGCTGGCATGTGACGGGGGCGGACGAATCGCGGCAGCGGCTGCGCGGGCCACATCGGTGACGCGGCAGCATTTTGGGAAGGCGATTCGTTTGTTTGCTCCTCTGTACCTGTCAAATGAGTGCATCAACAACTGCGCCTACTGCGGGTTTTCGCGTGATAACGAGATTTTACGGGTGACGTTGACTCCGGATCAGGTTGAGGCGGAGGCGGATTTCCTCTTGGGGCAGGGTTTCCGGAACCTGCTTTTGGTGGCTGGAGAGCATCCGCGGTTCGTTTCTAATGGGTATCTGGAGGAGGTGCTGAAGCGGCTGAGTCGGAAAGTCCCGTCTCTTGCCATCGAGGTTGCCCCTATGGAGGAACCTGAGTACGCGAGGATGGTGGGTGCAGGTGCCGAGGGGGTGGTGGTGTATCAGGAAACGTATGATGCCTCGATTTACGCTGAGTTGCACACCGCAGGGCCGAAGCGGGACTACGCATGGCGATTGGAATGTCCGGATCGCGCGTATCGGGCGGGGGTGCGCCGGATTGGGGTGGGGGCGTTATTGGGGCTGCGGTCGTGGCGCGAGGAGGCGGTCGATCTCGCTGCGCATTTGGACGGGTTGCTTCGGCGGTGCTGGAAGGCTCAGTTTACGGTGAGCTTGCCTCGGTTGCGTCCGTGCGCGGGCGGGTACCAAGCTCAAGAACCGGTGACGGATCGGTCGCTTTTGATTTTGATGATTGCGTTTCGGTTGGTGTTTCCGCAGGTCGGTTTGGTTTTGAGCACGCGGGAGCCGAAGTCGTTGCGTGACTTGCTTCTTCCGTTGGGTGTGACGATGGCAAGTGCCGGAAGCCATACAGAGCCAGGGGGGTACACGGGGCAAGCGAAGCAGGATTTGCATTTAACCGTTCGTGGCCGACGGGTGGACGTTGCGCTTGACGAGGCGGACGGAGCAACGGGGCAGTTTGATATTTCCGACGATCGGTCGCCTGCTGAAATGGCGCAGGTTTTGGCAGATTTAGGCTTGGAAGCGGTTTGGAAGGATTGGGATGCGTCGATTTTGAGTGATGGTGCCGAGGTTGGCGACCTTCAATGATAAGCGACTGAATGGTTGTCGGTTCCGGTTTCTCAATCGGAGGTCTGCTGTCATTTTCTGAAGTGCGCTGGGATTTTCCCGAGCTGGAGAATCGGGAAAAAAGTTTCCGCAGGCCCTTTTGGTGACATAGGGTGGAGGTTCATCTTTCAACCTTTCTTCCCCCCACGAGTTGTATGGCCACTCAGATTCCGCACCGAGCGAACGCAGACGTTATTGAGGACGCATATCAAAGATGGAAGGGGGACCCTTCCTCCGTTGAAGCGGGATGGTCCGCCTTTTTTGAGGGGTTCGAACTAGGGGCTGCAGCTTCGGAGCGTGCAGCTGCGGGCGGGGGAGACACGGCCTTGCAGAGCAAGGTGGACGCGATGGTGAACGCCTACCGTTCGATAGGGCACTCGCAATCGGACGTTGATCCATTGTCGAAGGCGGCCCCCGTGAATCCAGATTTAAGCGTTGAGGCGTTGGGGTTTTCTGACGCGGAGTTGGACGTGACGGTTTCGACGCCGCTGTTTCGTTCGGGAGCCGCGATGACAGTCCGCGAGTTACGGTCTGCGCTCGAGCGGGTTTACTGCGGTAGGATTGGGGCTGAGTTTGTTCACATTCAAAACCCGAAGGTACGGGAATGGGTTTGCTCTCGCTTTGAGTCGATTGAGACGACCTATCCGGTGGATGGTCCGACTCAGGTCCGTATGCTGGAGCAGGTGTTGTCGGTGGAGAGCTTTGAGAAGTTCTTGCACACGCGGTACGTTGGGCAGAAGCGGTTCTCGATTGAGGGGGGCGAGTCGCTGATGGTTGCGCTTTATGCCCTGTTGGAGAACTCAAGCCGCCACAAAGTGGATGAACTGGTTATGGGGATGGCCCATCGGGGACGGCTGAGCGTCATCAACGATTTTTTGGGTAAGTCGCTGTCGGTGATGTTTGCGGCGTTTTCTGAAAACTACATGCCGGACACCGTCGGCGGGGATGGGGATGTGAAGTATCATTTGGGGTACGTGAACAAGCGGACGTTACCGGATGGGCATGAGGTGGAGGTGCGACTGGCTTCAAATCCGAGTCACCTCGAAGCGGTGAATCCGGTGGTACAGGGCATGGCGCGAGCGCGTCAGCGCGTTCGTGGGGATACCGAGGCGCGGTCTAAGGTGATGGCGATCTTGATTCACGGGGACGCAGCGTTTGCGGGGCAAGGTGTGGTGACGGAGACGTTGAACATGTCTCAGTTGCAGGGGTATCGGACGGGTGGGACGGTGCATTTGGTGGTGAATAATCAGATTGGGTTCACGACTTCTCCGAAAGATGCCCGTTCATCGCGGTATTGTACGGATGTGGCGAAGATGATTGAGGCGCCCATTTTTCATGTGAACGGGGACGATCCGGTGGCGGTGCGTCGGTGCGCGGAGCTGGCGATGGAGTACCGGCAGACGTTTAAAGCGGACGTGGTCATCGACATCGTTTGCTATCGGCGTCACGGGCACAATGAGGGGGATGAACCGTTGTTCACTCAACCGGTGATGTACCGCGAGATTGCGGCGCATCCGACCTTGGGTGTGGCGTATCTCAAACAGTTGCTGAGTGCGGGAGTTTTGAATGAGTCCGATGCCACGGGGATTGACCGCAAGTTTGAGGAGCGTTACGAGGCGGCGTTTGCGGAGGTGAAAGCGGCGGAACAGGACAAGAATCTGACGAAATACTCGCATTCGACAGCGGTATTTCAGCCGAAGTTTTCGTTTGATCCTGCAGAGACGGCCATTTCGAAAAAGACGTTGGACACGATTTGCCGCGGGTTGACGACCTTGCCAGATGGGTTCCAGATGGTTTCGCGGTTGAAGAAGTTCTTCATCGAGAAGCGGGAGCAAGTTTGGAAGGCCGGCACGGGCTATGATTGGGCCTATGGAGAGGCTTTGGCGTTTGGGGCTTCGCTTTTGGAAGGCACGCCGGTGCGGTTGTCGGGTCAGGATTGTCGGCGTGGAACTTTTTCGCACCGGCATGCGTACTTGTACGACGAGCGGACGCGCGAACGGTACAACCCGTTGGCTCATCTGTCCCCGGATCAGGCGCGTATTTGCGTGTACAACTCCTTATTGAGCGAGGCTGCAGTATTGGGTTTCGATTACGGGTACGCGTTAAACTACCCGCAGATGTTGTGTATGTGGGAAGCCCAGTTCGGCGATTTTTCGAATGGGGCTCAGATTATCATCGACCAGTTCATCGCTGCGGGTGAGAGCAAGTGGCAGACACCGAACGGGATTGTGTTGCTGTTGCCGCACGGGTACGAGGGCCAAGGGCCTGAGCACTCGAGCGCGCGTTTGGAGCGGTTTCTTCAGCTTTGTGCGGAAGACAACATGCAGGTTTGCAACCTGACGACTCCCGCTCAGTACTTCCACGTTCTTCGTCGCCAGACCAAGCGGAAGTTCCTGAAGCCGCTGGTGATCATGACGCCAAAGAGTTTGCTTCGGGCGCCGGATTGCGTGTCGGAAGAGTCTGATTTCACGAAGGGCACGTTTGAAGAGATTTTGGCGGGGCCAAACTTGGGTGCGGCCTCCAAAGTCACTCGGGTGGTGTTCTGCTCTGGGAAGGTCTATTACGATTTGTTGAAGGCGCGCGCCGAGGGGCAGCGTGAGGACGTTGCGATCGTGCGAGTGGAGCAGTTGTATCCGCTGCACGGCGAGAAACTGAAGGCGGCGGTGAAGAAGTACGCAAAAGCGAAGACGTTTGTTTGGTGCCAAGAAGAGTCTGAAAACATGGGAGCATGGAGTTTCCTGAGGAACGCGTTGAGCGAGGTGCTCGGTTCGAAGGTGCTTTACGCAGGGCGCGATGCGAGTTCCAGTCCAGCGGTTGGGGCGTTAGCGATTCACAAGGTGGAGCAACGAAAGGTTCTTGAAGATGCGTTCAGCGTGACGGATGTGGCCTGAGCCTGCGGAGTCTGAGTCTAACAAAAGTACGAATTTCAATCTGAGAAGTCATATGAGTCTTGAAGTCAAAATACCGGCGGTGGGTGAATCAATTAGCAGCGGGCAGATTTCCCGTTGGCACAAGACGGATGGGGAAGCGGTGAGTGCGGGCGAGGTGATTCTCACGTTGGACACGGACAAGGTCTCCACGGATTTAACGGCTGAGGGATCTGGAGTTTTGAGAATCCGTGCGGCGGAAGGTACGGAAGTCAAGATTGGCGAGGTTGTCGCGGTGATTGAGGAGGGTGGAGCGTCGGTGACTGCTGCTGCGGCAGCAAAGCCTGCGGAGGTGCAGGCAACCAAGGAGGAGAAGGCTCCCAAGGCAGAGAAAAAAGCGAAGGCGGCGCCGGTCGAAGCGCCTGCGGCAGTGGTTGCCCCTGCGCCGGCACCTGCGGTGATTCCTTCCATCCGCTCAGCGATCTCTGCGGCAAATGCCTCGTTGGGAGTGCCTGTGGAATCCGCAGCGGTTGTGTCGGAGGGACGGTTTACGCGGAAGCGGATGACTCCGTTGCGGCGGAAAATTGCAGCACAGTTGGTGTCGGCGCAGCATCAGGCGGCGATTTTGACTACGTTTAACGAGTGTGATTTGAGTGCGGTCATGCGGTTGCGCTCGGAAATGCAGGATGCGTTTGTGAAGGAGCACGGGGTGAAACTGGGTTTCATGAGTTTCTTTATCAAGGCGGTTGTGTCTGCGTTGCAGGCAGTACCGCAGATTAACTCACGCATCGAGGGGGATGATTTGATTCAAAATCATTTCTACGATGTGGGGGTTGCGGTTGGAACGGAACGCGGGCTCGTGGTTCCGGTGGTTCGCGATGCGGATCAGAAGTCTTTTGCGCAGCTGGAGAAAGAGTTGGTGGAGTTTGCTGCTAAGGCGCGCGACGGGAAAATCAAGATTGAGGATCTTCAAGGCGGGGTGTTCACCATCTCAAATGGCGGCGTGTATGGGTCGCTTCTTTCCACTCCGATTTTGAATCCGCCCCAAAGCGGGATCTTGGGAATGCACAAGATTCAGGAGCGCCCGATCGCGGTGAAGGGTGAGGTGGTGGTTCGTCCGATGATGTATCTGGCTTTGTCGTACGATCACCGAGTGGTGGATGGCAAGGAGGCTGTGACGTTCCTGATTCGGATTAAAGAATGCATCGAAAATCCGGTTCGATTGATGTTGGGAATCTAATCGGGATTCACCTCGTTAGTCGTGCTTTTTGATGGGCGACGCGCAACGTGTTGCGTCGCGGCAGCCGCTTCCCACAAGGGTTTGGCTTGTCTTCTGCTAATCGGGATGCGGTGTCATTTACGTGACGCATTTATCGATTTTGGTGGTTTTGAGTAACCGCCGATTCCCCCAGACATGAGTTCTGTAAATACCAATGCCGGCGCTTCGGAGGCTGGGGCGGAACAGGGACGGTTTCGTCATCTGACCGCTCTTGTTGGGGCGTTTACGTTGGTCGCCTCTGCGTGCTGGGGAGGCTATGAGTGGACTCGAAGCCTTCAGGAGCGTTATTTGCACAGCGTGGTTGCTCCGGAGTTCAGCGACGCGAAGTTGCACGGGGTTGCCTTTCTCAGGGAGGCCTTTTCTCGTCCGGACACGTTGGTGGTGTTTGGGAGTTCGGAGCTTTTGCCGACCGAACCGTTGAACGGGATTGATTTTTTTCGCGATTTTCCGACGGGGTTCGGGCTCTTTCCGGTTGGGAAGCCCGGCACGACAGCGCTCTCGGTCTTGCAGAAAATCGGGAGCGTGGGGGACTCTGTGGGTGGGAAGAAAGTGGTGATTTCGCTTTCGCCGGCCTTCTTCATGTACCAGAGGGCCGAACCCAAGTACTTCGAGGGAAACTTTTCGCAACTCCAGGCGAAGGAAATGTTGCACAGCCCGTATCTGAGCCACGGCTTGAAGCGGGATGCGGCGCGTCAGATGCTCGCTTACCCGCGGACTTACGAGAACGACATGGTGCTGCGAACCTTGGTTCGTCGTTTGGCGAAAGATCGTCCGAGAGATCGGGTGTTATTGGCCTTGTTTGAGCCGGTCGTTTGGTTTGACCGCTGGGTGAGCCGATTGCAGGACTATGCGGAGGTTTTTGTCATGTTGCGCGAACGGGAGGAGGCGGATGAGGAGGCAGCTGAGGCATCGGGCAACCCCTTGGAGATTCCACGAGCGGCGGGAGCGCAGGTGCGGCGTCGAAAGCTGGATTGGGGGGAGCTTTTCCGGTTTGCGGACAAGCACGCTCGCGCGATGGCGGTGAAAGCGGCCGAGCAGGCGAAGGTACTTCCTCCGCCGAAGCCGCATGGATCGGCGGATGAGCAATGGTTGCGGGTGCTGCGTAGTTCGCAGGAGTGGGATGATTTTGAGTTGGTGCTGCGTGCGTTGAAGGAGTTAGGCGCGGAGGCATTGGTGATGAGCATGCCCTTGCACGGGGATTTGTTAGAGCGGGACGGTGTTTCGGCGGAGGCGCGGAAGGAGTACGGGGAGCGGTTGCGCGAGTTGACGGGGCGGTACGATACGCCGCTCGTGTATTTCTCGTCTCACGAGGGGGATCCAGTCTTTTTCAAGGACAAGAATGACCATATCGGATCAAAAGGTTGGTGGTACTACAACAAGGTGATTGATGACTTTTTTCATGGCCGATTGAAGAGTTCGGACACTGCGGCGAAGGCGGATGGCCCGCCCGCAACGCCACCGGTGCCGACAGACGCCCCGGCTCAACCTGCGAAACCTGCGCTGGAGGAGGGGAAGGATCGTTGAAGCGCCTGTATTTTCTGAGATCATTTTAATCCACCCAAAACCATGAAAGACCAAATCCTGTCCGTGTTGGCGAACGTTGCGGAGACTGAGGAAGTGAGGACGAATCCCGATCTTCCGCTCTACGATTTGCAGATTTTGGATTCGATGAAAACGGTCGAGTTGATTGTCGCGCTGGGGGGAGAGTTTGGGATTGAGATTTCGCCTGCTGAGTTTGAGCGCGAGGCGTGGGCGACGCCGGCCAAGTTGGTTTCTGACGTCGAGCAGCGTGTGGCTGCGAAGTAAGGTTTGGCCATGGCGACTCTGGCTGAACGGTGGAAGATGCTGCTTCACGCACACCCGTATTTGCGGACGGTGCTGTTGTTTCTCTACTACGTGCTGGTGATTGTGACGCTGGCCTTTATGTACGGGCGGGGCGATTTTTCGACGCCGCCATTTGTGTACCAAGAGTTTTGATTTTAACCCCTGATTGACGTGCACCTCCTCGATTCGATTCAACAATGGGCTATCCAGTGTCCTGACCGTGACGCGCACCGCTCGGGAGAGCGGCGGATGACGTATGGTGAGCTTTGCGTGCGCTCGGATGTGTTTGCGGCGTGGTTAGATCGGGAGTTGGAGGGACGTTCGGGGCCGATTGCGGTTCATGGGCACAAGGAGCCGGAGATGCTGGTGGCGTTTCTGGGTGCGGTGAAATGCGGGCGGGCCTATGTGCCGATTGATGTGTCGGTGCCGGCGCAACGGGTTGAGAAAATCATCGAAGGGGCTGGGGCGGCGTTGGTGGTCACTCCGGACATGGTCTCTGACGTTCTGAGCGGGCTGGCTGAGACTGA